>CAKQXI010000043.1 GCA_934281565.1 uncultured Prevotella sp.
CGCAAGGAAACTGCAAATTCATTCGCCAGCAGGTCTCACAATTTATGCTATTGTTAATAATTTGGTTGATATTTCTGCTGTCAAACTCTAAAAAATATATGTTTTTTAAATGAAATGATAAAGCCGCCCTTGGATATCCAAGGGCGGCTTTATCATTATTTATAGGTATCGTTCACGATAATTAGGCATCATCATTATATGTTATTGATGTCTACGTAGCCATGCATTACGGCATAAATGGTGAGGGCCGATACGCTTTTCAGTCCAAGTTTCTCTTGGATATTCTTGCGATGGGTGATGACAGTAGTGAGTCCGATGCACAGTTGGTCGGCTATTTCCTTGTTAATCTTACCTTGTGCCACCAGTGCCAATACTTCAATCTCCCTGTCAGAAAGTAGTTTGTCTTGTTGGGTAGTCATTGTTGCAGCCATTGGTGGAAAGTGCTCACCATGTGGATGTCCCAAGTGTTGCAAGGCAAGCAATTCTTTGACCAATATACTTTCTGGTACATTTACACATAGACAGTGAAATCCTTGTAACTGTGAGTTTGGGTCGTTGTTGGTGGTTAGCACGATGGTGCGACGCTGGCGATTGCCTTTCATGAAAAAAGAGCGATTGGCCAAAAGGATATGCATCGATACGAAGTAGTGCATGAAATGATCGGGTTCCGAGGCTTCAAATGAATTGAAAGCCCCGAAACTATGGATGTTCATCATTGGCATCACGGTTTCCAACAACTGTTTGAGACCTATTACAGCCAAGGTATTGCTGTCTATGATAGCCAATTCTGGCATTTTGTCTATATGATGTTCCATTTGTCAGTGCAAGTAAATATTAAACATTTATCTAAAGGAAAGCGGAAAGGACCTTGGCAGCGAACCACCCTTTGAATTTTTGCCAACCAGTTCTCCACTCATCCCATTTTGCTTGTGTCAGCAAGAAACTATCCTTTTTATCTCTCTCAAAGAGATTGTCCAATTGTCGGGTAGTGCATGAGTCCAGGATAACTGCGTTTTCCTCATAATCCCATCTGAGACTTCGGGCATTGAGATTGGCACTTCCTACAGTACAAAACTTACCATCCACCATGATAATCTTGGTATGGTGAAATCCTGGTGTGTACATCCAGATATTACAACCAGCTTTCATTAATTTATGGGCATTATAGAAGCCACAGTCTGGTGTCAGTGGTATATCACTTTTGGTACTTAGCATAATCTCAACCTTAACACCACGTTTCACAGCGTTTCTCAATGCTTTTTTCAGTTTATGACTGAGGGTGAAGTAGGGGCTTATCAACTTGATGCTGTCTTTGGCATCATTGATGGCATTGACATAGAAATAGCGAATGATGTCCTTGCTGATATGAGGTTCACGGTTGATGATACCCACCATCTTCTTGTATGCCGTAGCCGTGGTGTCTGGTTTCAAGTTTTCTACCAGATAATCTTGTCTCTTATATCTATAATACTCTGGTCCGTGTACGTTTTGCCCGCTTACCTTGTTCCACATCTTGAGGAATATCTTCTGCAGGGTATTCACCTCGCTACCGTCAATGCGACAGTGCATATCATTCCACGAGCCAACCACTTTAGTACCCTTGATGTAATAATCGGCAACATTCATGCCTCCAGTGTAGGCTATTTGTCCATCGATTACAACAATCTTACGGTGGTCACGATTGAAAACAC
The DNA here is from genome assembly GCA_934281565.1 of uncultured Prevotella sp. Classification (GTDB taxonomy): domain Bacteria; phylum Bacteroidota; class Bacteroidia; order Bacteroidales; family Bacteroidaceae; genus Prevotella. Next base: position 1,692 of record CAKQXI010000043.1, read on the forward strand.
CGTTTATCCAAGGAAATCTCATAGGTTTGTACTCATAAATCTCAATGCCTTTTGCTCTGATTTCCTTGATATGTTTTTTGCGTAGAGGTCTGTTGTTGGAAGCATTGCCGAAGCCATCATAGAGAGCACGAACCTTAACACCTTCCTTTACCTTTTCGCCCAATAAATCGAAAAGCAAGCTTGCGATACTGTCATTACGAAAGTTGAAATATTCCAGATGTACACTATGTTTGGCTTGTCGGATGGCTTGGAACAAATCATCAAATTTCTCCTGTCCGTTCATCAAGAGCGTAACAGAATTATCGTGAGAAAAGCGGATGCCTTTCCCACGAAGTTGATTTGCAATCAGAGAATCACTGGTTTGTGCGCTGCATAGCAAGCAAGACAGCCATAATGTTATTACCAATAAAGTGCTTTTGAGTTTCATCCTAACTCCCCAATAATCTATTTGCTTTTTAATTATAAATTATTAATTCTTGATTCTTAATTAAACCATACACGCATAATGGTCTACGATGCCTATCAAATGGTTTTCCTCATCTACGACCAATACCGTATGGACCTTGTACTGGTGCATAATTCTCTGTATTTCTGTAATCTTTGTGTTAGGTGTAACCATCTTTGGTGTTGTGGTCATGATGTCACTTACAGTTCTGTTAAAGAACTCAGCTTGCCATTTTTCCATTGCACGGCGAATATCGCCATCGGTAATCAGACCAATCACTTTATGCTCTGCATCAAGGGATACGCCTAATCCAAGTTTGCCCTTGCTTACATGAATGATAGCTTCGCCGAGGTGCATATCCTTGGGGATGATAGGAAGATTATCTTTGCGCATAACATCTTCTGCCGTGGTAAGAAGTCGTTTCCCCAGTTCTCCACCAGGATGAAACTGTGCGAAGTCACGTGGCTTGAAATGACGTACTTGCATCAATGCGATAGCCAATGCGTCACCCATAGCCAATGCTGCTGTGGTGCTGCTGGTAGGAGCGAGATTGAGTGGACAAGCCTCTTTTTTAACTTTCACGGTGATGTGATAATTGGAGTATTTTGCCAACAATGAGTCTGGATTGCCTGTGATGGAGATGATGGGCACGTTCATGTGGAGCACCATTGGGATAAAGCGGAGCAATTCATCGGTCTGTCCGCTATTGCTCAAGGCAAGAACCACATCCTTGTTGGTCATCACGCCAAGGTCGCCATGATACACATCCAGTGGGTTGATATAGAAGGCAGGTGTGCCAGTTGAGGCTAAGGTAGCGGCAATCTTGGCTCCCACGTGTCCGCTCTTGCCCACACCTGTTACGATAATCTTTCCCTGGCAGTGGAACATCATGTCGACTGCTTTCTCAAAATTATCATCCATGTGGGAAATTTGGTCGAGTATGGCTTGAGCTTCGTCACGAAGAGCTTGCTCGCCATAAGAGCGAACCGTCTTGTCTTCAATATCGTTTATCTTGTAATCCATGATTTTCTTTGAAAAATGTTCTTTTTTAATGAAGCTTACTTCAATGTGCCATGAAGCCTATTAAGCTACTTGGGCAAGTAATATAATATACTTGGCAAAGTAATATAATATACTTGCTCAAATAATATAATATACTTTTTAAGCGAGTAAATCAGCTATGAGAGCCTCTAATTTGTCTAATTCCAACATATTGGCAGCATCACTCTTTCCATTATCTGGGTCTGGGTGTACCTCGAAGAAGTAACCGTTGGCACCAAATGCCTTTGCTGCCTTAGCCATGGCTGGTACAAACTTACGGTCGCCCACTGTTTTACCGTCACCAGCACTTGGGCGTTGTACACTATGGGTACAATCCATAATGACGTTAGGTACAATCTCTTGCATATCAGGAATATTACGGAAGTCTACCACAAGGTTGTTGTATCCAAAGCAGTTGCCACGTTCTGTGAGCCAAACTTCCTTGGCGCCGCTCTCCAAAGCCTTCTCTACAGGATATTTCATATCTTTACCACTCAAAAATTGTGCTTTCTTGATATTCACAATCTTACCAGTCTTAGCAGCGGAAACCAAGAGGTCTGTTTGTCGGCAAAGAAAAGCGGGTATCTGCAAAATATCACACACTTCACCTACTGCTTCTGCTTGATAACTTTCATGAATGTCCGTAGTAACACGTAACCCAAAAGTCTGTTTGATGTCTGCAAGCATCTGCAAACCTTTTTCCAATCCAGGACCACGAAAAGAGTGGATGGACGTACGGTTGGCTTTGTCGAATGAAGCCTTGAATATGATGTCTGTTCCAAGTCGCTTATTGATGCGTACAAGTTCAGTAGCTACTGTTTCCAATAACTCCTTGGACTCTATAACGCATGGACCTGCTATAAATGTTGTTGCCATTGTATTTTATCTGTGTTTTTTATAAACCAATATTCTGATTAGTAACATTCTTGATGGTAATCTCACGTTGTGGGAACGGTATCTCAATGTTATGCTCATTCAATGTGTCATAGATACATTCCATGATTCTGCCATCATCGGCATATTGAGTAAGTACATTGACCCATACCAAGACCTTGAGCGTGATACAGTTGTCATCGAAACTTTTCAATACGATTTTTACACCTTTCTCATGATAGATGCAATCGAGTTTCATCAACTCTTCTACCAAGAGTTTCTTTACTTCCTTTACATTGCTGCCGTATGCGATGCCTACTTCAAGGATGTCAAGCTCATAGCCGTGGTTCTTGGTCATGTTCTTATAGTTCTTGGCAAAGAGCTGGGAGTTTTGGAATGCAATCACCGAGCCATCTGTTGCTTCCAGCATTGTTGAGGTGTAGCTAATACTACTCACTTTTCCTCGTGTACCATCACAGATGATGTAGTCACCTACCTTGACACGACCCATCATCAGTGAGATACCATAATAGATATTTTCCAATATATCCTTGGATGCGAAACCAAGACCTGTAGATAAACCTGCGAAGATAGCGAGTAACCATGACTTTCCTACGTGGAATACGGTTAGGGTTATCATCAACCATATGCCCCATACTAAGACTTGTTGCACGTTCTTGAACATCACAATCTTGCTCGCAGCCGACGATGGATCTTGTTTCTCGAAATGGTGACGCATCAAGTCGGTCGATGTGATGTTGATATACTTGAATATAAAGTATAGGCAGGCAACTTGGGTTACGCTGAACAGCGAAGCCGTGAAGTTGCTGGTCTTGATATATTCCTTGTTGAAGATTATCCATGTGGTGTCGCTCATGTTGAATACATCTGCAGCCCAATAGATTGATACGATGAATGACAATACACCGCCGATAGGTAGCAAGACCTTGTATATAAAGCGATAAATCCACTTGTCTGTGATAGCTTTCTGTGCAAGTTTGTTCTTCTTGGCATATACGGTAAGCCATCCCTCAATGCAAGTCAATGTCAAGATACAAGTGAGCTGCATGGTCCACCAAATAATAATCTGTACGGAAAGCAAGGTGAAGCCTATCCATGAGGATATGCTACTTGTTACGAATACGGCAAGTGATATATAGGCATAGACTTTGTCTGTGCGTGGTACATTGTTATGCTGACGGCGTATTACATTCCATTGCCATAGGGTGCAGAGTGCAAGGACAGGTGGAAATACGAGGTTTACCAAGTCGTTTGGTATCAAGATGATACGGAAGAAGATGACAATGAAACCTACCAGCATCAATGGTGAGTAAATGCGGAAAGCACTCTTGATTTGCTCATTGCCGACACGTAGCAACAGTGATAGTAAGACAACGCCAATCAACCATGCGAACTCTACCAGCAGTTGGCTTGCCATGATGATAAAGTTCTGGTGAGCTACGATACGGACGATACCTAAGATAATGGCGAAAGTTACGACGGTCATCGCCATGATGATACAGGTACGTTTTGCCAAGAAGCCCTCTTTGATACTTTCAAATAGCCCTTTCTTGACCAAATAAGTTATGACAATCCTTATCACAAAGAGATTGAGGATAACGGAAATGATGCCATGGAACAAGATCAGACTGAACAAGATGAAGATAATCCTTACATCCCATTGTGACATCATTCCTGGTGCAGGTCGGTATTTCTCGAATATGGAGCTTTTGGCATTTTTGTAGTTCCTGCTGATTTGACTAAGTATCTTGATGTAATTGTCACCTCCATTGCTGAAGATACTGTTTTGTATGTCGCTGTATCTGTGGTTGGCATAGTCGTTGAGGGCTTTCAACTTAGTCTCTGTTCGATCGTATGCTTTAATATAATCGGTTAGTTGTTGCTGTCGCTCAACCAACTGTCTACGTATGTTTACAGCCAAGGTTAAGTCCACGTTTCTGTTTATCTGTGCTCCTTGGCTCATGAACATGGTGTTCATACCATAAAGGTAATTGATAAGTGAGTCGAAACGAGCTACTTCTTGGTCGTTCTTTTGAATGATACTGCGAAAAGGAGCAGATTTCGACTTAAACTTCTTGAATTGTTCCGTAGCCTCATGGCAAGCGTATGTTAGGTCGAAGATGTATCCATTCCGCTGCGAATAGAGCATGATGGAGTTTTGGTCGGCCTGTGTCATGATAGTGATCAGTTCCTTGATAGTTTCTTGCTGCCTTGCCTTGATCCTTTGGTTTTGTCTTTCTAAGTCCAAATGATAGGTAGACAGTTCGGTACGCAACATAAAGAGTGTTGTGTCCAAATTGGCTTCTTTCAATACGGCATGAGTTTGTAGTACGAATGTAGCCAGCAATATGAATATAAGTGATAACTTCTTTTTCATAATTCGTTATTTTGTCTGCAAAGTTAATTAAAAATAAAGAATAATCAAAGAGAAAGTTTTCTTTTTTGAAATATTAGCGTATATCTTTAGGCTTTCTCGGCGATTTTATTTATTTTTGCAGTGATGTAAAATAGGAAAACGAGGTATTTATATATAAATAGGTGTAGATAATATTTCTATACGAATAATGATAAGAATATGAAACTGATAGCAGATAGTGGAAGTACCAAGACAGATTGGTCCTTGATAGATAGCCAAGGGCAGGTAAGGTGTGCTCGTAAGACACAAGGTGTCAATCCTTTTCATGAGACGGACTCAGGTATCCTTCACATCCTTCAAGAAGAATTGAAGTTGCCAGAACAACCAACTGAAGTTTATTTTTATGGGAGTGGTATAACGGAAGCAATGAAGCCGAAGATGAACGCTTTGTTGAGCGAGGCTTTCCCAAAGGCAAGTGTGGATGCTCAGAGTGACTTGTTAGGAGCAGCTCGTGCCTTGTTTGGCAATAAGTCTGGTATAGCTTGCATCTTGGGTACGGGTGCCAACAGTTGTTTGTATGATGGAGAAAAGATAGTGATGAACACACCACCGTTGGGGTATATCCTTGGCGATGAGGGAAGCGGTGCCGTATTGGGCAAGCTGTTCCTAAATGGTATCTTTAAAGGTACTTTGTCCGAAAGGTTGAAGGCAAAGTTTCTTGCTTGGTCTGGTTTAACGTATGCTGATGTCATCAATAAAGTATATCGCCAGCCATTGGCTAATCGTTTCTTGGCATCCATTGCTCCTTTCTTGTCGCAGCAGATTGCCGAGGGGGAGAAACGAGAGGAAGGAACGGATGAAATGGAAGACGCAATGGCTATTTATCGGATGATATTGGAAAGTTTCAATCAGTTCTACCAAAAAAATATAGTTCCTTATCTTCAATATCTTGAAGAAAAGTCAGGGGTAGGTACCTATGAGAAGCTACCTATCGGCTTTGTGGGGAGCATCGCCTATCATTTTCGTGATGCCTTGGACAATATTTTTGTGGATGAACATTCTTGTGGGCAAGTAAAGATCATGCAAGCACCGATGCCTGGATTGGTACGTTATCATGTGGAAAAGTATTAGCATTTGATAAGAAAGTATTATGCTTTTTGAAATAAAATGCTTAATTTTGTCGCCACAAATATTTATAAATCTAAAAACAAAGTTTAATGAAGAAAATTTTAATAACCTTTTTGATGGCTTTGACAGCATTTAATCTTTCAGCTAAGTCTGATTTTGTACAGGTGAAAGACGGACATTTTGTTCGTGATGATAAACCATATTACTATGTTGGTACCAACTTCTGGTATGGTGCTATTCTCGGTTCAGAAGGACAGGGTGGCAATCGTGAGCGTCTATGCAAGGAACTTGATCACATGAAGGCTATGGGCATAGACAACCTGCGCATCCTCGTAGGTTCGGATGGTCGTGATGATATTTCTTGCAAAGTTCGTCCAATTCTCCAGAAAGCACCTGGCGTATATAATGATACTATCCTTGCAGGTCTTGACTATCTTTTGATGGAGATGGGCAAGCGGAAGATGGTGGCTGTGCTCTATCTCAATAATGCTTGGGAATGGAGTGGCGGTTATAGCTATTATCTGGAGCAGGTAGGTGCAGGCAAGGCTGTGCTTCCTAATGAGGATGGCTATCCTGCATACGTTAAATATGCTTCTCAGTTTGCTACCAATACCAAGGCGCAAGAGTTGTTCTACGACTATGTGAAGTTTATCCTCACCAGAACCAACAGATATACAAAGAAGAAATACAAGGACGACCCTGCCATCATGTCTTGGCAGATAGGCAATGAGCCTCGCTCGTTCAGCAAGGAGGGGCTTCCTGCTTTCGAGGGATGGCTTCTCAAGGCTGCTAAGTTGATGCGTTCTCTAGACAATAATCATTTGATTAGTCTTGGCAGTGAGGGCAAGGTTGGCTTTGAAATGGATATTAAATGGTTTGAACGTGTTTGCTCAGACAAGAACATAGATTATCTGAATGTTCATCTTTGGCCTTACAACTGGGGATGGGCAAAGAAAGAAAGTTTGTTCGAGGATTTAGGCGTTGCTTGCAAGAATACCAAGGAGTATATAGATGAGCATCTTGATGTTTGCGCCCGTCTCAAAAAGCCATTGGTAATGGAGGAGTTTGGTTATCCACGTGATGGCTTCAAGTTCTCCAAGGCAACATCTACCAAGGCTCGTGACGGTTACTATAAGTATGTGTTCAGTCTTGTAGCCGACAATGCCGAGTCTGGTGGCTATTTCGCCGGTTGTAATTTCTGGGCATGGGGTGGTTTTGCTAATCCTCAACATGAGCAGTGGCAGGATGGTGATGACTATACTGGCGATCCTGCTCAAGAGGCACAGGGATTGAATTCTGTGTTCAGCTCAGATGAGTCTACTCTAAGTGTAGTCAAAGAACAAGTAGATAGGATGAACCATATAGGAAAGTAATTTCCTTTTATGTATAATAAAGGTATATTGCTACTTAAAACTGCTCATTAATAATAGGATTGAAATGATAGTATTATTAATGAGCAAAAAAGTGTCGGTGGGTTTCGGTGATTTATTATAACTTTGCACCCGAAAAGATATGTGAGCTTAATAATTAAAAACAACTGATACAATTTTACGATGAAAAGTTTTAGGTTAATAATTATAGTCCTTCTGATGAGTGTGCTAGGCTCTTTGAGCTCTAGTGCACAAATCAGGGGCAATAATATTGTCGTGACGGTTATCCCTGACCATCAAGATTGGAATTACACAATAGGGGAGAAAGCTAAATTTATTGTGAATGTTCGTAAGTCTGGCACTTTGCTGAACCAAGTGAAAGTAAGTTATGAGGCAGGTCCAGTGATGTATCCTGATGTAAAGAAGAACGCAATCCTCAAAGATGGTACGATGGCATGGACGGGAGAAATGAAAACTCCAGGCTTCTATCGCCTTAAAGTTACCGCCCATGTGGATGGCAGGGACTATGAAGGACTTTGTACTGCTGCGTTCTCGCCAGAGCGAATTAAGCCTTTTGCACAAGAACCTAAGGATTTCGATGCTTTTTGGAAGAATACATTGGATGAGGCTCGCCAGAACGACCTAAATCCTACTAAGGTTCTCTTGCCAGAACGTTGTACAAAAGATAAAAACGTATTCGAGATTAGTTTTGTCAATAATCGCAGTGACTCCAGGATGTACGGCATTTTGAGCATACCTGTGAAAACAGGCAAGTATCCTGCCTTGTTGCGTGTGCCTGGAGCTGGTGTTCGCCCTTATGGAGGTGATACCTATACCGCTCCGAGCAACTGTATCGTTCTTGAGATAGGTGTGCATGGCATTCCTGTTACAATGCAACAAAAGGTATATGATAATTTGTTGAATGGTGCCTTGGATGGTTACTGGGATACAAATCTCGAAAATCGTGACAAGAATGCTTACAAGCGTATTGTCACAGGTGCTGTTCGTGCAGTGGATTATATCTCCTCTCTCTCTGAATGGGATGGCAAGACCATAGGTGTTACAGGTGCTTCGCAAGGTGGTTTCCTTTCTTTGGCAGTGGCTGCGCTTGACAAGCGTATCACGTTCTTGGCTGCCGTTCATGATGCCATGTGTGATTATGAGGCGGAGCTTCATGGAGTGGCAGGTGGATGGCCTCATTATTTCTACCAAAATGGAAAAGCTACTACTGCAGGAAAACAGGATGTGGTGACACAGGCTCGATTGGAGGGCGCACGTTATTATGATGGTGTCAATTTTGCCAAACGTATCACAGTACCGGGATGGTATAGCTTTGGATACAACGATGAAGTTGTGCCCCCGACATCAGCGTATGGTCTTTATAATACGATCAAGGCACCAAAGACATTGAGCATCTATCAGATGACGGGTCATTATTGGTATCAAGAGCAGTGGGACGAGTGGCAACACTTCCTTGTGGAACATTTGAAGTAAACCTTAACTAATAATAAATTTAAAGCTATATGATAATTAAGAGATTATTTGTGAGTGCTTTTTGCATATTAGCCATGCAGGGAGCCATGGCACAGAATGTCGATGGCACTACTGGTGCTACTTCTTGTGCGGAAAATCAGACAAAGTCTTGTTGTGCAAAGAAGCAGATGACTCCTGCAAAGCAGTTGATAGCTCGCTTAAGGAAATTACAGCAAGAAGGTATTATGGTGGGTCATCAAGACGACCCTGTATATGGTACGACATGGAAATGGGACGAGGGTAAGAGCGATGTGCTCTTGACCACAGGTGATTATCCTGCCATCATGGGCTTCGATCTTGGTAAGATAGAGCTTGATAGCAAGGAAAATATCGATGGTGTGCCTTTCGACCGTATGAGAAAAGAAATTGTAGCCCAGTATGAGCGTGGAGGCATCGTTACCTTGAGTTGGCATCCTTGGAATCCGGTCAATGGAGAGAACGCTTGGAACTTTGAGGGCGAGGCTGTGAAGAAAATCCTTACGGATAATAAGATAGAAAAGAAATTCGATGGATGGCTCAACAAGGTTTCCGACTTTATTAAATCACTAAAGACAGCAGACGGCAAGACTGTACCTGTTATCTTCCGCCCTTGGCATGAGATGAACGGTAATTGGTTCTGGTGGTGCGCTAATGTTTGTACACCTGCAGAGTATAACTTGCTTTACACAAAGACCTATCACATGCTTACTAATGCGGGATGCAACAACATTGTCTGGGCTTGGTCTCCAAACCTTGGCAGCGAGAAGACACTTGACCGTTTCTTGGAGCGTTATCCGGGTGATTCTTTTGTTGACCTCATAGGAATTGACTTCTATGAGTTTGACAACAATGATGTCACTTATAAGACTAAGCTGAAAGAAACACTTGATTTATTGGTAGAGGCCTCCAAGAAGACAGGCAAGATTGCAGCGTTGACCGAGACTGGTTGCCGTGGTATCGCCAAGAAAACAAACTGGTTTACCAAGGTGCTCTATCCTGTATTGAAGCAGTATAATTTGAGTTATGTGCTTTTCTGGCGCAATGCCTGGGATAAGCCAGAGGAAGCATACTTGCCGGGTGTTGGTGATATTTCTGTTCAGGATTTCAATAAGTTTAAGAAACAGAAGCGTGTCCTGTTCGTGAAAGATATTCAGAAAATCAAGTAAAAATAACATAAATAAAGACTATGACAACATTTCAAGACAAAGTAAAGGCTTTGCGTGCTCATCACGAGGAATTGTTGAGCCGCAAGAATGAGCCTGTAGAGTGGGGTAATGGTATCTATGATCGTTACAAATATCCTATCTTGACTGCAGAACATACCCCATTAGAGTGGCGTTATGATTTCGATGAGAAAAGCAATCCATACTTGATGCAGCGCATCATGATGAACGCTACCCTCAATTCTGGTGCCATTAAATGGAATGGTAAATATCTCTTGGTTGTTCGTGTAGAGGGTGCTGACCGCAAGAGTTTCTTTGCTGTGGCTGAAAGCCCTAATGGTGTAGATAACTTCCGTTTCTGGGATGAACCTATCACCATGCCAGAGGATGTCATTCCTGCTACCAATATCTATGATATGCGCCTTACTGCTCATGAGGATGGTTATATCTATGGTGTTTTCTGTGCAGAGCGTCACGACGATAGCCAACCGGGTGATTTGAGCGCAGCTACTGCTACTGCAGGTATAGCACGTACCAAAGACCTCGTCAATTGGGAACGTCTTCCAGACTTGAAGTCCAAGAGTCAGCAGCGTAATGTTGTATTACACCCAGAGTTCGTCGATGGCAAGTATGCTTTCTATACCCGTCCACAGGATGGCTTCATTGATGCAGGTTCTGGTGGTGGCATAGGTTGGGCTTTGGTTGACGACATAACCCATGCAGAGGTTAAAGAGGAGAAGATTATCAATGCCCGTCATTACCATACCATTCAGGAGGTAAAGAATGGTGAGGGACCTCATCCAATCAAGACTCCCAAGGGATGGTTGCACTTGGCTCATGGCGTACGTGGTTGTGCCAGCGGTCTTCGTTATGTGCTCTATATGTATATGACAGCCCTTGATGATCCTACGCGTGTGATAGCTCAACCTGGTGGTTATCTTCTTGTACCGCAAGGTGAAGAATACATTGGTGATGTGATGAATGTTACTTTCGCCAATGGTTGGATAGCCGACGAGGATGGCAAGGTGTTTATCTATTATGCTTCTTCTGATACTCGTATGCACGTAGCGACCTCCACGATAGACAAGTTGGTTGATTACTGCATGAATACGCCAGAGGATGGTTATCGTACAGCCCTCAGTGTAGAGACCATCAAGAAGTTGGTAGCAAAGAATAAGTCTACATTAAATAAATAGTTAAGGAAAAAGATGATTTTCGGGATACCTTCTCTCTGCCTGTCATAGGGTGGGGAGAGGGTTCTTTTACTTTTACCCTTTGGGCAAGAGAGTTAATCGTTGAATAATAATCAAACATTACATAACATAATGGCTAGTTTAAAAGAAAAAATCGGATATGGCTTCGGTGATATGTCCAGCAGTATGTTCTGGAAGATATTCTCATATTACCTGCCATTCTTCTATTCCAATATATTCGGGCTGTCATTGGTGGACGCAGGTATCTTGATGTTGATAACCCGTGTCTGGGATGCCGTAAGTGACCCGATGATGGGTATTATCTCCGACCGTACGCATACTCGTTGGGGTAAGTATCGTCCTTATTTGCTTTGGGTAGCACCGTTTTTCTCCATTGCAGGTATTCTTTTGTTCACGACCCCAGATTGGGAGTATGGAGCAAAACTGGTTTGGGCTTATGTCACTTATATCTTGATGATGACTGTTTATACGGCTATCAATGTGCCATACGGTGCCATGTTAGGCGTAATGACCGACGATAGCAACGAGAAGACGGTCTTCTCCAGTTTCCGTATGTTCTTTGCCTATGGTGGTTCATTTATTTCCCTATTCTTGTGGGAACCATTGACCAATCTATTTGGCGGTTATAGCACAGCTAAAGGTTGGTTCTGGGCAATGGTAGCGATAGCAGTGGCTTGCTTTGTGCTTTTCTTGCTTTGCTTCTCTTTGACCAAGGAACATCTAAAGACTGTTTCCACCGTGTCAGTAGGTAGTGATATATCTTCTTTGTTGCAGAACAAACCTTGGTGGCTATTGATAGGTGCGGCGCTTTGTTTCAATTTGTTCAATACCGTGCGTGGTTCTACGGTAGCATACTATTTTGCGGATATTGTGCCTGGCGATGCTTCCTTGATGTTCTTTGCCACTCAAATCGCTTTTTATGGCGGTTTGTTCTTGGGAGTAGGTGAGGTAAGCAATATGCTGGGTGTTTCCATCACCGTGCCTATTGCCAATAAGTTGGGCAAGAAGACAACTTTTATCTTGGTCGATTTGGCACTTATCGTGTTCAGCATAGGCTTTTTCTTCATCCCTTGTAATGGCGTAGGTTATTGGTTGATGCTGGTCTTCCAAGTTATCATCTCAATATTGACAGGTATCATGTCGCCGTTGGTATGGAGTATGTATGCTGATGTAAGTGATTTCGCCGAACTGAAGTTCAAGACAGCTTCTACGGGGCTTATCTTCTCATCCAGTTCCATGGCGCAGAAGTTTGGAGGAGCCATCGGTGGCTCTGCGGTAGTATGGTTGTTGAGTGGAGTAGGTTATATCACAGACCCAGCTATCTTGGCAAAGGGTGCGGTGACTCAGCCAGACTCAGCTCTTTTCTGTTTGCGCCTCCTGATGAGTTTCATTCCTGCGGCAGTGGCGTTGCTCTCTATGGTTGTGGTATATTTCTATCCGTTGACCACGGAGAAAATCCATGAAATCAATGACGAGCTGAAGAAAGTTCGTAGTATAGAAAAATAAAGATAGTAAGGTAAAAGATATGCAAGCATTGAAAGAAACGATGAAGGATGTATTGGAGAAAAACATCCTCAACTATTGGATAGATAAGGTCGTCGATCATGAGAACGGTGGTTTCTATGGTCGTGTGGATGGTCATGACATGGTACATCCAGAGGCAGAGAAAGGAGCCATCATGAACGCTCGTATACTCTGGGCTTTTTCGGCAGCCTATCGAGTATTGAAGAAACCTGAGTATCTGGAGGCAGCCACACGCGCCAAGGAGTATGTGCGTGACCATTTCTTGGACAAGGAGTATGGTGGTGTCTATTGGAGTGTTGATTACAAAGGCAATCCACTTGATACCAAGAAGCAAACTTATGCCATTGGTTTTGCCATCTATGGTATGTCGGAATATGCTCGTGCCACAGGTGACAAGGAAGCCTTGGACATCGCTATCTCGCTTTATCATGATATAGAGACACATACTTTTGATAGCAAGAATGTAGGTTATATAGAGGCATTGACTCGTGACTGGCAACCTATCGCTGATATGCGCCTTAGTGACAAAGATGAGAATGGTTCTCGCACGATGAATACTCACCTCCATATCATTGAACCATACACCAACCTTTATCGTGTTTGGAAAGATGCAGCTTTGGAGAAAAGTATCCGTACTCTGTTGGATATATTTACTGATAAATTGCTCAATGAAGATACTTATCATCTCGATCTTTTCTTTAATGATGAGTGGCAAGGAAAACGTAATATAGAGAGCTTTGGGCATGACATAGAAGCTTCTTGGTTGCTTCATGAAACAGCCTTGGTCTTGGGCGACAAGGCAGTCCTCCAGAAGATAGAACATATTATCAGGCGAATTGCAGATGCAGCTGATGAGGGACTTAAGGCTGATGGCAGTATGGTGTATGAGCATTGGAAAGATAATGACCATTATGACTTGCAACGCCAATGGTGGGTGCAGTGTGAGAACATTATCGGGCATATCGACCTTTATCAATATTTCCAGAATGAAGAAGCTTTGGAAAAAGCCATCCATTGTTGGAATTATGTTCAGAAATTTCTTGTTGATGCAAAGAACGGAGAGTGGCATTGGGCTATACTTGAAGACGGTACTGTCAACAAGGAAGATGACAAGGCTGGCTTCTGGAAATGCCCTTATCACAACAGCCGTATGTGTCTTGAATTGATAGAGCGAGAATACTAATCTTTGTTTCTCTAAATCTAAGTATCATACTTGTTACTCGTAAGTATGATACTTAGAAAATTTTGTAAGTCACTGAGGAATTTCTGTAAGTCATTTACGAAATTCAGTGACTTACTTGTGAAAATAGATCTGTGTAATCTGCGGGAGCGTAGTATATCGAAGCAGGGGTAAACTTGGTACGGAGTTGGTACGGAGATTTTCTTTTTTTTCTCACTTTTTTCCAAATCTTTGGATAAGTTTGCGAATTATTTATTACCTTTGCAGTCGCTTAGAAGCATATAAACAATAACGTTATAATTTTTTATGAACTTTACACTATTTATCACCGTTTTGCTGACGGCTGTAACCTTGGTGGTGGCT
>CAKQXI010000044.1 GCA_934281565.1 uncultured Prevotella sp.
CCGAGCCTACTCCAACATTCTCTGCTTGCTTCGGTCAGGCATTCTTGGAGTTGCACCCAACTAAGTACGCTGAGGAATTGGTTAAGAAGATGGAGAAGAGTGGTGCTAAGGCATACCTCGTTAACACAGGTTGGAACGGTACAGGCAAGCGTATCTCTATCCGCGATACACGTGGTATCATCGACGCTATCCTTGACCACTCAATCGACGCTGCTCCTACAAAGACTATCCCATTCTTCAACTTCGTAGTTCCTACACAGTTGGAAGGTGTAGATCCTAACATCTTGGATCCACGCGATACATATGCTAACGCATCTGAGTGGGAGGAGAAAGCTAAGGACTTGGCTGCTCGTTTCATCAAGAACTTCAAGAAGTACGAGGGTAACGAGGCTGGTAAGGCACTTGTTGCTGCTGGTCCACAGCTCTAATTTGAACTTTTGAGATCCAAGTATATAAAATCCCGTCTTCCTCGTAAGAGGAGCGGGATTTTTTTTGTCTTTAAAATCTGCGAAATCAGTGAGAGAAATCACTAAAAAACTTAAAAATACCAGTTAAAATCAATAATTTGCATAATAAAGCACCTAAAAGGGCTTATTTTTGAAGAATTCTCCGTAAATTTGCAGCTAAAAAATAATTAGAACGGAATGAAAAGGAAGTTTTTTGCTTTCATCTTGCTTTTTACAGCAGGTTTGTCGTTGTCTTCATGCTTAAATTCTGATGACAATAGTAATGTCGAATATACCCATGATACGGCTATCACGGCTTTTTCCATTGGTACGGTTAAGAGATATTATCAAGCTAAGAGCTCTACGACAAAAAAAGATACAACTTTGACGGCTGATGTAACTGGGTCAAGTTATAAATTCTATATAGATCAGACTACTCGCCAGATCTATAACCCCGATTCGTTGCCAAAGGGAACGAAACTTTCTGCGGTGCTAACCTCTGTTACGGTAAAGCAAAGCAGTCCTGTTGTATGGATGAAAACTAATGTAGACTCCATACAGTCTTATTATTCAAGTACTGATTCGGTAGACCTCTCTACTCCAAGAAAGTTGCGTGTGTTTAATAATGATTATACAGCATACGTAACTTATACAGTCAATGTAAATGTCCATAAGGAGTCTGCGGATTCTTTCCAATGGCATAGTTTGTCTAATCAGAACGCCCAAATAGCAGCTTTGCAAGGCTTGAAAGCTGTTTCTATGGGTGGCAATATCTATGTGTTTGGAACAGATGGCAATAATTTGAAAGTTTATAAGACATTAAATAGCGATGGGAAGTCATGGAATGAGGTGACTCCATCAATAACGTATGGCAAGGATGCTTATAAGAATGTAGTTGCTTTGGATAATGCGATCTATCTATTGGATAAAAATAAGATATATCAGTCTTCCGATGCTACTTCCTGGCACGAGGTAGGTGGTGATGCATCGTTGGTACAGTTGATAGGTGCCAGCAGCAAGTATCTCTATGCTTATACAGCCACAGGCATATCCGTATCAAAGGATAAGGGAGTGACATGGGAAGAAGAAAAACTGGATGCAAGTTTGGATTCTCTGCCAACTCACAGTCTTTCACTCAATGTGGCAAGTATCGCTTCTGTCAAGAATGCGGAGAACTTATTGCTGCTTGGCGTTCATCAGAAGACAGCCGATCATGGAGATACAATCGCCGTATCATGGATTCATACACTCGATTATGACGATGCGGAGGCAAGCAAGTGGAATTATGTCGAGTATGACAAGAACCAACAAGGAAAGTTACCATACGCTTCACAAGTGATGGTGGCAGCAAGTGACAGTGGCTATGTGGCATTGACAAGTGCAGGGAAGTGGTATAACAGCAAGAACGGTGGCTTGACATGGAATGTGGATACCGCCGTTGTCATGCCAACTGCTTTCAATGGTGCCAATCAGTTTGTGCTTGTAAGAGACGAGAACAAGTACTATTGGCTCATTAGTGCCAAGACAGGCAACGTATGGAAAGGTCGCTATAATAAGGATGGATGGCGTAAGGAACAGACCTCCTTTGAGTAGTGTACATATATAATAAATAAAGATAAGATGGACAACTTAGATATGAACAGAGTGCCAGAGCACATCGCTGTCATCATGGACGGCAATGGTCGCTGGGCAATGGAGCGTGGCAAGGCAAGAAGCTATGGGCATCAAGCAGGAGTGGACACTGTGCGCCGTATAACCAAGGAGTGTACGCGCCTTGGCGTGAAGTATCTCACGCTCTATACATTCTCTACCGAGAACTGGAATCGTCCTGCCGATGAGGTCGCTGCCTTGATGGGCTTGGTGCTTACTTCTCTGGAAGATGAGATCTTTATGAAGAACAATGTCCGTTTCCGTGTAATCGGTGATGTCAAGAGATTGCCACAACAAGTGCAAGACAAGTTACAGGAGACCATGGAGCATACGGAAAAGAATGATGCCATGACCATGGTCGTGGCATTGAGCTATTCTTCTCGGTGGGAAATTGTTGAAGCCATGAGAAGAACGGTGAAAGAAGCCATGGACAAGGGGGCAAACTGCTATGCAGACATAGAGAAGTCTTTGACCGAGGAGAATTTCTGCCAGCATTTGGATACTCAGTTCATGCCTGATCCCGACCTCTTGATTCGTACTGGCGGAGAACTGCGTATCAGCAATTACCTGTTATGGCAGATTGCTTATTCTGAACTATATTTCTGTGATACTTATTGGCCAGACTTCTCGGAAGAAGATTTGCAGAAAGCCATTGTCAGTTATCAGCAACGTCAACGCAGGTTTGGAAAAACAGAGGCGCAAGTAGAGGAAAATCAATAAGAAAGAGAAACAAACAAGAACATATATAGACAAGAGATAAATGAAGAATAGGAGAAAGTTTTTCATCCTGATGCTCGGCGTCACGGCTGGTATGCAGGCTCAAGCACAGGACAAAATCATCAATCCAGACATCTCGTACGCTGGCACTCCACGAACATTGACAATAGGTGGCATCAGCGTATCGGGCGTAGAAGGGTATGAGGATTATGTGCTTACTGGTATTTCTGGATTGACGGTAGGTGAACGAATTGATGTACCTGGCGATGCGATAACCAATGCGGTGAAACGCTATTGGAAGCATGGCTTGTTTTCCAAGGTGGCTATTGCTGCTGACTCTATCGTAGGTGAGAAACTTTATCTACATATTTACTTGGCTGTTCGTCCTCGTATTTCCAATATCAATTATATAGGATTGAAGAAAAGCGAGCGTGAGGATATGGAACAGAAGCTGGGTATGGTAAAGGGTACTCAGGTTACACCGAATATGCTTGACCGTGCTAAGATTTTAGCTAAGAAATATTTTGACGACAAAGGTTTCAAGAACGCCGATATTCAGATTAACCAGCGTGATGATTCCTCTGCCAAGAACCAAGTGATTTTGGATGTCATTGTTGATAAGAAAGAGAAAATCAAGGTACATCATATTTATATTGATGGGAATGAAGCTCTTTCCAATCGCAAGATTAAAGGTGGACTCTTTTCAAAAGGTGCCTTTGCAAAGACTCATGAGGCAGGAAAGCTCTCTACTTTCTTGAAAGCCAAGAAGTTTACACCAGAGAGATGGAAAGAAGACAAGCAGAAGTTGGTTGATAAGTATTATGAGAATGGTTTCCGTGATGCGCAAATCCTTGCGGATAGCGTTGTCAACTATGACAGCAAGCACGTGGACATCTATCTAAAGGTAGAGGAAGGCAAGAAGTATTATATCCGCAACATTACTTGGGTGGGCAATACCGTTTATTCTACCGATTACTTGAATGCCGTATTGGGCATGAGACATGGCAACGTGTATAACCAGAAATTGTTGCATAAGCGTTTGAACGAGGATGACGATGCGGTAGGTAACCTCTATTATAACAATGGTTATGTGTTCTCTAACATCAACCCTGCCGAGATTAACATTGACGGTGATTCCATTGACTTGGAAATGCGTGTTACCGAAGGTCCTCAGGCTTATTTGAGCCATGTACGCATCAATGGTAATACTCGACTTTATGAGAATGTTGTCCGTCGTGAGCTTCGTACTAAGCCGGGCGACTTATTCTCAAAGGAAGCTATCATGCGTTCAGCTCGTGAGTTGGCTTCTATGGGACATTTCGACCCAGAAAAGGTTAGCCCGGATATTAAGCCAAACTATGAGGATGGTACTGTTGATGTCAACTGGAACTTGGAGCAGAAAAGCAATGACCAGATTGAGTTCTCGCTTGGTTGGGGACAGACTGGTGTCATCGGTCGCATTGGCTTGAAGTTGAACAACTTCTCCATGGCAAACCTCTTTAACAAGAACAAGGAACACCGTGGCATCATGCCTGTTGGTGATGGTGAAGTGCTCAGTATCGGTGCACAAACCAACGGTACTTATTATCAGTCATATAACGTAAGCTACTCTACCAACTGGTTTGGTGGCAAACGTCCTGTACAGTTCAGCGTTGGTGCATATTATAGCAAGTCTACCGATGTGTCAAGCAACTATTACAATAGTGCTTACATGAACAATTACTATTCTTCATTGTATGGTTATGGTAGCAGCTATTATAACAACTATGAGAATTATTATGATCCTGATAAGTACATCCAGATGGTAGGCGTAAGCCTCGGTTGGGGTAAACGCCTCCGCTGGCCAGACGACTATTTTACTTTGTCGGTACAGTTGGGCTACCAGCGTTACATGATGAAGAACTGGCGTTATATGTTGATGACCAATGGTAATGCCAACAACTTGAATGTTACTATCGCATTGAACCGTTCTTCAACAGATAACCAACTCTTTCCACGCCGTGGTTCTGAGTTCGAGGCAAGTGTTGCACTTACTCCACCATGGAGCTTGTTTGATGGCAAGGACTACAAGACCTTGGCAACCAATGCGAAGTCTCCAACTTATTCGGAGGAGCAGCAAGAGAAATATCGTTGGATAGAGTATCACAAGTGGAAGTTTAAGTCAAAGACCTATACGGCCTTGAGCGGTGGTCAGAAATGTTTCGTCTTGATGACTCGTGTAGAACTTGGTTTGTTAGGTTCCTACAACAAGTACAAAAAGAGCCCATTCGAGACTTACTATGTAGGTGGTGATGGCATGAGTGGATATTCTTCAACCTATGGTGAGGAAACAATCGGACTCCGTGGTTATGAGAATGGTTCCGTATCATACAGTCGTACCACAGGTTATTATGCATACGCTTATGACCGCTTCTCATTGGAGCTTCGCTATCCATTCCTCTTGGGCAATACTACTATTTATGGCTTGGGCTTCGTAGAGGCAGGTAATGCTTGGTATGAGACCAAAGACTTCAATCCATTCAACATGAAGCGTTCTGCTGGTGTTGGTGTTCGTATCTTCTTGCCAATGGTTGGCTTGATGGGTATCGACTGGGCATACGGTTTCGACAATGTATGGAACGGCAGTACATACCAAAAAGGTGGAAGCCACTTCCATTTCATCTTGGGTCAGGAGTTCTAATGAATTAAGAATGAATAATTAAGAATTGATAATTCGTGGAGGTATTCTTATGAAGAAGATAATGTTGATGCTGGTGATGGCTGTAGTAGCCATCACGGCAAACGCTCAGAAGTATGCGCTGGTAGACATGGAATATATCTTGAGAAATCTACCTGCTTATGAGAGAGCTAATGAACAGCTCAATCAGCTTAATGCGACATGGCAGGCAGAGGTGGAGACAATCAATGCCCAGGCAAGTACGATGTACAAGAACTATCAGAATGAGTCGGCTTATCTTTCTCAGGAACAGAAGAAAGCAAAGCAAGATGCCATCATGAAGAAAGAGAAAGAAGCCAGTGACCTAAAGAAGAAATACTTTGGTCCTGACGGGGAACTCTCAAGGAAACGTGAGGTGCTGATGGAACCTATCCAGGAGGCGATATACAATGCCGTAAAGGAAGTGTCTAACTTGCATGGGTATATGCTTGTCATCGACAGAGCCAGCAATAGCGGTATCATTTTTGCATCTCCAAAGATAGATATTAGCAATGAAGTGCTACAAAAATTAGGTTATTCCAAATAATAATGCTATCTTTGCACCCACAACGGATTTATAAGAATAATAATTTAAAAAGAATAGAAAATGAAAAAGCTAGTTTTAATGTTGATGCTTCTTGCCCCAATGACTATGATGGCACAGAAGTTTGGTAAGGTCAACACACAGAGTATCATGCAGTCTATGCCTGAGGTTTCCAAGGCGAACGGCGAGATGGAAGCTCTCCAGAAGCAGAAAGAGAACGACTTGAAGGCTATGCAGGACGAGTTCAATCGCAAGGCTGATGAGTACCAGAAAGGTGCCAGCACGATGAACGCTACGGCAAAGCAGCAGAAGGAGACTGAGTTGCAGGGCTTGCAGCAGAAGATTCAACAGGCATACCAAGATGGTCAGCAGGAGCTTCAGAAGAAAAGCAGTGAGTTGATGCAGCCTATCATCGAGAAGGTGCGCAATGCCATCAGCGCAGTAGGCAAGGCTGGCGGTTATACATACATCTTTGAGGAGGGTGCTGCTGTCTATACTGGCGACACTGTAAAGGATGTTACGGCAGAAGTAACAGCAAAGCTCAAGTAAGTTAGCGTTTTTTAATAAGATAAAGAAAGAGGGCAGGCAGCAGTGCCTGCCCTCTTTTCAATTAAAAGGTATCATTCATGAGAAAAATATTCTTTTATATCGCCCTCGCTTTCATGCCAATGGCGGTTGCAGCCCAGCAAGAGACCAGTGGAATGCCGATTGCCATCAACCAGAATGTGGCAGGTTCCGCTTTGCGCTTCGGATATTTCAGCTATGACGAAGTCTTTCATACCATGCCTGGTTACACGATAGCCAAGCATAATATGGACGACCTTCGAGCAAAATATGATGCAGAGACAAAACGTGCCGAAGATGAGTTTAATGTTAAGTATGAGGAGTTCCTTGATGGACAACGTTCTTTCGCTCCATCAATCTTGGAGAAACGCCAAGCGGAAATCCGTGAGTTGATGGAAAAGAATGTGGCTTTCAAGGCAGAAGCAGAACGCTTGCTTCAACAGGCGGAGAAAGAGGCATACGCTCCCTTGAAGCGCAAGATTAACGTAGCCTTGCAAAGAATAGGCAAGGCTAAAGGATATGCTTTCATACTGAATACCGATAGCGATGCCACTCCATACGTCGATGCTACGATGGGTGAGGATATTACCGCCTTGTTAAAGGAGAGTGTAAAATGATGTTGCCTTCTACTCCAGGACCTATCGGGATCTTTGATTCTGGATACGGAGGCTTGACGATATTGCATGGTCTCCGACAGGTGTTGCCACAGTATGATTATATGTATCTTGGTGACAATGCCCGTGCCCCATACGGCTCTCGTTCGTTTGAAGTGGTTTATAAGTTCACTCGTCAGGCTGTATTGAAACTCTTTTCCATGGGTTGCCATCTGGTCATCTTAGGTTGTAATACGGCTTCGGCAAAGGCTCTACGTTCTATTCAACAACGTGATATTCCTGAGTTTGACCCAGATAGGCGTGTGTTGGGCATTATCCGTCCAACGGCAGAGGTGATAGGTACTATTACCAAGAGCAATCATGTTGGTTTGTTGGCTACCGAGGGTACTATCAAGAGTGAGAGCTATGACTTGGAAATCGCTAAGTTTTGGCCAGATGTCAAGGTTAGCGGTGTGGCTTGTCCCCTATGGGCAGCTATTGTTGAGGCTAACGAGGCTGATAGTCCAGGAGCTGATTATTTCGTCAAGAAGCGTATCGACCAACTGATGAGGAAAGATGCCGATATTGACACCATCATCTTAGGATGTACCCATTATCCTCTGTTGATGAACAGCATTGTCAAGAACATTCCAGATGGCGTGAGGGTGGTACCTCAAGGGCAGTATGTTGCCAATAGCTTAAAAGATTATCTGGGACGTCATCCCAATATGGAACAACAGATAACCAAGAAAGGTACTTGCCAGTATCTGACTACTGAGAGTGAGGATAAGTTCAAGGAATCGGCACAGATATTCCTCCATGAGAGAGTAGACGTGCGCCATGTAGACCTTGAGTGATTTATAATTAAGAATTAATAATTGATATTGAATAATTAAGATGCAAGAAACAAGACAAAATCGCATATCCCGACTGTTACAGAAAGAACTTAGCTTGATCTTTCAGTCACAAACACGTATGATGCATGGTGTCATGGTTAGTGTCACCAAGGTAAGGATTAGTCCAGACCTCAGCATCTGTACAGCTTATCTCAGTGTGTTTCCTTCGGAGAAAGGCGATGAGATATTGAAGAATATCTCTGCCAACGAGAAGACTATTCGCTATGACTTGGGCAAGCGAGTAAGAAACCAGCTACGTATCATCCCAGAGCTTCGCTTCTTCCTTGATGATAGTTTGGATTACCTTGAACATATTGACGAACTGCTCAAGAAATGAATTTCCCATTCTTTATTGCTTGCAGATACCTCTTCTCCAAGAAGAGTACGCACGTTATCAACATCATAAGTTCTATATCTGTGATAGGTGTGGCTGTGGCTACGATGGCGTTGGTTATCGTCTTGAGCGTGTTCAATGGCTTCCATGATTTGGTGGCTTCGCTTTTCACCAATTTCGACCCACAACTGAAAGTAGTGCCGATAGAGGGAAAGACAGCTCCTACCGATGACCCAATCTTGACAAAGATACGTCAATTGCCCGAAGTGGATGTTGCTACGGAGACGGTGGAAGACCAGGCATTGGCTGTCTATCAAGACAAACAGGCAATGGTTGTGGTCAAGGGTGTTGATGATAATTTCCCAGAGTTGTCACATATCACTGACATCCTCTATGGAGATGGTAGTTTCTTGCTTCATGCCGCCAACTTGCAATATGGTACCGTTGGTATTCGTTTGGCGCAGACATTAGGATTGGGTGCACAATGGAATGGTTTCCTGCGAGTCTATGCCCCTAAGAAAGAAGGGCAGTTGGATATGGCAAATCCCGGTGACGGTTTCGTTGTCGACTCGTTGAATTCTCCGGGTGTGTTATTTTCTGTCAAGCAGTCGAAGTATGATAAGAACTATATCATTACTTCGGTCGCTTTCGCTCGAAATCTCTTTGGACAGCAGGGTATGCTATCAGCATTGGAACTTCGCCTGAAAGATGGCAGTGACTTGAATGCTGTCAAGGCAGAAATGCAGAAAATTGCAGGTAACAAGTATCAGGTGCTTGACCGTTATGAGCAACAAGAGGATACCTTTAAGATAATGGCGATAGAGAAGATGATGGCTTATATCTTCTTGACATTTATATTGGTAGTGGCGTGCTTCAACATCATTGGCTCTCTTTCTATGTTGATTATAGATAAGAAAGATGATGTCGTGACCTTGCGAAACCTTGGTGCCAGTGATAAGCAGATAATACGTGTGTTTCTCTTTGAGGGCAGAATGATTTCTGCCATAGGTGCCATCATAGGCATAGGAATAGGGTTGTTGCTTTGCTTGTTGCAACAACAATATGGCTTTGTGAAGTTAGGCGATTCCGAAGGCTCTTTCATAGTAGATGCTTATCCTGTCAGTGTTCATTATATGGATGTGGCAATCATCTTTGTGACGGTTATAGCCGTAGGATGGCTCGCAGTATGGTATCCTGTAAGATATTTGAGCAAGAGGTTGCTTAGTTAGAGCGACTTCTTCCGTATCAAAGTCAAGCCATCCCTCAAGGGTAGGATAACGACCTCTACCCTTGGGTCGTTGGCGATAAAGTCATTGAACTTGCGAATGCCTTGTGTCTGGTGGTCATGGTCGTAGGCGGAGTCTATTACATGACCATCCCAGAGGGTATTGTCCGCAAGGATATATCCGCCAGGGTTCAGGATGCCCAATACCATTTCGTAGGTTTCCAGATAGGTGCGCTTGTCGCCATCCACAAAAGCCATATCAAACATGATACCTAATTTTGGAGCTTCCACATTGGCATCCCCAATGCGGAAGTCTATTTTATCAGCGACATCTGATCCTTCTATCCAAGGACGGGTGAAGTCTTCCATTTCGTCATTAATCTCGAAAGTATATAGTTTTCCACCCTCTTGCAGACCTTGTGCAAGACAGATGGCACTATAACCACTGAACGTACCCACTTCAAGGATATTCTTAGGACGAATCATCT
The DNA here is from genome assembly GCA_934281565.1 of uncultured Prevotella sp. GTDB lineage: Bacteria > Bacteroidota > Bacteroidia > Bacteroidales > Bacteroidaceae > Prevotella. Next base: position 10,153 of record CAKQXI010000044.1, read on the forward strand.
TTACGAGCATTTTCAAAAACCTGCCTTGGATATGTCCGCTTGCCATCCTGCCATGTATGGTGTGGATGTTGGTGGCACGATATAGGCGGTAGAGATAATCGCCCTCTGGTTCTATATGTTGGCAAATATACTTATCAATTAATTCGGTCTCTGTCATATAACTTGGAAGTTAGGAAGTGAAAAAGGAGTTAAGACAAAGGTTTTGTTTCCTTGTTGGCTTGCTGGGTGAGAAGACCAGCGATGGCAAGGTCGTAAGAAGCAAGTCCGAAACCACAGATGATACCAAGGCAAGCACATGATATGTAAGAATGGTGACGGAATTCTTCTCGCTTGTGGACATTGGAGATATGTACTTCTATGACAGGACATTTCAAGCTACGGATACAGTCTTGCAAGGCGATGCTGGTATGGGTGTAGGCACCAGCGTTCAATACAACACCATCATAAGAGAAGCCTACCTCCTGTAACTTGTCAATCAACTCTCCCTCTATGTTGCTTTGGTAGTATTCTATTTCTATGTCGGGAAATTTCTCTTTCAGTTTTGGTAGATAGCTTTCAAAAGAATTGCTACCGTAGATGCCTGGCTCACGCACACCGAGCAAGTTTAGGTTCGGACCATTGATGATTTGTATCTTCATATCGATAATATTTTTTCTAATCAATATTTTTTTATAACTTTGTCGGCAAAGGTAATAATAAAAATGGAAACAGGCAAGAAAACAGGTATAGAAATTGTGAAGAACTATGTGAGATACCTCAAGTTGGAACGCAATTACTCATCGAACACGATAGAGGCTTATCAGCGTGACTTAAGGTATCTCTTGCAGTTCGCCGAGGAACAAGGACTGGCTTTGGCGGATGTAGAACTGGAGCATCTGGAACAGTTTGCTGTGGGTTTGCACGAGAAAGGGATAGGTGCTCGTTCTCAAGCTCGTATCTTGAGTGGTGTACGCTCATTCTATCGTTTCATGGTACTTGATGGCTATATGGAGGAAGACCCTACCGAGTTACTTCCATCACCACAAATAGGACAGTATCTTCCAGAATATCTGTCGGTGAAGGAAGTTGACAAGTTGGAGAGTGCCATCGACTTGTCGAAGTGGGAGGGGCAGCGTAACAAGGCAATCATAGAAGTGCTGTTCTCCTGTGGGCTTCGTGTATCCGAACTTGTCAGTCTTAAACTGAGCGACATCTTCGAGGAGGAGAAGTTCGTGAGGGTATTGGGCAAGGGAAATAAAGAGAGACTGGTTCCGATTTCCCCAAAGGCAATTCAGGAGCTTCATTATTGGTATATAGACCGTAACTTGATGAAAATCAAACCAGGAGAGGAAGACTATGTGTTCCTGAATCGCAGGGGAGCGCATCTTACCCGTACCATGATACTCATTATGATTAAGCAGACGGCAAAGGACGCTGGTATCCAGAAAACCATCTCGCCCCATACTTTGCGCCATAGTTTTGCCACGGCGTTGTTGAAAGGCGGTGCCGACCTTCGTGCCATTCAAGCGATGTTGGGACATGAAGACATTGGTACTACGGAGATATATACCCACTTGGAGACTTCAGACCTACGAAAGGAGATATTGGAACACCATCCAAGGAATATCAAGAAATAAAGTGTTAAAGAAGCTAACTCGTAGTAAGAATATGAAAAATAATGCGTAACTTTGCACCCTAATCAATATAAATATAGAGAAATTATGGCATATTTGTTTTCATCAGAATCAGTTTCTGAAGGACATCCAGATAAGGTGGCTGATCAAATATCAGATGCATTGCTCGACCAGTTCTTGGCTTATGACGAACACGCTCATTGCGCAATAGAATCTTTCTGTACTACTGGTCAAGTAGTGATCATGGGCGAGGTTAGCTCAACCGAATACGTTGACTTGCAAACCATCGCTCGCAAAACCATTAAGAAAATCGGCTATACGAAGTCGGAATATCAGTTTGATGGTGATTCTTGTGGCATACTTACCGCCATCCATGAACAGAGTGATGACATCAACCGTGGTGTGAGCCGTGAGGAAGATGACGAGCAAGGTGCTGGTGACCAAGGTATGATGTTCGGCTACGCAACCAATGAAACCGACAATTATATGCCAGTGTCCCTGGATTTGGCGCAGCTCATCATGCGAGTGCTTGCTGATATTCGTAAGGAAGGCAAGGAAATGACTTATCTCCGCCCAGACTCAAAGAGTCAGGTTACTATAGAGTATTCTGATGACAATATCCCTCAACGCATTGACACCATCGTTGTTTCTACTCAGCACGATGACTTTATCAAGAAGTCGAATGGCGAGGACGATGATGAGGCTATGCTTGCCAAGATTCGTGAGGATGTCATCAATATCCTGATACCTCGTGTCAAGGCTCAGTTGAGCGATAAGGTCTTGGCACTTTTCAATGATGACATTAAGTATTTTGTCAATCCTACGGGTAAGTTTGTCATTGGTGGTCCTCATGGAGATACAGGTCTTACGGGCCGTAAGATCATTGTGGATACATACGGTGGAAAAGGTGCCCATGGTGGTGGTGCTTTTTCTGGCAAAGATTCCAGTAAGGTAGACCGTTCCGCTGCTTATGCAGCTCGCTATATTGCCAAGAACATGGTTGCAGCAGGCGTTGCTGATGAGATGCTTGTCCAGGTCAGCTATGCTATTGGTGTGGCGGAGCCAGTGAGCATCTATGTCAATACATACGGTCGTAGTCATGTCAATATGACGGATGGAGAGATTGCCAAGAAGATAGACAAGATGTTTGATTTGCGACCAAAGGCAATAGAACGTCAGTTGAAACTTCGTCAGCCAATGTTCTTCGAGACGGCGGCATACGGTCACATGGGGCGCAAGAACGAGGTGGTGAAGAAGACATTCACCAGTCGTTATCATGAGACCAAGACCGTAGAGGTGGAATTGTTCACTTGGGAAAAATTAGATAAAGTAGAAGCAATCAAGAAAGAGTTTGGACTCTAAGGAATGATCCAGCAATCAGATTCTATTAGCAGTGAATTAACCGCTCTTGAGGAAGAAGAAGCCCAGGAGATGGTGATACATAGTGGTCAGCTCACGCCGAAAGTGGTATTGAGCTGGCTGCCTAAAGATGCTACACCTGCACAACAAGACTCGATGGTGCAAGCTCACATCAAGCCGAGCGAGATACGTTGGAGTACCATGCCCGATACCTTGCACTTGCCAGGTCATTCTCCGGGCAAGAGTTTTCGTGATGTCAGCTTACCACAATATTATCGTGAGTCTTTTTTCTCGAAAGACTCGCTTTTCCATCCAGAGTTGCAAGGTGGTAGGTTAGGTGTGGCAGGAGACCCTGTTCCTTATACAGTGGCTGGCGACAATTTTGTTACCAGCCTATTGCTTTTTTGTTTCATCCTGGCGTGTGTCGCTTTTTCTCAGTCAAGGCAGTTTATTATCCGTCAGGCAAAGACATTCTTTCATCCTCCCCGTTTTGGTACGACCGTCATCACCGAGACATCCAATGAGCTTCGTTTCCAGTTGTTCTTGGTGTTGCAGACCTGTCTGCTGATATCTATTGGATATTTCATCTATTCGCGAGCATCCATCAGCGACACGTTTACGATAGAGCAATATCAGGTCATCACCATCTATGCAGGGTATGCAGCAAGCTATTTCTTGTTGAAAGCCTTGCTTTATGGAGTGACAGGATGGGTGTTTTTTGACAAGAAAAAAAATGAACAATGGCTGAAAGCATATCTCTTTTTGATATCGACGGAAGGAGTACTCCTTTTCCCAGCTATTATGCTCATGACATATTTTAGGTTATCCCTGCAAACAGCAATGATTTATGCGCTGATAGTCTTGGGATTAGTTAAAATATTGTCATTTTACAAGAGCTATCTCATCTTTTTCAGGGGAAAAGGCACTTTTTTGCAAATAATTTTGTACTTTTGTGCCCTCGAAGTGATACCGTTGTTTGCCCTGTGGGGTGGATTGGTACTGATGAGTCATTATTTGAAAATTAATTTTTAAGACAAAGATGATTAAAAAGATTTTAGTTTCTCAGCCAAAACCAGCGAGTGAGAAGTCTCCTTACTATGACATCCAGAGCGAGTATGGAGTGGAATGTGTGTTCCGCCCATTCTTCAAGGTTGAGGGACTTACAGCGAAGGAATTCCGTCAGCAGAAAATCAATCTGCTCGACTATACTGCAGTTGTCTTCACATCACGTCATGCCGTAGACAACTATTTCAAGTTGGCAAAGGAAATGCGCATCACGATCCCAGAGGATATGAAGTATTTCTGTGTGATAGAGACCATCGCTCTCTATATCCAGAAGTATGTGCAGTATCGCAAGCGTAAGGTGTTCTTTGGCGACAATGGCAAGATTGATGGCTTGATGGCTCAGATGGCTCGCCATAAGACAGAGAAATATCTTGTCCCACTGAGCAGTGTCCATAATGACGATGTCAAGAATGCACTTGATGAGAAGAACCTCAAGCATACAGAATGTGTGATGTATCGTACTGTAAGCAATGATTTTTCTGAAGAAGAAGTCAAGGGCTTCGATTATGATATGATGGTCTTTTTCAGTCCTACTGGTGTAAAGGCATTGAAGAAGAACTTCCCTAACTTTGAGCAAGGTGATGTGGCTGTCGCTGCCTTTGGACCTGCTACCGCCAAGACTGTTGCAGAGGAAGGACTTCGCCTTGACTTGGAAGCTCCATCCAAGGAGTTCCCATCCATGACTGGTGCTTTGAAAGATTATCTGAAAAGACATAATAAATAATAAGGAACGCAGAAATGCCTGCAAGCAAAGTCTTTACGTTGGGCAAGGAAGAACGTCTATGTAGCAAGTTGCTCATTGACAAGCTCTTTGGTGGAAATGCCAGCTCCAGTATGTCGGCATGGCCTCTAAGAGTCGTATTCCTGCTCATTGATAAGAAAGACGAGAAAGATGTCCCGATGGAGTTGCTTGTAAGTGTATCCAAGCGATATTTCAAGCGAGCCGTGAAACGTAATCGTGTAAAGCGACAGATACGTGAGGCTTATCGCAAGAACAAGTCCATATTGGCTGATTGTATGGCTCAGATGCCAGGAAAGAAGTTGCTGGTGGCTGTCATCTGGATAGATGGCAATCTGCATCCATCGACACAGATAGAGGATAAGATGCAGAAGTTGATGCAAAGGATAGGGGAGAAGTTGCATGGAATATCTACGTTGGATAGGACATAAGGTATCTCGGATACTGGCATGGCTGTTAGTGCTTCCCATACTCTTTTACCAGAAGTGCATCACTCCATATACTCCGCCATCGTGCCGTTTTACACCTACTTGCTCAGAGTATGCCAGACAGGCAATCCTCAAGCATGGACCTTTCAAAGGCTTGGCATTGGCAGTATGGCGAATTCTAAGATGCAATCCGTGGGGTGGTTCGGGTTATGACCCCGTGCCGTAAGTTTCCGATATTGTTTCGGGTCCCATAACACATATTATAATATATATAAAGAATCTCATTCGATGGCAAAAAACTTTGTTGAAGAATTGAAATGGCGTGGTATGCTGGCGCAGATAATGCCAGGTACTGAGGAATATCTCAACACCCACA
>CAKQXI010000045.1 GCA_934281565.1 uncultured Prevotella sp.
GTCATGGATTAATATACTGGCAACTCATTACCAACAACCATGAAATGACGGTGCAAAGATAATAAAAATCATCCAAACATACAAGAAATGTCCCTGACAATTACAATTCTGACGGTTTTTTAAGAAATTCCATCAAGTACCCTTATACCGTGTTTCACGGTAGTACGTATATTAACTTACTGATTTACTATGCTTTCCTTATGTTTTTATGCTATTTTTTTTTGCTTAATTCAAATAATAATACTAACTTTGTGCACAAATATTAAATAACAAGGAGAATTGGTTATGATAAACCGCAGGATTTTGGCGAAACGCCCATACCATAAACGTATTCCTTACGGTATGATGAACTTCGTAACAGTAAGAGAAAGGGATTGCTACTATGTCGACAAGACCCACTTCATAGAAGAAATAGAAAAATCAAATATGTTTTTCTTCTATATCCGCCCTCGCCGTTTCGGCAAGAGCCTTACGCTCTCCATGCTACAACATTACTATGACATCAATGAAGCTGATAAGTTCGAGGCATTATATGGGGGACTGTATATCGGGGAGAACCCGACACCAGAACGCAACTCATACCTTGTCATATCACTCAACTTCGCCATTGTGGATGCTGGCTTGGACAACTACAAGCAAGGACTGGATGACCATTGCAACATTAGATTCAACTCTTTTTGCAACAGATATGAGAAATACTTACCTGCAGGAACAAAGGAGGAAATGAACAAGAGGGAGGGAGCAGTAAAGCAATTGGATTACTTGTGTGATGTTTGCTCGGAAGCAGGACTGAAAATCTATCTGTTCATTGACGAGTACGACCACTTTACAAATAAGATTCTTGCAGAACCGGGATGTTTGACAGACTATCGCAAGGAGACTCATGGGGAGGGATACTTGCGCCTATTCTTCGATGCAGTCAAATCGGGCACGAATTCTTCTCTTGAACGTGTTTTTGTAACGGGTGTTAGTCCTGTGACAATGGATGACTTAACAAGTGGCTTCAACATCGGAACCAACTATTCATTGAACTATGAGTTTAATGAAATGACTGGATTTACGGAGAACGAGGTAAGAGATATGCTTGCTTATTACACCGACACTTGCAACTTGCACAACTATACGGTCGATGAGTTGATAGACATCATGAAGCCATGGTATGACAATTATTGCTTCGCCAAGAACGCATACGGTGAGACTACAATGTATAATTCTAATATGGTGTTGTATTTTGTAGACAACTATATCAGAAATCGTGGCAGAATACCAGACAACATGATAGAAGAAAATATCCGTGTAGACTATAACAAGCTCCGTATGCTTATCCGTCGAGACAAGGAGTTTGCCCACGATGCCTCTATCATACAACAACTCGTAGAGCAAGGCTTCATCACAGGTACTCTAAAGACTGGCTTTCCTGCCGAGACCATAGGAAATCCAGACAATTTCGTGAGCCTCCTCTATTATTTTGGAATGGTAACTATCGCTGGAACTTACAAGGGAAAGACAAGGTTCATTATTCCTAACGAAGTGGTGAGAGAGCAAATATTCACTTATCTATTAGACACATATCAAGAGAACGACCTATCTTTCGACTCGTATGAGAAAGGAAACTTGGCAAGCAAGTTGGCATACGATGGAGATTGGAAGCCATACTTCCAATACATCGCTGACAGTCTGCACCAATATTCTTCTCAACGTGACCATCAGAAAGGTGAGTATTTTGTACATGGTTTCACACTTGCCATGACTTGTCAGAACCAGTTCTACCGCCCTATCTCCGAGACAGACACACAAGAGGGATATGCTGACATCTTCCTCTGTCCATTAGTCGATATTTATAGCGATATGCTTCACTCATATATCGTGGAACTGAAATATGCCAAGACTAAAGACACGGATACCCATATAGAACAACTTCGACAAGATGCCATCCTGCAAGTGGAGAGATACGCTTCAAGCGAGACGGTAACATCGTCCGTCAAGACCACGCAGCTTCACAAGATTGTCATTGTGTATAAGGGTACGGAAATGGTGGTTTGCGAGGAGGTATAAGAAATAAGATTATATGAATATCAAGGAGAAAATAAGCCAGTTGGATGGCTCTAAGAAAGAGAAGTTAGGCGAAATGATGCGGTTCGGAGTCGTGGGAGTGATAGCAGTCATCATACAGTATGCCATCTATCTACTCATGATACCCATGCTGACATTCTTTATCCCGAAGATAGGTGATCATGCCTTGGCTACATCAGCCAACACTATCGCCTATATCATCAGTTTCATCTTCAATTTCATAGCCAGCACACGATATACTTTCAAGGTAAAGGCAAATGCCAAGCGAGGGATAGGCTTTACACTCTCACATATTGTCAACTATACGTTGCAGACTGTCTTCCTCAACCTTTTCGTAGGCATCGGACTCATCAAACAGATAGCCATGATACCAACGCTTTGTATCTGTGTGCCAATCAACTTCATACTTGTGAGATTTTTCCTGAAAAGATAACAAACAGACATTTATATTTATATGAGAAATATTTTCCGTATATTCAAGATACAACGAGAGGAAAGATGGTTAGCATTCTTCATTCTCCTATTCCTTGGCATCCTCAATGGTATAGTAATAGCACAGTACTATGCCCCTTTCACAGAAATAACGGACAACTATTACAAGAACTTCATCCGCCATTTCTGTATATCGGGATTCGACCCTCTTACCTACTGGGTCCTAAGTGACTGGAGTGCAGCTTATAATGTATATCGCCATCCTCTGTTGGCTTTCTATATGTATATCCCATACCTTATCAATATGGGATTGATGAAGATAACTGGCATCAACTGTGCCTTGTTCATAGCAGTCATCATACAGATGTTTTGTGCCTTTTACTCCATGATATTCATCAATAGGATTTTCCACGAGGTCATCGGACTAAGGCAGAAGAAAGCCCAACTATTCACCTTGTTCTTCTTCTCTTTCGGTTATGTGATGGTAACCGCCATCGTACCCGATCACTTTGTCATTTCCATGATGTTACTCTTGTTAGCACTCTATGTCTCTGGCAGAAGAATGCTTCACAATCATCATTTCAAGATATGGCAAAGCGTGGTATATTTCCTGCTGACTGCAGGAACTTCGCTCAATAACGGATTGAAGATATTCCTCTCTGCTCTATTCGTGAACGGCAAGAACTTTTTCCGTCCTAAGCATATCATCCTTGCCATCATACTGCCTGCTGGTTTACTCTGGGGATTTTGCAGATGGGAATACCGTACTTATGTCTGGCCTACGGAAATGGCTCGCAAGGCTGCAAAGGCAAAGAAAATAGCGACTAAGGAAAAGACTGCGCAACTACAGACTGACCAAAAGCAGAAGGCAAAGAAAAAGAAACAACCCAAACAAGGTGCTCCATTGATGAAAGGCGAGTTCATGGGATGGACGGATGCTACAACCTCACGTACTCAGTCTATCATAGAGAACTTGATGGGAGAATCCATACAACTTCACGAGGACTATGTTCTCCAAGACGAACTACGCCACCGTCCTATGATTGTGAACTATCGCCACTGGTGGAACTATGCAGTAGAAGGAATTATCATACTTCTTTTCCTGTCGGGTATCTGGACAGGACGGAAAAACAAATTCTTATGGCTTGTGATGTCATACTTTGCCCTTGATATGGTGCTCCATATTGGATTGGGATTTGGTATCAACGAGGTATATATCATGTCAGCACATTGGATTTATGCCCTACCGATAGCCACGGCATTCCTCATAAAAGGAGTAAAACCACGATATGAGAAATATCTAATAGGTATAGTGGCTGCACTTACCCTCTACCTATTTATATATAATGGAAGCCTCATCATCGGGTATTTCTGTTAAACGTGCCTGTCTTTTCCCATCCACTTATTGACACGGCGGAGAAAAGCCTTGGTAATGATAGTAAAGTTACCATAACGAAGATTGAGGAACAGTTCTTCCAAGGAACGGGAAACCTTGACAAAAGGATGTCCCCAGGCATTGGTCTTGTAAAGTCGTTCCTTGTAATCGACATTCTCCACAATATAATGAGGATGCTTCAATGGAAAATCCAACTCATAGCGTTTCATCGTGAATATCTTGCGATAAGCCTTAGGAGTAGTCTTCATGCTTCCTGAGAAATGGGTAGAGTCTTCCGACAATCCAAGATTGTTGATAAGGTTCTTATACGGCATAATGGCCAACCCAGAGTTAAGCAACATCGAAGCCCAGAATATGCTCTCATAATATTCCTTTCCACTCTGTTGATGCTCCAAGCACATTGGAATAAAGTCCTTGCGATAGCCACGCTGTCGAACCAAGGACTGCAATCGCTTCATAGCTTGCTTGTCTCGCAAGAAAGCATAATCACCCTCCCATTTGTCCACCACTCTGCGCCATGAAGCCCAGCCCCAGATGGCGAAGATGGAAGTAAAGAAATAGCTATCCTCACAATCGGGCGATACCTCATCCTCATTGAAACCAGCTATCATAGCTATACGCTCATCATGCTCATAACGGTCCAGCATCTCCTTGCAGAAAGGAAAGAAAGACTGTGACGGAACATCGTCATCTTCTAAGACGATACACTTGTCCACCATAGAGAACGCCCATTTCTGGGACAGATATTCCGAGGGGTCACATCCTTGGTTCTTCTCCTGATAAGAACGATGCACCTCACACTCCCAGTCGATATTCTCATCAGCAACAATCTGCCGACAAGCCTCAATGCCAGCAATATCCCGCTCACCACGTGCTCCATCTTGATAGAGGAATAACTTGACAGGGCGAGCTTTCTTTACCTCGTCGAACACTTTTTGGAAATGGTCGGGTCGATTGAAGAACAACATCAATACGGCGACATCTATCTTAGCAGGTTGCTTCATATCTTCTCTTTTTCTAAGTAGGTTATGTATGCAAAGATACTGTAAAAAGGAGATATAACAAAACAAATCAATGAATAATTTCGCTTAATCAGATTTTTGCACTATCTTTGCATCCGAAATAAAACATTAAGATGAAGAATATATTTAAGATAAACAAGGAGGAAAGGATACCAAGCTTGGTGGCATTATTGGTTTTCATATTGCTCAACGGCTTGTTCTTTTATAAATACAGCAACCTGTTCTTGACCGCCCACCATGTCAGTTTCTGGCGTTTGTTCGCCAAAACCTATCACGTTTCAGGGTTCGATGCTTGGTCTTACATCTTCATGTCGAACGGCAAGCTCTATTTCGAGATACCTCGTCATCCGCTCTTTGCCGTAATACTATACCCATTTTATCTTATCAACCAACTATTGATGGATATGGGTGATACCAACTATGCCATGATATTCATGGCTATCTTGCTCATCGCCAGTGCCTATTATTCCTTTATATTCATTTATAGAGTATTCAGAAACATCATAGAGCTAAGCCGATTTGACAGCATCTTGCTATCCTCCTTGCTTTATTCCTTTGGCATGGTGATGGTGTCCATGCTTGTACCCGACCATTTCTGTTGGTCGTTGTTCTTGCTTACCATGACCCTATATCTGGCAGGAATGGCAATGAAAGAACATAGATACCTGTCGCCTTGGACTATCGGCATACTGAGTTTCTTTACAGGTGGCGTAACTCTTAGCAACATTGCCAAGACCTATCTTGCTGCATGGTTTACGAATGGAAAGAGAGTATTTGCTTTGAAAAACTTAATAGCTATGATTGTGCCAGCAGTCTTGCTCATGGGCATAGCTTACTTCATCTATACAGACATTCGCGAACCACAATTTGCCGTGGACAAGCACATAGAGGTAAAGACTCATGCCAAGGATAGCATCCAGCAACGCAATGACTCCATACACCATGCTTGGGTGATGGCACATACAGGGAAACCAGTTGCTGAAGAAGGCTTTCTGAAATGGACAGATATGTCTACCTCACGTATTGATGCACTGGTTCATAATATGTTTGGTGAGTCTATCCAATTGCATAATTCTTACCTACTGGATGATATGTGTGTCAACCGCCCTACCATCGTAAAATACAATCATACTTTCAATTATGTTATCGAGGGCGTTATAGGCATATTGTTTGTGCTCGGCATCATTGTCGGCATACGACACAAGTTCTTCTTAATGGTATTGAGCTGGCTTGCCATAGACATTTGCATCCACTTTGTATTAGGCTTTGGACTGAACGAGATGTATATCATGGCGACACACTGGATATTTATAATCCCGATAGCCTTGGCTTATCTGATTAAGTCGCTTGCTCCATCCAAGCAGCAAGTTTTAAGAGCCATCACTCTACTGCTCACCCTCTATCTCTGGATATGGAATGGCTACTTGGTGTTTAGCTATATGTCTGACCAAGCTACACAAATCATGAAATAACAAACCCTTTAAACAAAAGAGATTATGAACATCGCCGTTATCTTTGCAGGAGGCTCTGGTCTCAGAATGCACACTAAGTCAAGACCCAAGCAGTTCTTGGAACTGAATGGCAAGCCAATCATCATCTATACACTGGAATTGTTTGACAATCATCCAGAGATAGATGGTATCGTCGTGTCTTGCATCGAGTCATGGATCCCTTTCTTAGAAAAGATGATACGCAAGTTTGAAATCAGTAAAGTGGTCAAGATTGTCCCCGGTGGCAACAGCGGGCAAGACTCTATCTATCATGGGCTATGTGCCGCAGAGGAACTTGCCAAGAAAGAAGATGCTATCGTACTTATCCACGATGGAGTACGCCCTTTGATTACGGAAGATACCATAACCGACAATATCCAGAAAGTAAAGGAATGTGGCTCTTGCATTACTTGTATCCCTGCCACTGAAACTTTTATCGTAAAAGAAGATGATGGCTCATTGGAAATACCAGAGCGTGCCAACTCACTCATTGCCAGAGCACCACAAAGTTTCCATCTCTGCGACATACTGAAAGCACATCGTACCGCTATCTCCGAGGGCAGACATGACTTCATTGACTCCTGCACCATGATGAGCCACTATGGATATAAACTGGGTACCATCATCGGGCCCATGGAAAATATCAAGATTACGACACCTACCGATTTCTTTGTATTCCGTGCCATGGTAACGGTCCATGAGAACCAGCAAATCTTTGGCTTCTAAACAATATAGATATGACACAAAATCATATAGAACAAACAGATTGGCAAGACTTTGCCCAGCATTTTCCTCTCTATGAACAATTAAGAGGAAAGACGATAGCTATCACGGGAGCAACGGGCTTGTTGGGGCGTTGCATGGTTCATTGTCTCTTGACTTTAAACCACCTAAAGGACTTAAATCTCAAGATTGTAGTCATCGTAAGAAATATAGAGAAAGCCCAGCATATCTTCAATAATTCTCCTATTATATATAAGGTACATGTTATATATAAGGTACATGATTTCTGCCAACAAGAAAGACTTGATATGGATGTTCCAATAGATTACCTTATCCATTTTGCCAGTCCTACAGCCTCACAATATTTTGTGACCAAGCCTGTAGAGACAATGCTCACTGGCTTACATGGAACCGAGCAGATACTAAACTTTGCCAAGGAACAATCTATGACTTCACTTGTCAATGTATCCTCACTTGAGGTCTATGGTACTGTTTATGATGATGAAGTAGCTTTGACCGAAGACAAGCAAGGCTATATTGACCCAATGCAGGCAAGAAGCAGCTATCCGATAGCCAAAAGAGCTATGGAATGTATGTGCCATGCCTATGCCAAGGAATATGGAGTACATACAAAAGTCGCACGATTGGCACAGACCTTTGGAGCTGGTGTTAGCAAGGATGACAACCGAGTGTTCGCCCAGTTTGCCCGTAATGTCATTGCTGGTCATGACATTGTACTCCATACCACAGGTGAGTTAAGCCGTTGCTATTGTTATACCATTGATGCTATCGAAGCCATCTTATATATATTATTGAAAGGCGAGGATGGAGAGGCATATAATGTGGCTAATGAAGCTACCTATATATCAATCATTGACTTGGCTCGCTTCCTCTGCAAGAACTTCAATCCACAGATTAAGCCTATCATAGAGCTGAAAGATGGCATGGGCTATTCACCTATGACCAAGTTACGGCTATCATGTGACAAAATTCACCAATTAGGCTGGACACCAAGGTATGACTTACAAACCATGTTTGAGAAATTGATACAATCATTAAAGTTATGACTTCCATATTAAAAAGAATATATAAGAGCACCATCGGGATCTATGAGCGCAAGGACCTTGCAAGTTGGAATACCACACCCACTTCCACTGTTCCTATTTATGGTATCTACCATATCTTTTGTGATGCCAACTGGGAAGAAATGATTTGTGAGCAAATGAAGCATCTTTGCCAAAGTGGACTTTTCGATGTTAGCAAAAAGCTCTATATCAGTTGCATTGCCCGAAATGATGAAGATGTGAAAAAGCTAAAGCAAATCTTAGTAAGTTTCACATCCAACCATGCTGAGAAAATAGAGTTCGTGGCTCTTACCACCACTCCTACGCGCTTTGAGTTCCCTGCCCTTGACTATATGTTCGAGAAATCACAGAAAGAAGACTTCTATTTCTATTATTTCCACACCAAGGGCATCACTTACCAATCATTGTCCAATACTAATGACAAAGAATATTTAGGGTTTGTAGGGAAGATAATAGCATGGCGACGGATGATGGAATATTTCTTAATGGACAAATGGCAAGTAGCGATCAATGTCCTAAAAGCTGGTTATGATACTTATGGCTGTTATCTCTTTCCTCCATTCAAGAACAAGATGTATGCAGGTAACTTTTGGTGGACGAAGTCTACTTACTTCCGTTGTTTAAATGTGCTTGACGAAGAAACTAAGTTACATAACCGCTTCATGGCGGAAGAATGGTTGCTCAGCAAACCTGATGCCAAGTCTTTCTCTGCCTTTGATACAGTAGCCGATTTATACTTCGTTGAAATTCCTCCATCGCTCTACCAAGATGGCAAACATTCGATATATGATGCTCTGAAGTTTTGTATCATTTATACATTTAGGAAATATCAACGGAAATGGTTTGGATACAGTTATAAGAAGCATTGCCAAGAAAGATTCCAGCAATTAAAACAGTCGCTTTAATTGCTGGTATTTCCTTTATCAATCTTTAAACACCAACTTGCCTACGTGCAAGTTAACCTTATCAATGTCAGGCAACTGCATATAGTCACCATATTGGTCACGAAGCACCTTGTCATAGTTTCCGGGCACAGGCATCTGATGTCCCTCAAACTCTAAAGTAGTCAATGGGAAAATGTCTTTCAAACGGCGTTCTACCACAAAAGGAACGCCTAAGCCATCAAGATATACACCACCTGTCAATTTACTTATTCCCCGAAGTATTGGATAGATAATCTTTTCATTGACAGCAACCCAACGCATCACTTTCTTAACTGCAATCGTATCGGAAAGGTTCTTGCGCTTCAATATCTTATAAGTATGCCCAATCGTTTTCTCCGCCAATCGCTGCATCCACTTCGGATGCTTGTCTATTGGGAAAATATCAATATAGATGCCTCGTTCCTTGAAAATACGATCATAACCATTATTCTCATCCAACACAGAACGGCGATCTCTTAACTTGGCATACTGAAAGAAATAATGTTCATCTGTATTCCTGCATTGCAAAGCCATCGTGCTATCCAATTCCTGAGGCAGTATCTCAATCATCTTCAGATAATCTTCTCTTAGCATCTGCACATCCATATCATCATCCCAAGGGATGAAACCCTGATGGCGCACAGCCCCTATCAATGTGCCACCTATCAGCCAATAAGGAATGTCATGCTTCTTGCAGATGGCATCAAAAGCAAGTAGCAAGTCCATCATTCGATGTTGTTGCTTACGGAGTTGAGAACCTTCTGGATTGAACCGTTCCTTTAGTTCTTCCTTGCTATATTGTCTATTGTCTTGCTTGTTCATCATTTCTTTCTCAAAATAAAATTGATACATTCATCCAATATCTTGACCTTGGCTATTTTCATGACGAAATAATATAAACCTGCTGCTATAACTATCCTTGCCAAGAGTAATAACACTAAGTTTTCTATGGGCATTGTCACCAGATAAGTAACCAACATAACCAACAATGCGGTCAAAAAGAAAGGGCAAATATCTTTCATAAAGTCCAATGGCTTGTAACCGATGAAACGGTAAGACAATCCATACCAAATAAACATCCAGACAATGATTAACGACACGTATGTATAGACCATCACATGGATGCCATACCGCCAAAGAAGCAGCATCAAGACAATCTGGACTATGCTCAATGAAACTGTACACTTGAAATAAACGCCCGACTTGCCCTTGCTGATAACCACATTGGAGAACAAGGTGTACAAAGGCATCACAGAGCCACCGATACACAACAACCTCAGTATCTCAGCACTCGATTGCCATTTCTCTGTCAATGTAATGATGATGAACTCATTCGACACCAATCCTAAGCCAAAGAGCAATGGGAAAGAAAGAAAAGCTATAAACCGAACCATCTTACGAAAAGCATTCAATTGGCGTTCTTTATCTCCCGATAAGTCTACCAACACTGGTTGGATAACGGGATTGAGCATTCCTTGCAAAAGCAAGTAGCACTTCGAGTTCCATTGATAGGCTTGGTTATAGCTACCTGTTACCGCAGTGGTATAGAAACGCCCCAAGAGGATATTCATTACGTTGTCATTTATCTTGGTGGCTATTGTCGTAGCTGCTATCTTGAAGCTGAAAGGGAACATTGTCTTGACTGGCACAAAGTCTATCTTCCATGAGGGTCGCCACCTTGAATAATGCCACACCATCAATGTATTCAAGCCTACATAAATAACTCCTTGTGTTGCCAACGACCAATAAGCAAAGCCTTTCCATGCCATCACCGCTCCTATCGTACTCGAGACCAATACCGCCATGATGCTTGCCTTGGCTTGCTGCTTCACCATTAAGTTCTTAAAAAGATAAGCTGCCTGTGCCGTTCCCAAACTTGAGAAAAGTATATTGACAAACGCCAATCGGCACAATGCTACCAGTCGCTCATCATGATAAAACTCTGCTATAAACGGAGCACAGAAGAAAAGGATGACATACAAGCTGCTGCCCACGATGATGTTAAACCAGAATACGGAATTATAGTCATTCGGAGTAGGGTTCTTCAAATTGCCTATTGCAGAAGCAAAGCCACTATTCTGCAAGGCTATGGCTATCAAGGGGAAGACATTAATCATTGCCATCATGCCAAAGTCTGCCTTGGATAGTAATCTTCCAAGGACAATGCCAAACACCAGACCGATGAGTTGCATCGCCCCATTGTTCATTGCTCCCCAAAAGAGTCCCTTTGCCGTTTTCTCTTTCAATGTCTCTGCCATCTCCTATTTCTTTTTATCAGCATCCACTTTGCTCTCAATAATCCTGCCAGGGTTACCCACTACTGTACAATTGTCCGGCACATCCTTGAATACCACAGCTCCTGCCCCTATCGTAACATGATTGCCTATATGGATACCTCCAAAGACTGTTGCCCCTGTATAAATCTTCACATCATTGCCGATGGTAGGTCGCCCACCTTTCCCATTGCCTAATGTCACCATCTGGAGGCAATAGAAATCATCGCCAATGGAGTTGGCATTGAGATAAGTGGCGTATGAATGTTCAAGATGGGCACCTTTGCCAATGCTTGGGCACCAGATGCTAAGGGTTCTTTCTGGAGGCAAGAGCCAGCTGATGAACACCGACCGATATTCTCCCATACGATAATAGAACAGGTTACGGAAAGCTCGCTCTCTCGTACAAGCCTTGATAAAGTTGAGCACCGTGGGTTGTTGGTCTTGTACCTTAAGCAAGTCGGGGTCTATCTCCTTCTTGTGAAGCAGATACAAGGCTATGTGCGGAAGCATTCTCACCGCAGATGCCGACAATATGATAGTTTGTGTTATCGGATTCATACAACTTGGATGTAACAATATTCTGCAAAAGTAGGAAGAATTCATGAATGTACAAAATCTTTCCTTGGTATTTTGAGGCTAAAAAATGTGAAAAGAATTGCTTACTTCAATATAATTACAGTATCTTTGCAAACGGAAGGTGGAACGAATCGCCTCCAAAACAGAATATTAACATCCATAACACAAAATTTATGATGAAGAAATTGCAATTATCTGTCATACTGTTGAGTGTAATCGCCTTGGCATTCACTGGTTGCAAGGCAAGCTCCTCTAAATCTGCTGCCATTGCTGACTCTACGCAAGCTAACAATGCCGAGACCTTGGTTACTGATAGCTTTGTATCTATCCAGAAAGGAGATTCCTCGCTCTCTTGTAAGGTGATTGTTGATTACCCTACGGAACCTGATTCTCTTTCCATGGCTGTTCGTGAATATATCAGCCAGGAGTTAGCCAAGA
The DNA here is from genome assembly GCA_934281565.1 of uncultured Prevotella sp. GTDB lineage: Bacteria > Bacteroidota > Bacteroidia > Bacteroidales > Bacteroidaceae > Prevotella. The sequence continues at coordinate 12,435 of CAKQXI010000045.1, forward strand.
ATTATCTTCCTTATTCCGACGAAGAAAGTGTTGCCAACAAGTATCCTAAATTCTCTGGCGACTTATCCAAAGGACAAGCGCTTGTTGACTATTATGGGAAAGGCAACTTCAAGTATCTCAAGGAGGAACAAGCAGGAATAGAACCTTTGGCCGCTGTTAAACCATCCTTGGAGTATGAAGCTGAGATTCGTAAGATTGGCGAAACAGCTACGTATATCACCTACAAGACTTTCACCTATAATTATCAGGCTGGTGCCCATGGCGCTACCACTGAATACGCTGTCAATATCAACAAGGCGACAAGAAAGGTGATGGCACAGACTGTTGATACTTTGAAAGTCAAGGAAATGCAGCCACTCTTGCGTAAAGGTGTACTAAGCTATTTTAAGGAAAGAGGTGAAAAAGAGGTAAACGAGAAGAACCTCAATGAATATCTCTTTATTGAGAATGGCATCATCCCTATGCCTACCAAGACTCCTTTCTTGGCAAAAGACGGTGTTCACTTCATTTACCAGCAATATGAGATTGGAGCATACGCCATCGGCATGGTATCATTCGTTATACCTTATTCTGACATCAAACCGTATTTGACTGCCGAAGCCCTTAAGTTGACAAAATAGTCATTGCCAGCTCCAAATCTTCATTTGAATATGTAAATCTGCATAACTTGCAGAAGAAGCAAAGCCCCAGTCGTTCTTTATAGAATAGCTGGGGTTTCTTATTCTATTGCAGAATACCTATAAAGTGTGTCAGTTGCATCGGTATAGCGATGAAGCTTGATCGGTAGTAGCGACGGAGCTTGGTCGCTATTAGCGACGAGGGCTGATCGGTAGTAGCGACTAAATCTTACTGCCAGTATGCTATTTTCTTGCTCATATTCTTGCTGATACCAATTCTTTTTGCTACTTTTGCACCGTCATTTCATGGATGGCTGGCAATGAGTTGTACGGCGTAAATCCTTGTTTTGGCTCTATTTATAAGAAACGGTGTTTGCTACGTTTACTTCTGATATGTTGAAACTTAGGAACTTTCAAACGATTTTCAGAGGAAGATGATGGTAGATGTCTGCAAAAACGTGTATATATAACACGGCACAAGTGCGCCCTTTCGCAAGGAGGGGTGTACTCTGTGTTACATACATATATACCTCGTTGGCGTAGGTGTGTCCTCTTGCTTCATATCCTTGAAATCGTGGGTATCCTAAGACCTCAACATACAAGGACAATAAATAAGCAAGAACTCCTACGCCAATATCTTTTGAATAGATTAAGCCCATTTTAATAATCATCTGCTTTTGGGAGTTTGGCGGAACATAAATAGCTATCAAGCAATGGTATACATTAAAAGGCAAAGTACAAGTTTATTGTTGGCATTGGCATCATTATCAGTAGTATCATCATCCCTAATGTCGTGTTCTGAAAGTGTAGGAATGTCTGGTGTTACTCTTTCTGACAAGAAGATTTCTTTTACTGCAACAGAAGTGAATGGTTGGACACCAAACTCTGGCAGCAGTAGTAATGATGAAACCAGTCGTGCCATTGGTTCTTATCATCCATTGACCGTAAAGAACGACTTGGGTAAACCATTGTATCTTCACCCAGTGGAGCAAGTGGGTACTTATTTTTATAATGACAAGGACGAGTTGGTTACCCGCTCTGGTGTTCCTTTATCTGAAATCAGCAACCAGAATAGTGTGTCTACCAGAGGAACTAAAGTAACAGAGATTGGTGATGAAATCTTTGTTAGTGCAGTATCCAAGAAAGACAATGTAGAAGCAGGGTACTTCTCTTTTGAAAGAGCTAAAAGGAGTGGCGATATTTGGCATATTTTAAATGACAAGTATTGGGCTACTGATGCTTCCTTATCATTCTATGCTTATGCCCCAACTAATGCCAGTATGCTGTCCACAAGTGACAGTGAACTGTCGGGATATAGGACAGTTCACTATGTAGCAGGGACAGGAGATGATATTAAGTCACAACCCGACTTCATAGTGGCAAAGAGTGAGGACAATGAACACAAGGCAACAGACACACCAAGTACTGTGGATTTACATTTCTCCCATGCCTTGACTGCCATCACCTTTGCCATTGGATCTGATATGTTGCCAGGCACTATCAAGAGTATTACTATCAAAGGGGTAAAGAACAGTGGGGATTTGGATATTTCAAAGATGGATACTTCCGACCCACTGAGTGCTTGGACTTATGATGACACAACAGACGATTATACTTTCACGCTCAATACCAAGGTCAATAGTGATGGTGAAACAGGCACGGCTCTTACAAAGGATGAGAATACATTATTGATGCTACCACAATC
>CAKQXI010000046.1 GCA_934281565.1 uncultured Prevotella sp.
TAGTCGAGATATGCAACTTGTCGGCATAGAAGCGTATTTGTCGTTCGGAACGGAAGTTGCGGTAAAGATGATGTAGGAATATCTCGTATACTTCTTTCTTATGCTTCAAGTCGCTCGTAACAGAACATTCTTCGTAAGGCATTTCCGCTATGCTCAGCCTTAGCACGTTGAACATAGACCGTATCATTTCCACCTTATATATATGTTGGTGTCTGACGATGTCACGGATGATATGGAAGATGTCCAATGTCGATTTGTTTCGCTCTTTCGATAGATGGAACATGGCATCATTGGATATGAACTCGTCCACAAGGATACATTCTGCTTCAAAATCCTTGCTGATGTCAGTGATGTTTACTTGTTTTTGAAACGAGACGATAAGCATATCGTGAGCCGACAATCTTAGTTCATTGGCTGTGGAATCTATGTCGGATGGTTTTTCTGTCGTAATGACAAGATGCCCCTCTTTCACTAAGATAATTTTGGTAAAGAGCGTGCGCTCTCTCATTATGTCGGCGAGATTGTTAGTCTCATTATCGCTGATGGAAAAATGGGCGGCATAGGCACCGAAAGTGTCACTCAGTTGATGCCGAGTGGCAAATTCCTCCAGATTGAAAACATGATGCTGCTTCATATCGGCTTGTTGTTTTATGACACCATAGCTTGCGCTTTTTCCATCTTCTTCACTTCCCTAATAAATCGTCTCCAATATAGGAAGCCAGCAACAGAAAGTCCAAACGGAAAGGCTATCCAGATGCCAAGGATGCCCAAGCCTATAGGAAAACCAAGGGTATAACCCATTGGCAAATTGATGACGAAATAGGCAATGAAGGCATAGTATACCATCGGCTTGACACAAGCGATGCCTCGCAAGGCATTGGCAAAAGTATATTGGGTTCCGTCACCAAACTGATAGATGACCAGTACGATGATGAGCATGGATACTATCTGTTGTACCTCTGCATTGTCGGTAAAAAGCCCACCAATTTGATGGCGAAAGACAAGTACTGGTATTGCCATGATGGTGGATATGAAAAGCGAGAGGCGGAATCCATCATAGGCGTTGGCACGGACGGCGGCGAAATCTTTCTGTCCCACAAAGTGGCTTACACGGATAGACATAGCTGCTGCCAATCCCGACAATACGAGATAGAAAAGCTGTGAGGTGGTAATCATCACTTGATGGGCTGCAAGTGGTATCGTGCCAAGCCATCCCACCATCACGCAACTCAGACTGAAAGCACCCGATTCCATGCCTAATTGCAATGCCACAGGCCATCCCAAGTGGTTAAGTTCTCGGAAGTCTTCCTTGTTGAAATGCTTGTGAATGATGTCATGGCGATAAGAGCGATAGCGTTTTCCTATGCAGACTACACCTACCAACGATAGTGCCATGAAAATACGGGAACCCATCGTGGAAAGACCTGCTCCGAGCAAACCCAGCTCTGGGAAGATGCCTACGCCATAGATGAGCAACCAGTTGAAAAGGATATTGAAAAGATTGCCCATAATCATAACCCACATCGAAACCTTGGTATGGGTGATTCCATCGAGAAATTGTTTCAAGGTATTGAATATGCCTACGAACAATATCGAAACGAGATTAACGATGAAGTAAGGACGGATGAGCGATAATAGTTCCTCTGGTTGTCCGATATGGGACAGGTTGAAGTAGAGGATGGTCATAATCAAGGTGAAGATGATGCCTACAAGGAGGTTGGCAAGGAGTGAGTTCTTCACCTTTTGACCGATTTCATCCTCACGTTCCATGCCGTAGAGCCGTCCGACGATAGGAGTTAGTCCATAGGAAAATCCCATGTAAGCAATAAGTACCAGGGCAAAGATATTGTTAACCAATCCTGCCGCAGCTAATTCATGGGTACTGTGGTGACCTATCATCAAGGTATCGGCAAAGCCAAGCACAATGGTACCAAGTTGTCCTATGATAATAGGTATTCCGATGGAAAGAAGCTCCCTATAATGATGTTTATGTTTCTGTATAACTTTTGTGTCCATTTCTTTCTGTGTTTCTTTTTGTCAGTTGAAAACCTTGCAAAGGTACGAATATTTTCTGATTTATTTGTTCAATCTAAAAAATATTTGTAAATTCGCAGCAAAAATCAAAACACATATAGTTCATGACTAACAAATCACACAATCTATTGATTCTCTTAGGAGGATTTTTTCTTGCGTCTCCAATCTATGCACAGAGTTTGTTGCCTATGCCACAACAGGTAACGATGAACAAAGGTATGTTTCGTATGGATGGTGGAGCCGTGAAAGTGGAAAACGAAGTAGGACCAGAGGCTGAAAGCATCTACACGATGGCTTGGCAACAGCAAAACAAGCCGACAGCCAAGCGTGTTGTAAGATATACCAAGTTGGACAATGCTTCCTCACCAGAGGCTTATCGCTTGCATATCGCTCCAGATACCATTCTGGTAAGTGCCTCTACTGCAGAGGGCTTTATGCGTGCTTGGCAAACATTCGGACAATTGTCTACCAAACGTGGCGTTCCTTGTTGTGACATCGTTGATGCTCCTGCTTACAAGTGGCGTGGTTTGATGCTCGATGTCTCTCGACATTTCTTCCCTATATCCTATCTTAAGAAGCAGATAGATGTGATGGCACAATATAAGTTCAATCGCTTGCACATCCATCTGACGGATGCCGCAGGATGGCGTATGGAAATCAAACGCTATCCTCGTTTGACTAATTTCGCTGCTTGGCGCCCACAAGCATTGTGGAAAGACTGGAACAAGGAGGGGAACCGCTATTGTCCAGAAGATTCTACAGGTGCCTATGGTGGTTATTATACACAGGATGAATTGCGCGACTTAGTGAAATATGCGGAACAGAGAGGTATTACGATAGTGCCAGAGATAGAGATGCCTGGTCATTCGGAAGAAGTACTTACCGCTTATCCAGAGCTTTCTTGTACCCATGAACCTTATAAGCAAGCCGACTTCTGTCCTGGTAGTGTGGCTACTTATGATTTCTTGGAGAATGTATTGAAAGAAGTGATGGATGTGTTCCCATCTCATTATATCCATGTAGGTGGTGATGAGGCTGCCAAGAAGTCATGGCCTTCATGTCCGCTTTGCCAGAAGAAGATGAAAGAACTTGGCATTGATAAGGTTGACGGACTTCAAGCATACTTGATAGCACACATGGGTAAGTTCTTGAGTGAGCATGGTCGCCAACTTGTAGGATGGGATGAAGTGATAGCAGGCAACTTGGCTAAGAACACCACAGTGATGGTATGGCGTGGTACCGAGTTGGCTCATGAGGCTATCAAGCATGGCTATGATGTAGTGCTTTCACCGGGAGCTTATTGCTATTTTGATTCTTATCAAGATGCGCCAAAGACACAGCCAGAGGCGATAGGAGGTTTCTTGACTACGGAGAAAGTATATAGTTATGTACCAGGCAGCGATCTTCCAGAGGCTGAACGTAGTAAGATTACGGGTGTACAAGCCAATCTCTGGGCAGAGTATATTCCTACGGCAGAGCATGCGGAGTATATGCTTTATCCTCGTGCCTTGGCTTTGGCAGAGATAGGATGGAATGGTACGAAGACCAAGAATTACCCAGAGTTCAAGGCTCGTGCCTTGAGCCAGATAGAGCATTTGAAAGCTCAAGGCGTTCATCCTTTCGACTTAAAGAATGAGGTGGGTGAACGAAAGCAAACTTTCTCTTTGGTAGAACATAAGGCTCGTGGTGCCAAGGTCATTTACAATCACCCTTACAATCGTTCTTATACGGCAGGTGGCGACCAAGCACTGGTAGATGGCAAGTGTGGTGGCTGGGCACATGGCGATGGTCGTTGGCAGGGTTTCATTGGCAAAGACTGTTTTGATGTTACCATTGACCTTGGCAAGATGACCAAGATAAGCAGTGTTGGCACTAATTTTATGCAGAGTTGTGGTCCTGAGATATTCTATCCATCCCAATATATCGTTTCTATAAGCAATGATGGACAAAGTTTCACCACTGTCTGCGACCAGAGATTTGAGTCGAAAAAAGACCCTCAGATTGATGTCAAGACTCTTGCTTGGAAAGGAAACAAGGTTGCTCGCTATGTTCGTGTCCAGGCAAAGCCAAGTACTTTTGGAGGTTGGTTGTTTGCTGATGAGGTGATAGTGAAATAGTATAAGCAGCTTATTTTACACTCTCGCAGATTAACGAAGATTTTTATTCTTTGGATGCTTGGTTAGGGTGTGAAAGAAGAAAATATAAGCAAAAAGGCAAAAAATCTATCAAATTGTTTGGCAGAATCAGATAAAAATGCTACTTTTGCAAGCGAATAAGAGTTTCGGATAGTCCGAATACATCTGTTCGGAATAAATTAATTGGGTAAGACAATGAAGAAGTTGAACGCATACTTTTACAGCTATTACTTTTACTTTGCAAGCGATTGTGAAGCGGGAAGTTGCGTGTAAATTTCAACTTAGGATATAAGATTTAGAAATCTAACGAAACGGTCCCGCTCTATAAGAGTGAGGACCGTTTTTCGTACAATATCATGGTCGAAATCCTATACATCTATATTATATAGAGAAAAGAGACAATGAAAAGAATAGCAATACAGGGTGAGCTGGGGTCGTTTCATGACATTGCCGCCCATCAGTTCTTTGAGGGAGAGCAGATAGAACTAATCTGTTGCGCCACTTTTGAAGGGGTGTTCGAGAACATCAAGCGTGACCCTACCGTAGTGGGGCTTGTGGCAATAGAGAATACCATCGCTGGCAGTTTGCTGCACAATTATGAATTGCTTCGCCAAAGCGGAACCACCGTTGTGGGCGAACATAAGTTACACATAGAGCATAGCATCTGCTGTTTGCCCGAAGATGATTGGAGCACCATCAACGAAGTGCATTCACACCCTGTGGCACTGATGCAGTGTGGTAAGTTCCTTGCCAATCATCCCGACATCAAGGCAGTAGAGGCGGAGGATACGGCTGGTTCGGCAGCTTATATCGCCCAGCACAAAGTGAGAGGATGGGCAGCCATTTGCTCCAGCTATGCTGCCAAGATGTATGGCATGAAGGTGTTGCAAGAGGGTATTCATGACAATCCTCACAACTATACTCGTTTCCTCGTGGTATGCAATCCCCAGAAGGCTTCTCTCATTCGTCCTATTGAGAAAGTGAACAAGGCAAGCATCGTCTTCCGTCTCTTGCATGAGGAGGGTTCGTTGAGTAAGGTGCTTACCATATTGAGCTTCTATGGTGTCAATCTCACGAAGATACAGTCGCTTCCTATCATTGGGCAGGAATGGCAATATTTGTTCTATGTGGACCTTACTTTTGCCAACCTTACACGATACAGGCAGAGTATTGATGCTATCACTCCACTTGTGAGCAAGATAAAGATCCTTGGGGAATACGAAGAAGGGGATAGTTAAGAGTTTATAGTTTATAGTTAATAGTTTATAGCGGCTTCGCCGTATAGCAATAAGCAATAGCAAGTTTGCCCTATTAACTATCAACTATTAACTATTAACTATAAACTATCACCTATCACCTATCACCTATCAATTGTAAACTATAAACTAAAATAACGTTATGGTAGTACCAGCAAATAGAGTAACAGAAATACAAGAATATTACTTCAGCAGGAAGCTGAAGGAGGTAGCCAAACTAAATGCCGAGGGACAGGACATTATCAGTCTTGCTATCGGTAGTCCAGATATGCCACCATCCAAGCAGACGATAGATAAGCTCTGTGAGGTGGCTCAAGACCCTGCTGCCCATGGGTATCAGCCTACGGTGGGTATACCAGAACTACGCAAGGCAATGGCTGGTTTCTATAAGCGTTGGTATAATGTAGATCTTGACTGGGCTTCTGAAATCCAGCCTTTGATAGGTAGCAAGGAAGGCATTTTGCACGTTACGCTCGCTTTCTGCAATGTGGGTGATGAGGTGCTGATTCCTAACCCTGGTTATCCTACCTATACGGCTATCAATAAGATTTTGGGTACTAAGATTACCTATTATAACCTGCGTGAGGACAATGGATGGCAACCAGACTTCGACGAACTGGAGAAGATGGACCTAAGTCATGTGAAGCTCATGTGGACCAACTATCCTAATATGCCTACTGGAGGCAATGCTCGCATGGAAACTTACGAGAGACTGGTGAAGTTTGCGCAAGACCATGACATCGTGGTGGTGAACGACAATCCTTATTCACTTGTGCTCAACGAGCATCCTATGAGCATACTTCAGGTACCCGGTGCAAAAGATTGTTGCATTGAGTTCAACTCCATGAGCAAGAGCCATAATATGCCAGGGTGGCGTGTGGCTATGATTTCGAGCAACAAGACTTTTATTTCTTGGATATTGAAAGTAAAGAGCAATATCGACAATGGTTCTTTCCGAGGCATCCAGTTGGCTGCTGCCGAGGCTTACAACACCAACAGCGATGAGTGGCATCACGAGAACAACATCGTAAACTATCGCCGTCGTCGTGACATTGCCGAGGAAATCATGAAAGTGTTGGGCTGTACCTACGACCCTCAACAAGTGGGGATGTTCTTGTGGGGAAAGATACCAGAGCAATATACCGATGTAGAGGACTTGACGGAGAAGATACTTCATGAGGCTCGTGTGTTCATTACTCCTGGCTTCATCTTCGGAAGCAACGGAAAGCGATATATTCGTATCAGCCTCTGTGCCAAGGATGAGAAAATGCACGAGGCGCTTGAACGTATCAAAGGAGTGTTTGGAAAAGAGAATAAATAATAAAACTTTCGTACATACAAAAAATACATGATATGGAATTAGAATTAGAAGCATTGAATCTTCCGAGTGATCAGGAACGCCCTTGTGTGATTGCTGGACCATGTTCAGCCGAGACAGAGGAGCAGGTAATGACAACCGCTAAGCAGTTGGCTGAAAAGGGATGCCATATGTTCCGTGCAGGTGTGTGGAAGCCTCGTACCAAACCGGGAGGCTTTGAGGGTAATGGTGAGAATGCCCTACCTTGGATGCAACAGGTTAAGAAAGAGACCGGTATGCTCACCGCTACTGAGGTGGCTACACCTGAGCATGTGGAACTTGCCTTGAAATATGGTATTGACATTCTTTGGGTGGGTGCTCGTACCTCCGCCAATCCATTTGCCATGCAAGCTCTTGCCGATAGTTTGAAAGGCGTAGATGTGCCTGTACTGGTCAAGAACCCTGTTAATCCAGACTTGGAGCTATGGATTGGTGCCTTGCAACGCATCAACCAAGCAGGTATCAAGAAGTTGGGTGCCATCCATCGTGGTTTCTCCAGCTATGACAAGAAGATTTACCGTAATCTCCCAATGTGGCAGATACCTATTGAGTTGCATCGCCGTATTCCTCAGTTGCCTATCATCTGTGACCCCAGTCATATCGGTGGTCGTCGTGACTTGATAGCACCTCTTTGTCAGCAAGCCATGGACTTAGGCTTTGATGGTCTTATCGTGGAAAGCCATTGCCAGCCAGACGAGGCATGGAGTGATGCCAAGCAGCAGGTTACTCCTGATGTGCTTGACTATATCTTGAGCCTCCTTGTCGTGCGTGATGAGCATTATTCCACCGAGGGCTTGCACAGCTTGCGTGGGCAGATAGATGAGTTGGACAACCAGTTGATGGACCTCTTGGCAAAGCGTATGCGTGTATGTCGTGAGATTGGTACTTACAAGAAGGAGCACAATATGACAATCCTCCAGACCAATCGTTACAACGAGATCCTTGACAAGCGTGGCGCACAGGCTTCACTTTGTGGCATGAGTCCAGAGTTTGCAGCTCAAATCTTCGAACATATCCATGAGGAGAGCGTAAGACAGCAGTTGGAGATATTGAACCAAAAGTAAAATTAAGTGAAGAGTGAAGGATGTTGAATGTTAAATGTTGAATGTTGAATGTTGAATGTTGAATTAGGCTTGCGCCCTATTAACTATCAACTATTAACTATCAACTATAAACTATCAACTATTAACTATAAACTCTCAATTTTTCACTCTTAACTTTTCACTATAACAAATGAGAATATTGATAATGGGAGCAGGCAAGATGGGAAGTTTCTTCATCGACCTGCTCAGTTTCGACCATGAGGTGGCTGTATATGAGAAAGATGCCAAGCGTCTTCGGTTCACCTACAACTGTTATCGCTTTACCAAGATGGAGGAAGTGGAAATGTTTCGTCCAGAATTGGTTATCAATGCGGTGACGGTAAAATATACGTTGCCAGCTTTCGAGGAAGTGTTGCCTCATCTATCGCACGACTGTATTATCAGCGACATCGCCAGTGTAAAGACAGGCTTGCAAGAGTTCTATGAAAAGAGTGGGTTCAGATATGTGAGCACTCACCCGATGTTTGGACCGACATTTGCCAATTTGAACCAGCTATCAGAGGAAAATGCGGTCATCATCAAGGAGGGTGACTATATGGGCAAGATTTTCTTCAAGGACTTGTATCAGAAGCTGGGCTTGAGCTTGCACGAATACACCTTTGACGAACATGACCAGACGGTGGCTTACTCGCTGAGCATCCCATTTGTCAGTACATTCGCTTTTGCGGCTGTCATGAAACATCAAGATGCACCGGGTACAACGTTCAAGCGTCATATGCAGATAGCCAAGGGTGTGTTGAACGAGGATGATTATCTCTTGCAAGAAATCCTTTTCAATCCTTATACTTCGGGACAGGTGAGCCAGATACGTGCTGAGCTTGCCGAACTGATAGACATCATCGACCATAAGGATGCTAAACGCATGAAACAGTATTTGATGAAAATCAGAAATCATGTGAAAGAGGACATCGAAATCATAAAATAAACTTCTGGACGAAAAAGAGAGTAGCGAATGAGTGAGATAACGACTGAACAACAGAGTGCATTCCAAGTGGTGAACGAGGGCTTTACCACCCGTGAGGCGATAGAAGAAGCAAAGAGGTGTCTTCATTGCAAGGTTCCACAATGTAGAAAGGGCTGTCCGATAGAGAACGACATCCCAGACTTCGTACATGAGCTGTCCATGGGTAACATGGGTGCGGCGATGGCAATCATCAATGCCAAGAGCAATCTGCCTGCTATCTGTGGACGTGTTTGCCCACATGAGAAGCAATGCCAAGGACATTGTGTGCTGGGTAAAAAGGGAACTCCGATACAAATAGGTAAGTTGGAGCAGTTTGTCGCCGACTTTGATACCAAGATGAACCTTTCTCGTGAACGACTGCCTCAAAAGACACGTGGCAAGGTTGCTGTCATTGGTTCTGGACCTGCAGGACTTACTGTGGCAGGTGATCTGTCTCGTCAAGGTTTCAATGTCACCATCTTCGAGGGACAGGCGGAACCAGGTGGTGTATTGATGTATGGCATCCCAGAGTATCGTTTGCCAAAGAAAGTGGTGAGAGACGAGATACATAAGATAGAGGCATTGGGTGTTCAGTTCGTAACCAACTGTATGGTAGGCGAGAACAGTGTCACTATCGATAGTCTTTTCCGTGCAGGATATGATGCCATCTTTATGGGTACGGGAACCAGTGTCCCACAGAATATGGACAGTACTCCTGGCTCCAAGTTGCATGGTGTGAGCCAGAGCACTTATTTCTTGCATAACGTGAATGCCTTTAACGAAGGTGCCTTGACACGAGATATGGTGCCTCTGCGTGATGGCGAGAGAGTGGGCGTTATCGGTGGTGGAAATGTAGCCATGGATGCTGCCCGTACTGCTATCCGCTTAGGTGCTGATGTAACGGTGCTCTATCGTAAGACACAGGAGGAAATGCCTGCTATCCGAAGTGAGTACGAGGAAGCTGTCAAAGAGGGCGTGAAGTTTGAGTGGAAGACCACAGTGGAGGAATTTATCAAGGGCAAGAACGGTCGCTTGGGTAGCTGTCGCCTGAAGAATGAGGATGGTGAGCGTATCGAGAAGTTCGACCGTATCTACTTGGCTATCGGAAGTCGCCCTGCCAATCGTATCGTCAGTACGACCGAAGGTATAGAGGTCGACGAGAAAGGTTATGTCAAAGTCGTGGAGCGTCCTTTTGGAATGACAACGCGCCGAGGTGTGTTTGCAGGAGGTGATGTGGTACACCGCCCTCAGACAGTGGTGTTGGCGATGAAAGCTGCTAAGGAGGTCGCCCAAGGCATTGCCCAGTATGTCGATGCCATCAAATTGCTTGAGGAAGCCAAGCGCATTGAGAAAGATGGCATTTCAGATGCCGTGGAATGAAAGTTTAAATTCCTTTAATTCCGTTAAATTACCTCGAAAAGGTTTGGCGGTATGGGGCTATATGCTTATTTTTGCTTAAAAAAGCAAGCGTAAGGTTATGAAGAAATATTTTATACTGTTGATAGGGCTCGTTTCCTTTGTGATGATGGCAAGGGCACAGAAAACGTGTGTCATTGCCTCGGCGGAGAACCATGTGCCTATTCGTGAGGCTCTGATCCATACCGACAACAACCATTGGGCACGTACCGACTATCGAGGGTATTTTACGATAAAGTATCAGTTTGACAGTGCCACGGTGAGCAAGCCAGGTTTTGTCAAGACCACTATCTATCTGGAGAATCTTCCAGACACGGTATTTATGTTGCCGGAGTCTAAGCAGATAGGTGAGGTGACGATATGGGGAAAGGACCAACAGCACATTCGTGACTTGGAAAAGAGTGTTCAGCAACAGGTGGACTCGGACGGTCCTCGCGGCAATAATTCCCTGCTGTCAGGCAATTTCTTGGGGTGGCTCGATAGGCAAGGCAACCGAGATCGCAAGCACTTGAAGAAAGCTCGCAAGATATTCGGTGAGCTGGATAAGAAAGACCCGATAGTGGAGGCATACGAGCGAGCTACGGGCAAGAAAGTGTTGCACAATCCTATGGGTGATGTGCAGAAGCCAGAGGAAGAAAAGGAAGAATAACGTTAAATTTTTCAAAGTGCTGTGGGTACGGATTAATTTTCTTGTATGACTTTACATATTTTAAAAGAAAAATGATTATCTTTGTACCCAAAATAATAAGAATAATAACATGTTTGAGAATTTAAGTGATAGACTGGAACGCTCTTTCAAGATACTGAAAGGTGAGGGTAAGATAACCGAAATCAATGTGGCGGAGACGATGAAGGATGTTCGTCGCGCCTTGCTTGATGCCGATGTCAACTATAAGGTTGCCAAGGACTTTACCAATAAGGTAAAGGAAAAAGCATTGGGCATGAATGTACTCACGGCAGTCAAGCCTGGACAGTTGATGGTGAAGTTGGTTCACGATGAGTTGGCTGAACTGATGGGTGGCGAAGAAGCTCCATTGAAGTTAGAGAGCCATCCTGCCATTATCCTCATGAGTGGTTTGCAAGGTTCTGGTAAGACTACTTTCAGTGGAAAACTTGCTAACATGTTGAAGGGTAAGAAAGGTAAGAAACCGTTGCTCGTGGCGTGTGACGTATATCGTCCAGCAGCCATTGACCAGTTGAAGGTGGTAGGCGAGCAAGTAGGTGTACCAGTATATAGTGAGCCAGACAACAAGGATGTGTGTGCCATCGCCGACCACGCTATCCAGCAGGCAAAGACCAATGGCAATGATGTGGTCATCGTCGATACCGCAGGTCGATTGGCAATAGATGAACAGATGATGAGTGAGATTAGCAATCTCAAGAATCATTTGAACCCAGATGAGACACTTTTCGTTGTTGATTCGATGACAGGACAGGATGCTGTCAATACGGCAAAGGAGTTCAATGACCGTCTGGATTTCAATGGTGTGGTTCTCACCAAGTTGGATGGTGACACTCGTGGTGGTGCTGCCTTGAGTATCCGCACTGTGGTGACCAAGCCTATCAAGTTCATCGGTACTGGTGAAAAGATGGAAGCTATTGATGTGTTCCATCCTGCTCGTATGGCAGACCGTATCCTCGGTATGGGTGATGTCGTTTCTCTCGTAGAGCGTGCTCAGGAACAGTTTGATTTGGAAGAAGCTAAGAAACTGGAGAAGAAGATTCGCAAGAATCAGTTTGACTTCAACGACTTCCTCAATCAGATTGGGCAGATCAAGAAGATGGGTAACTTGAAAGACTTGGCAAGTATGTTACCAGGCGTTGGTAAAGCCATCCGTGATGTAGATATTCCAGAGGATGCTTTCAAGGGTGTTGAGGCTATCATCTTGAGTATGACTCCAAAGGAACGTTCTAATCCGGGTATCTTGAATACCAGCCGCCGTCAGCGTATCGCCAAGGGTTCTGGTACTTCAATCCAAGAGGTGAACAAGCTCATCAAGCAGTTTGAACAGACTCGCAAGATGATGCAGATGATGACTGGCAACAAGATGGCGTCTATGATGAGTAGAATGAAAGGAATGCCAGGAATGGGGAGGTAGATTTTAACATTCAACATTCAACACTCAACATTCAACATTTAAAAAAGATGCAGTTAATAGATGGAAAGGCAACAGCCACGGCAATCAAGGCACAAATAGCCGATGAGGTGAAGCAGATTATCGCCAATGGTGGTAAGCAACCACATCTGGTGGCAGTCTTGGTGGGGCATGATGGCGGTAGTGAGACATACGTAAAGAACAAGGTAATCTCTTGTGAGCAGTGTGGCTTCAAGTCTACGCTTATCCGATATGAGGAAGATGTGACGGAAGCAGAGCTGTTGGCTTGTGTCGACAAGCTGAACAAAGATGAGGATGTAGACGGTTTTATTGTCCAGTTGCCTTTGCCCAAGCATATTGATGAACAGAAAATCATCATGGCTATCGATTATCGTAAGGATGTAGATGGGTTCCATCCTATCAATGTGGGCAGAATGGCGATAGGCTTGCCTTGTTTCATATCTGCCACACCACTGGGTATCCTAACGCTCTTGCAGCATTACCAGATACCTACGAGCGGTAAGAAATGTGTCATCCTTGGACGAAGCAATATCGTGGGAAAGCCAATGGCGCAGCTCATGATGCAAAAGCAATATGGCGATGCCACGGTTACGGTATGCCACTCCCATTCGGCTAACCTCAAAGAAGAATGTCGTGAGGCGGACATTATCATTGCAGCCATCGGAAAGCCAAACTTTGTGACTGCCGATATGGTGAAAGAGAGTGCCGTAGTCATTGATGTAGGTACGACACGTGTACCAGATGCCACAAGAAAGAGCGGTTTCCGATTGAATGGAGATGTCAAGTTTGATGAAGTGGCAGAGAAATGCTCTTATATAACGCCAGTGCCAGGAGGAGTTGGTCCGATGACCATCTGTTCACTGATGAAGAACACGCTGGCGGCAGGAAAGAAAGAATATTACAAGTAAGCTTAACAGTATACTTGATTTTTTATAACTCTCTAATTTGGCGGGCTGGGTGCAGTGATTGCACTCAGCCCTGTTTTTTCACCTTTATATATAAGAGAGAATTTCATGATAGAGACTTCAAAAAATAGTTCAAAAAAGCATTTCTGTGGGTGATTTTACCAGTTTTGTGCTATAAAACTCAAAATTTTAGCAAAAAGATTTGGTAGTTAAGTTTTTTTTTTATTACTTTGCACCCGAAATCTAAAAGTGTGCAATAAAAATGTGCATTTTGGTAAACGAAAATAATTTAATTTAATAATTAATTTTAGAGAGACATGAAAAAGTTAGTTTTAATGTTTGCAGCTGCTGCAATGGCAGTATCAGTATCAGCTCAGACTACTACTGAAAGCAAATTCTTAGACAATTGGTACGTTGGCGTTAACGTTGGCGGTGCTGTTAAGACAACTCACACAGCTTGGATGAAGAACATCAATCCAAGTGCTGGTATTCGCCTTGGTAAGTGGATTACTCCAGTATATGGTGTTGTAGCAGAGGCTGACCTCTATGCAAGAAACCGTAAGTTCGGTCCAGAGAGCAAGACTTTGGTTCGTGCAGCAAGCGGTAAGATCATGGGTACTTTGAATGCTACAAACTTGATCTACGGTTACGCTGGTGAGCCACGTTTCTTCGAGGTTATCCCAGTTGCTGGTGTAGGTGCATTGCACTCTTTCAACAACCACAATTTGAAGAACTTGAACGCTCTTACTGCTAACGTAGGTATTGACTTCGCTGTTAACTTCGGTGCAAACAAGGAGTGGCAGGCATACTTGGAGCCATCTATGAACTGGTTCCTCCACGACAACTTGGGCGCTTGCGACGGTGTTCAGTTCGACGTAAACAAGTCTGCATTCCAGGTTAAGATTGGTGTTAACTATAAGTTCAAGAACTCTAACGGTTCTCACAACTTCACAATCGCTCAGCTCCGCGACCAGGCAGAGATCGACGGTTTGAACGGTCAGATCAACAACCTCCGCAACGACTTGAACAACAAGGATGCTCAGCTTTCTGCTAAGGACAAGAAGATCTCTGATCTTGAGAACGCTCTTGACGAGTGCAACAAGAAGCCTAAGTATGAGAAGCCAGCTACAGCTACAAACCTTCAGCCAACAGTATTGTTCCGTCAGGGCAAGGCAGTTGTTGATCGTAGCCAGCTCGCTAACGTAGAGATGATTGCTCAGTAC
>CAKQXI010000047.1 GCA_934281565.1 uncultured Prevotella sp.
CGCCGAGGGACATTGCCACGTTCATTGACGAGATTTTCAGAAAATTGCTTGCATATCTCAAGGATTTTGACGAATTTTGTGTAAAGGTTGTGCATATGTCGGTTTGAACTTAATGATTTTGTCACCAATAAGTTACTAAAAATCAACGATATGTGCAACTTTTTAATCATGTTTGTCAACTTAATTTAATTCCGCCAACGGGTTAATAAAATACAAATTCTGAAAAAAAAACTATTTTTCTTGCTTTAAACAATATATGTTTGTATATTTACAGCGTCTATAAGATAATTTATCAACATCACTGCTGTCCCGTTTAGAAATCTTCTGGACTGAAAAGGCTTGGATATAACCAGTCCTCCGTTCTTTCTTTTGGAACAGCTCTGTTGAACAATTCATTTAAAGGAGTCTTATCTGTTAGGAATAGACCTACGTTCTTTGAAATAGTGTGTAACGATTGACTTATGCACATTACTTTCTTTGCATAAGCTAAAAGTAAGTATGTACATACGGCAATCCAAATTTGCATATATATGGCATTCTCAGAAGTCCCATAAATACACTATTCTAAGCTCGTAAAATATCGAATATTAACAACTTATTTATAAATCGTCTCGTCTAAACGGGACACTAGTGATATTTTTTATGAATCGAATCACGCTAACTATATTTTTTTGTCTCTTAGTTTGTTCTGGTCTTAGAGGTGCAAACTATAACCATAATGTTCAGGGTAGAATAGCAGATAAAATTACAGGAAAACCAATTCCTGCTAAAGTTTTTTTGCTAAATGCGGATAGTACGGTTATTGACACAGTAACAGCTGTGGTAGAGGATTTTCCTTACCAAGGGAAAGTCTCCATGTACGTTTTCAATGGAAAAATAAATCAGAAAGGTCACTATATTATCAAGGCTGTCATGCCTGACTATCAGGACACTTATGTTGACTTTGAGCTAAAAAGCCTACGACAAGCCAATATCAGTGTCAAACCTATCTTAATGGAACACGATTACCATGAATTACCAGAGGTTGTGGTCAAGACCACGAAGATAAAAATGGTGATGCACGGCGACACCATTGTGTATAATGCTGATGCCTTTAATCTTGCCCAAGGCAGTATGCTTGACGCACTTGTGTCCCGCTTACCCGGTGCACAACTGACAAAAGACGGACAGATATTTCTCAATGGTCAGCACATACAGAGCCTGCTCATTAACGGCCGGGATTTTTTCAGTGGTAATCCTAAAATGGCACTTGAAAATCTGCCATCATATACCGTCAATAAAATAAAGGTGTATGAAAGGGAAGGCTCGGCCTCACATCTCATGCAAAGAAACATGGGAGACCAAAGTCTTGTCATGGATGTCAAATTAAAAAAGGAATACAATGCAACCATCTTCGGCAGCATAGGAGCTGGTTTAGGAACAGAAAGCCGCTTCACACAGAAAAGTTTTGGCATGAAGTCCTCGCAAAAAGAGATGTTCTTTGCATTTACAAATATTAACAACCTTAATGACAATCAGAAGCCAACCCCGCAAGGACAGTGGATGCCACAAGAAACGCCAAACGGACTGCTGACCAATCGTACGGCAGGGATAGGCTATGCGAGATTCTTCGATAGCAACATGGACAAGTGGTTCAGTACACAAAATACCATTGTACATGACGATGGTGATTATCAGACATTGAAAAGCACACAGATATTTCTGTCAGATAGAAGCCTCACCAAACGTTTGCAGGGAGGGACAAATACCAAAGCTACCACCTTTGACAGCCAGAACACCGTTCATTATGGAGAAGGTGGCAAGTATTCCACTATGACGAATCTTAATTTCCATTTTAAGCGTGACAAGAAATATGGAATGAATTACACTTCCAGTTCAGATACCACATCTTTACTTAATGAGCTGATAGAGAAAAATACAGACAAAAGCGAACACTATCATGTGGCGCTTACAAACAGCAATGACATCATCAACATTACAGACTTACTGCATCTGGATTTCAGTGCAGAGTTTGACAAACAAAGCGGTTGTAGCTTTTCACTCTACGATCTTCTGTATAAGGATGCAAAGGCGGCTCGTGATTTTCGCAACAACTATCTTCAGTATGACAGTCGGCGCTGGGATGTAAAAGCAGGCACCGCATACAACTGGAATTGGCCAGGCTGGAGTCTCCGTCCGCAATACCAATATAACTATAAGTATAACAAGATAAACAATGCGCTCTATCGGCTTGATAAATTGGAAAATAGAGATAGCACACATTATGATTTACTTCCTTCGGCACGAGCCGCTCTTTTGTCAGTATTGGACCATAACAACAGCTATGCTTACACCGAATATCAGAACCACCACCGTCTGATGCTAGAGTGGAACATCAATGCAGCCAGCGGTACCAACAAGCTGAATATAGATTACGGATACATCAGACTGCCCCTGCATCTGGTAAAAAAGAAACTATTCTATACGCGCATGGCCAGGCATGATGTTTCTGAAGATGCGGTGTTCTTTGAACCGGAAGTCTATTTCCGGGGTGGTAAAGCCCTCGTTTGGGAAATGCGTGCCGATATGAAGTCCGAAATTCCAGAACTTGTAAACAAGGTGGATTATCGTGATGATGTCAACCCTTTGTATATCGTATCGGGTAATCCCAACCTAAAAAATATACATCGGTATCATACATCTCTTTCTCTGCGACATGAAGGAGTAAGCCAACGGCTGTGGTACGCCTCTGCAGAATACAATAAGACCGACAATGATGTAGCCTATGCTACTTTATATGATACACATACTGGCGTTGCTACCATGATCCCAGTCAGTGTGAACGGAAATTGGCGTGCGAAGGGGCAGTTTGATTACAGTTTACCTTTAGACAGTGCCCGCAGATGGATGCTTGATAATCATCTTACTTTTCAGTACGCCCATAATGTTGACATGACGACAACTGAAGAAGATGCAGCGAGCATGCGCAGTGTTGTTAACAACTGGCAGTGGGGTGCTACCATTAAGTTAAATTTCAGACCCAGCGAGAAAAGTGAGTTTGCTTTTCATGCCGGGGGGACATACTACTACCTGAACAGCCAACGAAACAGCTTTCAGAATATTCACGCAGGAGACTATCGGCTGGGGCTTGAAACCGAGCTTCAACTCCCGCTAAATTTCTCTTTCAGCTCAGACTTCAGCCTGTATGCCCACCGAGGATATCGGGAAAGTATGATGAATACCACAGAGTGGGTATGGAATGCAAATCTTCATTATAGTTTCCTGAAAGGATCATTGCTCGCCAAGATAGCGGGATTTGACCTGCTTCGCCAACTATCGAACACAAAATATGAGATGAACGAACAAGGGAGAACAGAAACTTGGTATAACAGTCTACCTCGCTATGTTATGTTTTCACTCGTGTGGAAGTTTAATATAAATCATAAAAAATAATTGAGCATCAAATATAAATAGTATGAAAATTATACAGTCTTTCTGGAGTAAACCTCTTTTTGAAGCTAACAAAGACTCAAGTCAGAACAGATATAATGGTGGCTGGATAAACTATCGCTACGTGTGTCCGACACGCTGTTTACAAAAAAAATCGTTGTAAAACCTTGATTTTACAACGATTATCTACTTTTTGAAGGCTTATTTGAAGACCTTTTAAAGCCTTTCAGCGGAGAGAGAGGGATTCGAACCCCCGGTACCTCTCGGTACGACGGTTTTCAAGACCGTTGTAATCGACCACTCTACCATCTCTCCATTCAGTCTGGATGACTATAGCTTGGTTTTCTTAAGCGGTTGCAAAGGTACGACTAATTTTCGGTTCCACCAAATTTTTCGGCAACTTTTTTGCGAGAAGATGAAAAAAAGTCGGTAAAGAGCGAGAATAGGGGAGGAAAAGGCACAAAAAAAGGGCTACCGCTGTAGCCCCAACCTTGATAACCTTAAATCTAATACTATGAAAAACACGATGCAAAGATAAACATTTCTCCTATAACCTTTGTACAATAAATAGAAAAAATGTAATCACTTTCTCGTTTTTAACGTTTTTTCAAGTAACCCCGTTCCAAAAACTCCTTGTATAGAGGCTCCGCCAATGTCTTTGCATCTGGATGGGGAGCACCCGTAGTGCCCAATGCACGCAGGTCGAAGAAGTGTTGCCAGTCGCTTACGAAAGCAGTATGTACCAGTTCCGTGTTGCAATCGAGTGGCAGGATGACACGTGCTTCCTGTGGTTTGCAACCGGCGCCGATGAGCTTCATGTAGGCGAACTCCGCCGCAAGGTTGCCAAACAACCAGCAGTCTACCTTGTTCCATTTCCCGTCACCGTCCGCAGCCACATCCTTGCAGTAGTCCTTGAACAAATCTTGTGAGAAGCCCTTGCTTTCCGCAAAGTCCTCGCTTCCCTCCACCCATGTAGGCAGGTTGATGGAGATTTCGTTGCCAAACTTGTTCTTCGAGTAGTTGCAGTAACGAGTGCTTTGTTCAGCCATCGAGTTGGCACGGTGGCGGTTGTACTCACGAGTGATAGCAATCTGAGTAGTGAAATGCACAGTGACACGAAGCTCGTGGTGTTCCGTAGGCTCGCTCAAGAACTTAAGGTCGCCCATGCACTTGTTCTCGGCGAGCACACGCAGGTTGGTAGTGATAAAGTCCTTGCCCTCCACCGTGTTGCATCTGGAAAAGCGGTTGTTGGGATATACAGGCAGCTCACCGTGCTCACAAGCAAGGTACACCGTTCCGTGTTCCAGCATGGCAAAGTGCTCGCTGGCGATCATACGTTCCACGAAAGGCTGCGCCGAAGTCTCGTTGGCATGGTCCTCACTCTTGTAGCATACTCTCCCGGCACGTTCTATCTGCTGGTAGATGCCAGCTTCGCCATACTTCTGTTCCCAGATCTCATATTGGGGTTTGATAATTCTCATATTATGTATATTTTTTATTTTGGATGCAAAGATACCATTTATTTTTAAAACAATTAGTATCTTTGCACACAAAAAACATAAAAACGATGGAAATAGAACCGATAGCAAGATTTCGCTCACCTTTCACCAGCAAGTTTGGCATTCCGAAGCAAGCAGGACTGGTCTCCGAACTGGATGGCATGATAGTTTTCGAGCCTTCGTATCGCAACCGTGATGCCCTCCGAGGCATCGAGGAGTTTGATTATCTATGGTTGGTATGGGAGTTTTCCGCCAACCGTCACGCTAATAAAAGCCCAGTTGTTCGTCCTCCAGTATTGGGCGGCAATGAAAAAGTAGGAGTATGGGCAACTCGTAGTCCTTTCCGTCCCAACAACTTAGGTTTATCCTCCGTCCGTCTCTCTCATGTAGAGTGGGAGAGCAGCCAAGGTCCAGTCATCCATGTGAAAGGAGCCGACTTGATGGATGGCACGCCAATCTATGACATCAAGCCCTACATCGTCTATGCCGATAGTCATCCCGAGGCACGTAGTGGCTTTGTGGATTATCGTAAGTGGGCGAAGTTGGAGGTGGAGATACCCGAAGCAGTAGAGCAGTATCTACGTCAGCATGGCATAACCGACTCTCAGCAGCAAGTATTAAAGGACATCCTTTCCTTGGATCCCCGTCCCCATTATCAGGACGACCCAACGAAAGTCTACGGAATGTCCTACCAAGGCAAGGACATCCACTTCCAAGTCTCAGGCAAGAAGCTAACAGTCCTCTCCTATTAAGTCTCGCAGATTACGCAGATTTTGCAAATTTTTTATTCCGCAATGTCTTTATATAATTATCAGTAAGTCAAGTGGAAAGTTTTATAAGTAAATTAGCGAGATAAGAAAATTTGCGAAATCTGCGAAATTTGCGAGAGATTTTTATGTCCAGCGAAATCTGCGAGACTAAATAAAAAAGGGCAGCCCCAACAAGAGAACCGCCCTAATGAAAGGAGGAGTGGTACCACCAGGAATCGAACCGGGGACACAAGGATTTTCAGTCCTTTGCTCTACCAACTGAGCTATGGCACCATCATCGTCATTTGCGGTTGCAAAGGTACAACAAATCTCCAACATAAAAGAAAGAAAACCAAAATATTTTCATCGTCTTAATCTTTATTAACAAAACGGGGGCAAGCCAAAATAAACCAAAGTAAACCAAAATAAACCAAGAAAAAACTAAGTTTTCTTATATATAATAGGTATACATTATTAATATAAACCAAACTGCTAAGAAATATAAAATAATATGTTAAAACAACTGTTAAATCCAAAGGAGTTTGCATAATTTCAGATATTTTTTGTACTTTTGCAGACAAAATAGTCACCGAGCTAAAGAATAACGATATAATGATGAGGCTAAAGCAATATATAATACTAAGTTTACTGGTGTTCTCCACACAGAACCTCAGCGCACAATCTATTGCCGTAAAATCCAATATGCTCTACGACTCGTTTGGGATCATTTCCCTTGGAGCGGAGTGGAAAACCTCAAAGCACGGTACCTTGAACCTCATGGGTTCCTATAACCCTCTCCAGTATGGGGCTGCCAAGTGGAAGAACTTCTCCTTGCAACCTGAATACAGGTTCTGGTTTCACCGGGCGTTCACAGGACCGTTCCTCGCCGCCAATGTGGCATGGGGAGGATTTAATACCGATAAGATACACATCGGAAAGCTGTATGGCAAGCATCGACAAGGACACTTCCTTGGAGGTGGAGTAGGAGGTGGATACCATCTCATCCTCAACTCAAGGATAAGCCTTGACTTCACGCTTGAGGTCGACTTGCTACACTGCAAGTACGACAAGTACCGAGACGGTGACATACCATATCTCGAGGGCAAGTACACCAGCAACGTAGTCCTTCCGATAGGTTCGGGCATATCCCTGGCTGTGATGCTATGATGCCATCCTGCGGGGAAACACGACGTCATCACGGTTATATGAAAATTAATGTAAATTTTATCTAGATATAAAGTTATAAGGTAATGTAATGAAACAAGTTCTAAAGAAACTCTCAGCCTCCCTTCTGGGTCTCGCCATTTGTGGCGGTGCTTTCGCACAGACCGCTTTCAAGGGACAGCTGTATATCAACAACGAGAGCTTCAGCCTGCAGGGTGAGCTCCTCCGCGTTCAGTTGCGTGTGAGTTATAACGACGACATCCTCAACGCTGGCGAGACGCTCAACTTCACTCCTGTGTTGAAGAGCGGCAGCCACATGAAGACGCTGTCATCTGTCGTTGTTAACGGTTCGGAGCGTGGTAAGTATGAGAACCGTAGCGATGCCTTCTCTGGTCGTATCCGTGGAAGCATTGCCGTTGTCACTGCCGACAAGCGTCACGGCACTCGTTACTTCATCTACGATACCACCATCCCTTACAGCGAGTGGATGAGCAAGGCAGCTCTCTATGTCGAGAGCGAGGAGCGTGGATGGGGCAAGCGACCTCATGTCTACGAGGACAAGGTGTTCAGTACCATTCGTATCTCACGGTTGGCTGGCAGTTCTTTCGACTCTCGTTCCAGGGGCAACGTACGCTTGGGTACCGCTGCCAAGGCTGAGTGGATTCAGTTCCTCAATCCCTCCAAGGGCATTTCCAGCCAGATAGTCGTTACTGGTATGATCCCTCTATGCGACGAGCGCCGCATAGGCAATATGAGTGGCAGGAAGTTCAACCGCGCCATCTTCGAGAACATCAGTGCCGACTTGGAGTCACAGCTTAGCATACCCGGTACCACCGTCAAGAACTTGCAGGTGGTGGGATATGGAGCACCTAAGGGCAACTACCAGAGCAATGAGACTGCTTCCTCTGAACGTGCGTTGGCTCTGAAGAAGTTCTTGATGACCAACCGTGTGCTCGGTGCCGAGGGACTTACCGTTACTTGGGTTGCCGAAGACTGGGACAGCATATCCTCGTTGGTGGACAAGAGCCAGATGAAGCTCAAGAACGCCGTGCTCGACATTATCCGTACCGTGCCAGTCGTGTCTGGTCGTGAGGATGAGATCCGTGTGCTCGGCGATGGTAGTCCATACTCTTATATGAAGAACTATATCTTCCCAAGCGTGGAGCGTGTCAAGTATTACGCTACGCTCGACCGCAAGGGTGGCGACTTCACGGGCACGGTCAACAACGATGCTCGTACCGTTTCATTGAACAATATGTTTGCTACGGCTCAAGGTTTCAAGGTGGGCAGTCGTGAGTACAACGATCTTATCGACCTCATGGCTCGTCTTTTCCCCGACAATCCCGAAGCCAATATAGATGCTGCTGGTGTAGCTCTCTTGCGTGGCGACTTGTCGCTTGCCGAGGGTTATCTTAGCGCATGGCAAACCGATCCTCGTGCATATTGCAACCTCGGCGTATTGAATATGCTCCGTGGCGACTATGCCAAGGCTGAGGTATATCTACAAATGGCTGAGTCCATTGGTGTAAAGGAGGCTACAAGAGCACTTGGCTTCCTGCATAACGTTCGTCACTAAGCGTAGTGACCCGCCGCGCCTTCCTCCCCTGTTTATACATAATAGATAACAATAATTGAATTACTTAGATTTTTAGGGAGAAAGGCGCAGTATATTGGGCGGCATCGAGATGCCGCTTGATATAATCGAACAAGATATAAGAAGAAAGTAGAAACAAAGAATATTCATTAAAAAGTACTTATTATGAAAAAGAAATTTAGACTTTACGTCGGCTTCTTGCTGATGGCAAGCGGCGTATGCGCTATGACTGCCTGCTCTGGAGGCGAAGATAGTATAGCTAATACTACTGGTGGTAGTGTGAGCAAGACTGATGAAATGCTAACCTTAACGATTAATACTGGTAATGTTAGTTCTCGTGTTACTGATATTACAAGTGATCCTGGTGTAAATGCAGAAAATATCATCAATAGAATTACTGTGGGTATTTTTGATGCATCTGGAAATGTAAGAACTATTCAAGAACTAACATCGGGTAATGGTACTACTGGTGATGGAACATTTAAGATGACTTCAACTGGTTCTTCTGCTGTTGCAGAAGCAAATCTTGTAACAACTTCTTTGACCGCAGGTGATAAAATTCTTGCTGCTGTTAATGCTCCTGCAGGTCATTTTAGTGGTGTTACAAGCCAAAGTGCTTTTGCAAAAGATTTACTGCTTGGAGTAGCTTTAACAACAACTGGTACTTCTGCTACACCTACAAGTGCAGAAATTTCTAATAATGTTCCAATGTATGGAGAGAGTACTCTTAGTGGTAGTGCTGGTAATTTTTCAGCAAATGTTCCTGTAAAGCACCTTATAGCAAAGGTTAGTCTTGAAAGTTTGTCAGTAGACTTTGATGAAAATGGTTCATATTCACAGGCAACATTTACTCCTACTGCATTTTTCTTGATTAATGTTCCTGAAAAATTGGTATTCCAAGATACACCTGTTTGGACAACAAGCAATACCAATTGGCATCATGGTTCTCCTACTGATAAAACTGCTGCACAGCATGGTACTTATGAGGAATATCTTACAACTACAAATCCTATTGCTGCTCAAGAACTGAAAGGAAAGAGTGGTAGTGGAACTGAAACTTTTAGCAGTAAATATTTTCTCTATGCTATGCCTAATAATAGTGATGCAGATGGTACGAGAACAAAGCTTGTTATTGCAGGTAAGTTCAAGGCTGATGGTCAGACTGTAAGCAATAATGGAAATGATGTTTATTATCCTGTATCCCTTAATGCGACTTACGATCCAATAACAGGTGCACCATCAGCACCAGATGGAACAGTGTATAAGGTATATCCAAATAAGAACTATAAATGTAGTGTTACTATTAAGACAATGGGTTCTGATGACCCATGGAAGTCAATTGATCCAGAAGCAGCTAAAATTACTGTAACTGTACAAGACTTCGAGGATGTAAATCAGTCTACAACATTCAAGTAAAAAATAAAATTATATATCACAAGCAATTGAGCTTTATAATTAACTAAATAAGATTAGTATTACAAATTAAAACGTGAAAATGACGGGCAATGGAATTATACGGACAATAGCGCTTTGGACAGTCTTAGTGTTGATGACGTCATGCAGTATCTACGATGGGTATCCTCATCGCAGGCAGTATGATGTTGTCTTGCAGCTCTCTGACAGTGCTGGCAATGTTATCCCTGATTCCATTGCCTCTGTTTCTGAGATTTACGCTTTTGTCAATGGCGTCTACCAAGGTAGGTACGCCAAGGAGTCGGATGGAAAAATCCGTGTCACTTTCAATGACAATGATAGCGTAACATTTGTAGCCATAGCTGGACGAAGACCGGGAGAGTACACTTTGAACACTCCACAGACGGGTGAGGCTATCGAGAATACATGGCTGCAACTTAAAACCGCTGGTGCGGGCGTTACCCACCAACCTTCCGCCATATATTATGGTAATATTTCTACAGTCGGTGATATCAGCGATGTAGCAGATGTAAAGCGCACGATTACGCTCCGTGACATTCGTGCCAAGGTTCGTGTTCATGTTCGTGGTCTTCTCGACCGCTTCGGTCCCGGTAACTATCGCATTGTGATAGAGGGATTGCGCAGTGGAGTAGCCTATGACGGTACGACTGGCGGCGACTATGTCAATTATGAGATGGGTGGTGCATTCAATGACAAAGGCGATTGGATAACCGACCCTGCTATTGTCCTCCCGTCAAAGGGTGAGACAGTGAAGTTGAGGATATACAAGCAAGATGGTACGCTTTTGTTCGACCGTGACCATGACGAGGATGGCAATCCGCTTGTTATCAAGAGCAACGAGGATGCAGTGTTCATAGTGACGGCAAGCTCCTTGCTTAACATGACCCTTAGGGTAGTGCCTTTTGAAGATGTCATAAACTCTGGCTTCTTCCAGTAAGGAGCAGTGCTTGGCACCTTGCAAGAGGTAATGATTAGGCTTCTTCCTTGAAGACAACGCCGAATTGTTTATTAAAAAAGAAATTTCAGTATGACTCCAAGAGTTGATAAATATAGATTACTGCGATTAGTTGACAGTAGACTGACTGCCATTGGCAAGATGGCAACCATTGTGGTTGCTTTCTTGTTAGTATTAGGTATGCCCGCTTGCTCCAACGAAGATGGGGTAGGAGAAAGCGACAATACCGTCGTCACTCTCTCCATTAGCACGGCTGATGCTGCTGATACCCAAACAAAGGGAAGCACTCGTGCGGATGCTGACGACTCATCGAATAAAGATTATTATGTCGGCGACTTGACCGTCTATATTTTCGATAGCAATGGTGATGTAATAGGTAGTGTATATGGTGGACCAAGCATCAACAGTCAGATGACATACACTGGCAAGACTATCAATGTCAGCATAACAACTCGCAAGGCTACTGGTTGTACCGTTTATGCCGTGGCAAACGCAGGCACGAAAGCCTCACCAAATGAGTTTGTTGGTATAACCAGAAAGGCTGACTTTGATGAAAAATATCACCAATTAACGACAGAAAATAATCTTAATGGAACAACTTCTGATGGTAATCCGTTGCCTCTCATTATGTTTGGAGAGCTTCGAGGTTTTAATACCACCGCAACAAAATCACCAGAAATCCCTTTGAAGCGATTGGCAAGTAAGTTCGACTTTACGATTAAAGTAGACAAAGACCAAGGTGATGCCGAGGATAAGTGGCCTATCGTCATAGACTCCTATCAGCTTAAGAGTGTACCAATGGCAAGCTACTATGTGCTTCCATTTTGGGGAGACGGAACTTGGAATGGAAAAGGAGATAGAGATATTCCTACTGGTGCAAATCCCCAATATGGAGATTATAATGCTGTCACAGTTGGAACAACTTCGACAACTTCGGTAGCTTATACTGTCACTTATTATATGTATGGTAATAATGCAGGAGAGATGACTGAAAAAGGGAAAGCGCCTGGCAAGGCAACTTATTTGGAAATCAAGGCTCATGCACAAGTAAGTGAAACAGACCCAACTAAGGTATGGGAGTCCACCTATAAGGTTTATCTGGGTGGTGATAATACGAATTCTTCTCTGACACCGGGTACGCCTGTCGCATCAGATGGAACATCGGGTACGTATAATGGAAACTTTACAGTATACCCAAATGTTCATTATAATATTACAATCAACATCTACGGTAGTGGACATTCAGAGAATGGTGGTTTGAGAGTAACATACCAAGCCAAACCCTACTTCTCATCAAGCAGTGGGCTTGATAAGTGGAAAGATAACGATGAAGACTTGGATGTAAAGGCAAGGTCGAAGTCGAGTGGGGGAAGTTGAAAGTTGAAAATTGAAAGTTGATAGTTGAAAGTTAATAGTTAATAGCATTAAGGGCGCAAGCCTAATTATTAATTCTTAATTAAAAAACAATTCAACACTCAACATTCAACACTCAACATTAAAAAAACTTCCCAGAACCAGAACAAAAAATAAAAGGAAAAAGCAACAATGAAAAAAGGATGTATGATAATGTTCGGAGCAATCGCTCTCGCAGCCTGCTCCGAGAGTGAGAACTTTACGCAGCCCAACTTATCCACGGATAAGATTGCCTTTCATGCTGCTACGCTCAATGATTGGGGAACAACTTCAGAGACCGTTTCCCAGTCGGCAACATCACGTGTAGTGGATGCAGCCAACCAGAACGGACCTCTGGCAGTGCAAAGCTCCCTTGGCTGTCCACTCTATCTACACCCAGTGGAGCAAGTAGGCATACACATCTGGAACAAGGACAACCAGCCTGTCACTCGCTCTGGCGTACTGCTCGCCGATACGGAGAAAGAGACCACCGTGGCTACACGTGGTGCCAAGCAAACCTCGCTCTCTGGATACAGCTCTTTCGGCGTAAGTGCCATCTATAAGAAGACATCCGACACAGGCGATGGCTCCGTGTTCTTCGCCAACCAGCCGGCGGCTCCATACACCACTGGCTCCCAAACCTTGACATGGCATATCCCAGACAATACAAACTATTATTGGCCTACCGATGGCTCACTCTCTTTCTATGCCTACGCACCTCATACAGACGATGCTAACATGGTATCGGTAGGCACGGACATAGACGGCGTGAAGACCATCCACTACAAGGCTTCCGATACGGACATTACAGGTCAGCCCGACTTGATTGTGGCGAGCACCACCGAGTCGCGCCAGTCTACGGATGCCTCCAAGGGCGTAAACCTCCCGTTCGCCCATGCCTTGACAGCCGTGTCGTTTGCTGTCAGCTCCGACTTGAAAGATGCCATCGGAACAGGTACAATAGATAAGGTGGAAGTTGTCGGTGTTCACGATGAGGGCGATTGTACCCTTACTGCCACAACCTCTGCGCCATCTACGACCTTTGCATGGTCAAACCAGCAAGGCACGCAGACATATTCTTTCACACTCACTGGTGTAACCATCGGTACAGACTTGGCATTGACATCGGGTGACAACACCTTGATGATGATACCCCAGACCTTGCCTGATGGGGCAATGGTGAAGTTCACTTTCACTGTCAATGGTGCACAGCAAGTGCTTTCCGCTCCTATCAACGGACAGACATGGGTACCGGGTGCAAGTGTCATCTACAAGTTGTCGGCGAAAGCAGTCAACTCGTTAGGTGCCAGTGATTTCGCTTATCCTACCGCAGAGGCTTGGCAAACCGCTTCTTATCCTGTGTCTGCCTTTGATGCCAATGAGCAAATCGGCTTGTATGTCGTGGATGAGAATAACAATGTTGTGGAGGAAAACATCCCCGTGACCAAGCAGGCTGACGGTTCTTGGACTACGGCAAAGAGCTTCTTGAAGTTGGCGAAATATAAGTATTTCGCTTATTATCCTTATTCTGCCACGACGCCAACCGTAACTCCTTCTGCCACTACTGCCGAGGATTTCTTCAAGGATAAGATTGACAACTGGCCGCTTGCGGCTGACCAGAGCGCAGACCTCGCTACCTTGAAAGCGCAAGACTTGCAAGTGGCAAAGGGCGTAGTGGCTGCCGATGCCAGTACCCTCACTTTCCCTATGGCGCATAAGATGGGTCTTGCCGTCTTGACATTGGGCAGCAAGCAAATCCCTACCACTCGTACTTTTACGACCGATGATTATAAGAAGTATTACAATGCCGATGGTACATTAGGTTCCTTGACAGGCGTACCCATCTCAGCCTACATTGA
Organism: uncultured Prevotella sp.; assembly: GCA_934281565.1. Lineage (GTDB taxonomy): Bacteria > Bacteroidota > Bacteroidia > Bacteroidales > Bacteroidaceae > Prevotella. The sequence goes on from CAKQXI010000047.1 coordinate 14,076, forward strand.
TTCCGACGATAAGACGAAGGTAACAGCCGCTGATAACTTCGAGGGTACAAGCAATCGCCCTTACAAGCATACAGCCAGCAGCACAACCTCAGGCAGCACGAGCAGCACAACAAAATATTTCTCAATAGTAAAGCCAAGTACCGCCACAACTTTCCAAAGTAAGGCTGGCATAGATAATGCTTGGCATACCAATGCCGTAACTTTCAACGTATCACCCGGTTCTGCAGAAACAAAGGCAGCCGAGAGTGACTCTCTCTTCATCTTCTTAGCGCGCCGATACAATTGCGCGGGAAAGGTGGAGGAATTTACTGCTCCTAAAACAGGGAATTATAAGTTGGAATGTTGGGGGGCACAAGGAA
>CAKQXI010000048.1 GCA_934281565.1 uncultured Prevotella sp.
GCGAGTGTTCTGCCCGAAGAAGACATAAAGCACGATACCCACCACTGGCATAAAGAGCAACATCAAAAGCCATGCCATTGCCTTGGCAGGCTGCTTGTTGTCCATCAACACTGCTATCATCGCTGGGATGTTCAACAGAACATAGATGAGCAGGAAAATCCAGTGGAAGTAAATCATAGGCTCTGACTAATTAAATACTAAATTGGATTGACTTGCCAAGAGCGTATTCATCCGCTTGAGCTTGGTAAATTCCTCCACCAACGCCATGTTGGTGGGGTTCTGTGCAAACTCCTGTTGCACTTCTATCAGTCGTTGGGATATATAATGGGTGCGGAAGCTCAAGATGTCTTTCAACACCAACTGCCGCAATTTCTCACTATCCATCTTCATTCGCAAGCTTGCGGTCGTTATCTCCTGTTCGCCTGTCGGCATTCCCGCTATCTTGCTAATTTCAGGGTTAGGATGCGAGGAGAAATAAGTCTCCGCATGGAAGCTCTCGTCCTCCAGATGCTCCACTGCCTCCTCCATAATCTGGTTATAAAGATTGTTATGGAACTTGAAGTCATCACCAGCCAAGTCGATGCTGATGTATCTTGCCACAGGAAGCTCAACATCGTTTCCCTCCACATCTTTCACCGTGATTAGTTCCTCGCCATGATGAACGATAACCTGTATAAGCAAGTCTTCCACCTCTCTCAACTTGTCCATCGGCGACATACTGGTCATGTGAGGCACCTGCTGCGTTGCCATTTGCTGATTGCGAATGCCTGCGGCACGCCGTTCCTCCTTCACCTGCTCACTCATGCCGTTGCGCACAAAGTTGTTGAGTGCATTCACGATGATAGCCTCGTTCACGTTCAGTCGATGGGCACAGTCCGTGATATAGGAGGCACGAGTTATCTGGTTCTTTATCTTGGAGATACTTTCCACAATGGAGTTGATAGCCTCGCTTCGCTTGACAGGGTCTGTGACTCCTTTCAGCAATCGGTCGGTCTTGAACTGGATGAAGTCGGTCTGGTTATCCTCTATGTACTTACGGAAATCCTCCGCCGTATGACTGCGAGCGAAACTATCAGGGTCATTGCCGTCTGGCAAGAAAAGCACCTTCACATTCATCTCTTCCTCCAGCAACATATTGGTACCACGCATTGCCGCATGGACACCTGCATCATCACCATCGTACAAGAGCACGATGTTATTGGTGAAACGATGGAGCAAACGTATCTGGTAGACACTCAATGCCGTGCCAGAGTTTGCCACGACATTCTCGATACCACACTGGTGCATGGAGATAACATCGGTATATCCCTCCACCATGAACACACAGTCTTCCTTGGCTATGGCTTTCTTCGCCTGATAAAGACCATATAGCTCACGTTCCTTATGATAGATGGGACTATCGGGCGAATTGACATACTTCTGGCTTACTCCCTTGGTTCTGGAATCGAGCACACGACCACCAAAAGCCACCACCTTTCCACTGATGCTGAACCATGGGAACATCGCACGACTGGCAAAGCGATCGAAGTATATAGGATGTCCGTTCTTATCCAGTCGCTCGCTCTTTATGCACAAACCTGTATCCACCAAGAACTTAGGGTTATAACCGTTCTTCATGGCTGCATCATAGAGCGACCTCTTGTCACCGAGCGAGAAGCCTAATTGGAACTTCTTGATGATGTCGTCACGAAAGCCACGGCTCCTGAAATATTGCATACCGATGGCACGTCCATCGACATCATTCTGCAAGACATCTTGAAAATATCTTGCTGCCCATTCGTTCACAATGAACATTGATTCTCGCTCACTCTCACGTTGCTTTTCCTCACTCGTCAGTTCACGTTCCCTGATTTCTATGTTATATTTCTTGGCAAGCCAACGCAAGGCATCGGGATAAGTCATTTGCTCCAACTCCATCAGGAAGTTGACAGCATTTCCACCCTTGCCACAAGTGAAGCAATGGCAGATGCCACGTACTGGCGAAACCGAGAAAGACGGATGAGAATCGTTGTGGAATGGGCACAAGCCTATATAGTTCACACCACGTTTCTTGAGCGACACGAACTCAGATACCACATCTACAATCTTTGTGGCATCAAGGATTTTATCTATCGTCGGTCTGTCTATCATTTACATATTGATAATAGTTCTGAAAAGTCATCTATGACATATTCCGCAGCAGCCAACTGCTTGCGAGTGCCGTTGCCGTATGTCACTCCACAGGTACGGGTTCCAGCATTACGCCCCATTTCTATATCATAGACCATATCGCCTACGACCAAGGTATCTTCTGCCTTTCCACCTATTTTCTCCAGCACCTTGAGTACCATGTCTGGCGCAGGTTTCACCTGTTTCACATCCTCCGCTGCCACGACACAAGAAATACAGTCTTCTATCTGCAACTGGTCAAGATAACCCAAGAGGGAACCACGACCACGGCTGCTTGCCACCGCCAACACGAAACCGTCCCGATGCAACTGTCGGATGGTCTCTATCACATGAGGGAAAGACTCCACGACGATATGCAGCTTATTTTCCTCAAATATATCTCTATAAGTCTTGGCACAAAGATTAGCCTTGTCTTGGGACATGGAATAAAGCATCATGAAAGCCTCGTCCAACCTAAGTCCTATCGTCTTGGCGCACTCCCCTCTCGGCTTTATTTCCAAATGCAAGCGTTGCATCGTGTCTTGCAAAGTCTTGACTATGAGAGATTGCGTGTCTCCAATAGTCCCGTCAAAATCTAATATTACATTTCTCATTGCCTTGCAAAATTACAACAAATCTATCAAACGCAGTTCATACCCCATATCGTTTTATAAATCTTTAACTGGGAAAATTTGCTCCTGAATTTTGTTATTCCTATCTTTGTATCTGCTAATTATGGCATACTGATGCAGAAGTCTACTCAAAAAAGATTAAGAATATCTTGGTTGCTATTATTGGTCTATCTGCCAATGATGATAGCGATTACGTTTCACCATCATGGGGAAGCGGAGAGGGCTGATGCTGCTATCCATTGCCAAGACTGTGAGCATCATGTTCACCACGATGGTCACCTCTTGGCCCTCCAGCATACAATGCACGACTGTGTGCTTTGCCAGTTGCAGAACACTCCTTATCTTTCTCCGACATTGATGCTGTTGGCTGCACCCATCGTGTTTCACCACATCACTCGCAAGGATATTTGCGCCAAGTGCAAGCTATTGGCGAATGATGTCGAAAGCACACGGGCACCACCTTATTCCTTGGCTTTTTCTTGAAATCTATTTAAGGAATAACTTTCGAATATGGGGAAATTAAGAGAAGTTAAGGGGAAGTTATCATTCCCTTCGGTCATTCGGGAAGTTAAGCGACATCAATCCTCTTGCTCCACTAGTGGAAACATAAGGAAAAATGGAAGAAAGAAAAACTATTGTCCCTTAACTTCACTCTAACTTCTCTTAAATTCTATAAATTCCCCCTCAAAAACACAAAAAAATGAGAACAATATTAAACATAATATTGCTGGTGAGCGTGTGCTCATCAGCGAAAGCCCAAGTCATGGCAGATACCATCAAGCATCATCCCATGACAGAGTCAAGTATCAAACTGAATGAGGTCGTGGTAACAGGTCTCACTGGAAGCCAGAAACTGAAACAATCACCAGCACCTGTCTCTATCATACCCCCTCGCCAACTGGAGGCGCAACCCTCCACTAATATCATTGATGCCATTGCCCATCAGCCTGGCATCTCGCAGATTACCACAGGCAGTGGTATTTCTAAACCAGTAATCCGAGGATTAGGTTACAACCGTGTCATCGTGGTCAATGACGGCATCCGACAGGAGGGTCAGCAATGGGGCGATGAACACGGTATAGAAGTAGACCCATACTCCGTTCACTCCGTTGAAATCTTGAAAGGTCCTGCAAGCCTGATGTATGGCTCTGATGCGATGGCAGGAGTCATCATCTTCCGCCAAGCCCCTACTCTCCCCAAGGGTGACATGAAAGCAAACATATCTACTGGTTATCAATCCAACAATGGACTTTTCGACTACTCGCTCAACTTTGCTGGGAACAAGGGCGGCTTTGTCTGGAACTCCCGATACAGTGGCAAGATGGCTCATGCCTATAAAAACAAGTATGATGGCTATGTATTCGGTTCTTCTTTCCGTGAACAAGCATTCTCTCAGATGCTGGGCATCAACCACCGTTCTGGCTACTCACGCCTCACCTTGGACTACTATCATCTTACCCCTGGCATCGTTGAGGGAGAGCGAAACAAAGAGACGGGAGCACTCGAAGTGCCTGATGGCTATGACATAAAGGGTTATGGCAAGCCTATGCCTTATCAGCAAATCCACCATTACAAAGCTGTGCTTGACAACTCATGGCTGCTGGGCGATGGCAATCTGAAACTATTGGTTGGCTATCAGCAAAATCGCCGTCAGGAGTTCGAGGAAGTAGAGCATCCTGACGAATGTGGGCTTGACCTCTTGCTTCATACCATCAACTACGACCTACACTATCTATCGCCCGAAATGAATGGATGGAAGTTTTCTACAGGTATTAACGGTATGTGGCAGCAATCCATCAACAAGGGGACGGAGTTTCTAATCCCTGCCTACCGTCTATTTGATTATGGCATCTTTGCAACCATGAGCAAGGAGATAGGACGGCTGAACATCAGTGGAGGATTGAGATTTGACCAACGTTATCTGCACAGTGATGCCTTGGAGGAGGATAACGAACTACGCTTCAAGGACTTCAAACGCCACTTCGAGGATGTGACAGGTAGCATAGGCATGGCTTACGAACTATGCCATAGCCTGAACCTGAAGCTCAATCTTTCACGTGGCTTTCGTGTACCCAATATCAGTGAGCTGGCATCGAATGGTGTACATGAGGGAACCATGCGATATGAGATGGGCAACGCCAACTTGAAAGCAGAGCATAGCTGGCAAATAGACCTTGGATTGGACTATACCTCGCCCATCGTCTCCGCCCAGTTGGCTTTATTTGCCAATCACATCGACAACTACATCTTCATCCAAAAGCTGACCGACAAGGCTGGGCATGAAGTGCTAATCAACAAGACACCAGCTTATCAATTCACCTCATGCAACGCTCGTATCTTGGGTGGCGAGGCAAGGGTGGATGTGCATCCCTTGCCACGCCTCCATATAGGAAACAGTTTCTCGTATGTCAACTCCGTGCAATTACATCAGCCCTCCGACTCCAAGTATATTCCATTTACTCCTGCACCTCGTTGGAACTCAGACATCAGATATGAGTTCATTTGCAATGGTCATACTTTCGACAACCTGTTCTTGAAGTTTGCCGTAGATTGCAACCTCCGTCAAAATCATTTCTATGCAGCCAACGAGACCGAGACGGCAACGCCATCTTATACTCTATTCAATCTCTATGCTGGTACAGACATTAAGTATCACGGCAAGCGTCTTCTCTCCCTCTATCTTTCTGGTGAGAACTTAACCAACCGTGCCTATCAGAACCATCTGAGCAGATTGAAGTACCTTGATACAAATCCCGTAACTGGTAGAAGGGGCGTATATAATATGGGGCGGAATTATAGCATTAAAGTGGTTATACCTATTAACTAAACTTTCGCAAGTCGGGAAGTTAAAGGAGTTAAAGAAGTTATCGCTCCTTTCAGTCACTGAGAAGTTAAGACAATAGCATTATTTGCTTGATTTTCAACTATAAAATCATATGTCTTAACTCCTTAACTCCCTTTAACTCCTTAACTTCTATCACTTGCGAAACTTGAACCTATTAATATAAATATAGCATTTAGCTAAGTGCTATTACTTTATCCTTTTATTTGAAAGCCCTATAATTAGTGGATTTGGTCTTATAGTTTTCTGTCAAAATCTTACCGAAGCCTGCTGCCTTGAGCAACTTCTTAAACTCTATCTTGTCTCTCAGCACCATACCCTCCGTATGTTTCTCGAAAAAGATTTGTATCTTACTACCTTTTATTCCTGAATCAAACATGAATACTCCACCCGATTTCAATACTCGATGAACTTCTTCAAAGCACTTCTCTATCGGTTGCCAAAAGAAAACTGTCTCAAAAGCGGTGACTACATCAAATGTTTCATCTGGATATGGGAGAGCTGCGGCACTTCCCTGCTCCACGAAACAACGAGTATTCAGGTACTTGGCATTGTTTCTCTTAGAAAAATTGACACTCTCTTTCGAGATGTCGATGCCATAGACTTTACTTTGTTGGCTTAACTGGAGCATACGCTTGATATTCTCACCTCCACCGCAACCAATGTCAAGGATTGTCCAGTTAGGTTGCCAATCCAACCGAGCCAAGTTCCACTTGGCTGATGGTGTATGCGTCCTGTTCATGATTCCAAGCATCCATCTTCCCATACATCCCTTAGGATGGGAAGCATTATTCCAAAACTTTGATAAGATCTTCATTTCAGTATATTTGATTAGTACGACATCTTTTCACGATGTAAAACTATGAAAAATGAAGAAAACTTACAATACTCAAAACTTGGTATTTTCACATCCCCTTGACACTTCGCCCTATCTTCTTTATTACTTGCCTCTTAGCTGAGGCCAACCCTGGGGAAAGAGGTTCTTGGCTCAACATATCGAGAGCCACTTTCAGCTCTCCCAACAACTCGGGATAGAACTTGCATTGCTCATAGGCAAGTTTCATGCACAAAGCCCTGATAGCGTATGGCTGCGCACAAGCTGTTATCTTGGCGATACAAAAATCAAGGAAGTCTGTACGTAGATTTTCTTCCTCGAAAGGTTGGCGCAAAAGTAGGTTAAGCATCAATCGGCATCTGGTTGTGTTTTTCTCCACCAATACTCTATCAATCAAATCATCTTGCTTGGTATAAAGCCACTCATTGTCCACTGCATCGAAATGCGTAAAAACCCACAACGCATTACCCGCCACTCGGTCATCTGCATCGCAAGCCAAGCGATACAATTCCTCCTTTCGGCTATTATTCTCATGTCCATGTGCCAAATGGCTGATTTCATATATGTCGTTTATAGACAACTTATCCGTGAGCCTGTTCCTTAGGTTTGTTCCTTTATCCATCATCTAAATATTTTCCTAAATCCTAACATTTATTCACAGGTATGCAATGTGAGTCCTTGATTTCTCCAATCACAATGATACTGTGAAGACTACCGATGCAATCGATGTTACCCAAGGTATTAAGCATGAAATCTTGATAGTCTTTCATGTCGCGGGCATACACTTTGATTTGGAAATCATAATCGCCAGTGGTATTATAGCACTCCGTAATCTGGTCGATAGTTTGCACCGTGTTCATGAATTGCTGTATCAGTTCATGGGTATGCTGTTTCAATCGGATATTACAGAGCACGATGACATTGTTTCCCAACTTGTGATGGTCTACTACTGCCGAATACCTTGTTATATATCCCTCACGCTCCAACCGCTTTTGGCGTTCAAAGGTCGGGGACGGCGAGAGATGGATTCTTGCCGCCAGTTCCTTGACTGTAAGATGGGAGTTTTGCTGCAACAAGCGCAGTATCTTGATGTCTATCTCATCGAGGTTTTCTTGGTTTGCCATTGTTTCTTATATTCTTTATACTAAGCTATTTTGCCGAATATTATTCTGCAAAATCTTGATAATTTGTGCAAAGATAGGAAATATTTCTGATTTTCAAAGAATATTTGGAGAACATTTAATCTTTGTTTATCTTTGCATCCGTCAAATTCGTAACAACAAAGACAAACAACTAAGAAATATAAAAGTATGAAGCAAAATCAACAAACCATCAGAACCAATGTCTTGGGCTATCCTCGCATTGGGAAACAGCGTGAATTGAAGAAAGCCTGTGAGGCTTATTGGGCTGGTAAGATTAACCGGGAACAATTGGAGGCGACGGCACGGGAACTAAGAAAAGAGAACTGGACTTTGCTGAAAGAGGTTGGCATTGATTTAATTCCCTCCAATGATTTCTCTTATTACGATCAAGTGCTTGACCTATCTCTTGCCTTGGGTGCCATTCCTGCACGCTATGAAAAGCTAAAGGGCGACAAGCTGCGCCTTTATTTTGCCATGGCTCATGGTGAGCAGAACCAGCAGGACGATGTTATCGCCATGGAAATGACCAAATGGTTTGACACCAATTATCATTACATCGTGCCTGAGTTTGTAGCCGACCAACAATTTTCGCTTTTCGACACAAAGATAGTGGATGAGTTTGCCGAAGCATTGGCATTGGGCATCAAGACCAAGCCTGTACTAATAGGTCCTGTATCTTACTTGCTTCTGGGCAAGGAAAAAGAGGATGGTTTCAATCGCATCAATCTATTGGACAAACTGTTGCCTGTATATGCCCAATTGCTGAAACTCTTGGAAGAAAAGGGTGCTGAATGGATACAAATAGACGAGCCTTTCTTAGTACTCGACTTAGACGACAAGCAACGTGAGGCTTATGAGAAAGCATACGGATACCTTGCCCAGCAGTCTAACTTAAAAATCCTTGTGGCTACTTATTTCGATGGCTTAAAGGATAATACACCGTTAGCTCTCAACTTGCCCGTTGAGGCTATCCATATCGACTTGGTAAGATGCCCAGAACAGTTGGACGAAGTATTGGCTACGTTGCCTGCCGACAAGCAACTGTCATTAGGTATCGTAGACGGAAGAAACATCTGGAAGAATAATATTGAGCAATCACTCGCCATCGTAAAGAAAGCGATTGACAAGTTGGGCAAAGAACGAGTGCTCATCGGTGGCTCATGCTCTTTCCTTCATGTACCATACGACCTAACGCTCGAAAACAAACGCAACACCTTGCCTACCGAGGTTAAGCGATGGATGGCTTTCGCTGCCCAGAAGATAGAAGAACTATCGGCTATCAAACACCTTGCCTTGGGTGAAAAAGATGCCGAACTTTCTGCCTATTATGAGGAAAACAAACTTGCTTTCAACGACCGCAAGGTCTCTACCTTGATACATAACCAGCAAGTGAAGTCCAGAGTGTCTGCCTTGACCGATGCCGATACTCATCGCCATTCACCATTCGACATAAGAAAGGCATTGCAACACAAGGAATTGAACTTGCCTCTCTATCCTACCACCACCATCGGCTCTTTCCCACAGACCAAGGAAGTACGCTCTTGGCGTTCCAAATATAAGAAAGGTGAACTATCAGCCGAGGAATACGACCACCTACTTAAAGAAGAATGTAAGAAGTGTGTGGAATGGCAAGAGAAAATAAGTCTTGACGTCTTGGTACATGGCGAGTTCGAGCGTAATGACATGGTTGAGTATTTTGGTGAGCAACTGGCAGGCTTCGCTTTCACCCAGAATGGATGGGTACAAAGCTATGGTTCACGCTGCGTGAAACCACCTATTATCTTTGGAGATGTAGACCGCAAGCATCCGATGACCGTAGCTTGGACTACCTATGCTCAGTCGCTCACATCGTTGCCAATGAAAGGTATGCTCACAGGTCCTGTAACCATCCTTGAATGGTCGTTTGTACGCAATGACCAACCTCGTTCTCTCACCTGCAAACAAATAGCCCTTGCCATCCGTGACGAGGTTTGCGACTTGGAGAAGAATGGTATCAAGGTTATTCAGATAGATGAACCAGCCATCCGTGAAGGTTTGCCACTGCGCAAAGCTGGATGGGAAGAATATCTAAAATGGGCAGTAGAGAGTTTCCGCATCTCTGCCAGTGGTGTGGAAGACAAGACACAAATTCACACTCATATGTGCTATTCAGAGTTCAATGACATCATTGAGCATATCGCTGCCATGGATGCCGATGTCATCACGATAGAGTGCTCTCGTTCTCAGATGGAGTTACTGAATGTGTTCCGTGATTTCAACTATCCTAACGAGATTGGTCCCGGTGTATATGACATCCATTCCGCCCGTGTACCAGAGACCTCTGAGATGGTAGACTTGCTGAAAAAAGCAGCCCAATACATTGACAAAGAAAAGCTCTGGGTAAACCCAGACTGTGGATTGAAGACCCGTGGCTGGACAGAGACCAAGGCATCGCTCATCCGTATGGTAGAGGCTGCAAAAGATTTGAGATTATCCAATTCTAAATGTTAACCTTATTAAGATGGCAAGGTAAAACTAAAACACCATATCTGAAGGGAGTAGCTTTACCTTGCCATAATTTATTCTGTTTTTATTATTTTTTACTTATACTCTTATATAAATAATAGCATCCACATCATGAAATAGAACTTAGTGGTTTATTTTTGAAAGTTTAACAGATTGTGCGCTTTGCCGAACCAAGAAAAAAGTGTACTTTTGCAGAAAATATTTTTCTGAAATAAAAACAGGATGATCGAAGCAAACATAATTACTACCATCAACGAGATGGCAAAGGATAACAAACCATTCCTTTTCGTCATCGACTATAAGGGAGAAAAGGCTTATATCAAGACTTTGAAGGACATCAATCCTCGTGAATGCCTCTATGATTTTGGAGGAAGCTGGACGAATGTCGCCCATCACAGCATGATGGAGAATGTCAGTTCTATCGAATGGAAAGTTGATACACCTGAGTATCAAGACTACCAACGCAGCTTCGACATCGTGAAGCGTAATATCCTTGCAGGAAACAGTTATCTCACGAACCTTACTTGCCGTGTTCCGATACATACCAATCTTTCACTGCTTGATATATTCATGGCTGCCAAGGCTAAATACAAGCTACTGATGCCAAATGAGTTCGTTTGTTTCTCGCCCGAGACTTTTATCCAGATACATGAGGGTCGCATCTTCTCCTATCCTATGAAAGGAACGATAGATGCTACACTTCCCCATGCAGAGGAAACTTTGATGAAAGACGAGAAAGAAGCTGCCGAACACGCTACCATCGTTGACTTAATTCGCAACGACATCAGTCAAGTCGCCACAAATGTTAGGGTGGATAAATATCGTTATATCGACCGCCTTTCTACCAACAAAGGAGATATTCTACAGACGAGTTCCAAGATAAGTGGCAAACTGCCTGACAACTATCGCCTACACATCGGGGATATTTTTGCTGCCCAACTCCCTGCTGGTTCCATCACTGGAGCACCCAAGAACAAGACCATTGAAATCATCAATGAAGCTGAACTTTATCAACGTGGCTTCTACACTGGCGTCATGGGTATCTATGACGGACAGGGAAACATGGACTCCGCCGTGATGATACGTTTCATTGAGCAAGAGGAAAACGGGACGATGGTATTCAAGGCTGGTGGTGGCATCACCTCGAAAAGCGACTGCCACAAGGAGTATGAGGAAGTTATACAAAAGATTTATTTGCCTATCACACAATGAAACAATTCGTAGAGACTATCAAGATAAAGGATGGCAAGGTGCTCAACCTCCGTTGCCATCAAGAGAGAATGAACAGAACCATTGCCCATTTCTTCCCAACCAAGAAGTATCCTCTTTTGAGTTCTATCCTCCATCCTACGCCCGACATGACTTTCCATAAGGCAAGGGTGGTATATGGAGAACATGGCATCGAGGACATACAATATTCCTCTTATGCCATGCGTGCCATCCATTCGCTTAAACTCATTATAGACGATACCATCGACTACACCTATAAGAGCACTGACCGTAGTGCTCTTAATCGTCTGGTGGCACAGAAAGGTGAATGTGACGACATCCTCATCGTCAAGGATGGCTTGCTTACCGACACCTCTTTCACCAACATCGCCTTGTGGGATGGCTCTCATTGGCTCACTCCACGTACACCCCTGTTGAAAGGCACCAAGCGTGCTTTGTTGCTCAATGAAGGAACTATCAGAGAAGCCGACCTTACGATTGATGACCTGTGTCGATGTAAACGCATCAGTCTTATCAACGCCATGATAGACTTGAGGGAAATTGAACTGGAAAACAATGCTATCTTTCAGTAATAAATTACAGATAAAAAGAAGAAAATGGATAACATGAAATCAAAGAATGAGATAGATATGCTTCATGGGCCGCTGTTCATGAAGATCATCATGTTCACCTTGCCTTTGGCAGCAAGTAGTATCCTGCAACAGTTATTCAATTCCGTGGATGTAGCCGTAGTAGGTAGGTTTGCCAGCAGTCAGGCTTTGGCTGCGGTGGGAAGCAACGCCCCTGTCATCAGCTTGCTCATCAACCTTTTCATGGGCGTTTCGATGGGTGCCAATGTCATCATCTCCAACCATATCGGGCAGAACGACCAACGAAGCATTCGTGATGCGATAGGTACTGTTGGTCTTGTGGCGGTACTTAGTGGACTTGTTTTGATGGTAATAGGCGTTTGTGTGGCTCGCCCTATCCTGACTCTGATGGACACTCCTGCCGATGTGCTCGACATGGCTATCACTTATCTACGCATCTACTTCCTTGGTATTCCATTCTTCATGATATTCGACTTCGGTTCAGCTATTCTTCGGAGCATGGGCGACACTCGCCGTCCTCTTTATATCCTCGTTGTGGCTGGCATCGTCAATACTGTGCTCAATTTAGTGTTCGTCATTGTTTTCCACATGAGTGTAGCAGGAGTAGCTATCTCCACTTCCATTGCCAATGCCGTAAGTGCAGCATTGATTATCTATCTCTTGATGCACGAGAAAGAGCCATTCCGCCTAAACTTGAAACATCTGCACATAGAATGGAAAGAATTGAGGCGTATGCTCCAGATAGGTGTACCTGCAGGACTGCAAGGTGTCGTGTTCTCCGTATCCAACGTGATATTGCAAGCAGCCATCAACGGCTATGGCTATGGAGCGATAGCAGGTTCAGCTGCGGCACTCAACTTCGAGTACTATTGTTACTTCTTCATAGCAGCTTTCAATGGCGCAGCCATCAGCTTCATAGGGCAGAACTATGGTGCAGGCAAGAACGACCGAGTGAACCGTATCTTCTGGATTTGCATGGGTATGGGACTGGCTTGTTGCGCTCTCAGCAACTGGTTCTTCGTATGGCAAGAAGACTTTTTCCTCAGGCTGTTTTCCACGGATAGCACAGTATTGGAATATGGAAAGACGAGGATGCATATAGCCTTAGCTCTCCAGTTCATCGCCGCCAGTTATGAGATAGCTGGTTCAGCCATGCGAGGTATGGGCAAGTCTATGGAGCCAACGCTGGTAACCATCTTTGGAACGTGTCTTTTGCGTGTAGCTTGGGTCTATATGATCAGTCCCTATTATCCCGGTTTCCAGTGGTTGATTACAGTCTATCCGGTGTCATGGGCTTTCACAGGCGTGCTCATGGGTATGCTCTATGCCGTACATTGGAAGAAAGTAAGGAGAGAGGAACAGTATAAGGCTAAAGAATATTAATTCATACGAATTCTTTGTAGTTTACAAATATTTTCATTACTTTTGCAGCGTCATTTCATGGATGGCTGGCAATGAGATGCTGGCGTTAATCCGTGGTTTGGCTCTATTTACAAAGAATGGCGTTTTACTAACGTTTGCTTCTGGAATATTGAAACTTAGGAACTTTCATTTGGTCTTCAGAGGAAAATAATGGTGAACGTCTGCAATATCGTGTATATATCACGGCACAAATACGCCCTTTCGTAAGGAGGGGTGTACTTTGTGTTATATACATATATACTTCGTTGGCGTAGATGTGTCCTCTTATTTCTGTCCCCAAAGACCAAGGGTTTCCTAAGACCTCAATATCACAAGGACAATAAAAGAAGTAAGAAGACCCCTACGCCAATATCTTTTGAATAGAGTGAGCCTATATTAATTAACATCTGCTTTGGGGGTTCGGCGGAACTAATAGCTATCAAGCAATGATATACGTTAAAAGGCAAAAAGTAGGTTTATTATTGGCACTGGTATCCTTATCAGTAGTATCTTCTTCCTTAGTGTCATGTTCTGAAAGTGTTGGAATGTCTGGTGTCACTCTCTCCGACAAGAAGATTTCCTTTACAGCAACAGAAG
>CAKQXI010000049.1 GCA_934281565.1 uncultured Prevotella sp.
TCACTCAGCAAGACAGTTTCATGAAAGCCGACTACCTCATCATGAGCAAGAAGATAGGTATGGGAAATACCATCAGTGGTCGTTCCAACACTTTTTCGGGTAGCGACATAGATGATGTTTCTTCACAGAAGTTTGTTAAGAAAGTAGGTAAGTTCACTTCTACAGAATATAAGGTAGATGCCTCGATGGGTGTCAATGGTGTGAATGTGCTCAATAGTGAGCTTTTCTTTGAGAGCGTACCAGACGGCTTTGTCGATGTCTCCTTGAAAGACTGGAAATATGAACCGGGTTCACAAGAAGTACCTATCATACTTCCGCGTACCTATATTAATATGTATAATTTTGGCTTTGCCCAAAGTCACTCTTTGCCAAAGATAAGTGATGGCTTGATGGGAATGATAGATTTCCATATATTTATCCAAGGCAATGGCAAGAAAGAGCAATTCAAGGGAAAAGTGATAGGCTTCTCCAGTCGTCTGAACACGATACTCGTGCCACAGGCATTTATGGATTGGAGCAACAATGAGTTCGCTCCCAACAATCATAGTGAGGCTACTCGCTTGATAGTAGAGGTAGGTAATCCTGCGGACGAGAACATCACTAAGTATCTGGACCAAAATGGTTATGAGGTAGAGACGGATAAGTTAGATGCCGAGAAAACAACCTATTTCTTGAAGATGATGGTGTCAATGGTGATGATTATCGGTCTGGTAATCTCTATCTTGAGCTTTTATATCTTGATGTTGAGCATCTATCTGTTGGTGCAGAAGAACTCATCCAAGTTGGAGAACCTTTTGCTGATAGGTTATAGTCCAGGTAATGTGTCAATGCCTTACCAAGTGCTGACCATGGGATTGAATATCTTGGTGTTGGCAATCGCATGGATCATCCTTTTCTTTATCCGAGGATATTATATGGACTTCATAGAGACCCTGTTCCCAGATATAGCTGAAGGCAGTATGTTGCCAGCTATATTGTTAGGAGTGGTCTTGTTCTTGATTGTATCAGTATTGAATATAATTGCAATTCGTCGTAAGGTGATGAGAATTTGGTTCAGAAAAGACTAAAGAAAATCCGCATTATTTACTTAATGCGGATTTTTTATATCAAAAAAAACACATTTTCATGTGGTTGTAACATTTATATCGAAAATTTTGTTTAATTTTGCAGCATAAAAGTAAAAATGAGGTTAAAAACCTCCCATTTATTAACTAATTTTTAAATTAAGGTATGCAGAAAAGATTGCATTTACTCATTGCTATGATGCTGTTTGTGGTATCAGCGGCAATGGCACAGGTTACAACTTCTGGTATCAGTGGTAAAGTCACTGCCAATGGTGAAGATGTAATTGGTGCAACGATTACAGCTACACATGTTCCAACGGGTTCTGTTTACAAGACGGTATCCAATGTTTCTGGTCGCTTTACCATTCAAGGTATGCGAGCAGGTGGTCCCTACAAGGTAGAGATTTCTTACATTGGTTACAAGAACAAGGTTGTTGATGACTTGTTCTTGAAGTTGGGTGAAATGGCAGATTTTTCCAATGAGTTGGAGGAAGATGCAGCAGTGTTGGGCGAAGTATTGGTGACAGGTAAGAAAGGGTTGAATGCAAGCAAGACAGGTGCTGCAGCAAGCTATAGCTCAACCGATATAGCCAATATGCCTTCTATTAGCCATAGTATTGGTGACATTACTCGTATGAATCCATTGGTTAATGTTTCGCAATCTGGTTCTATGTCTTTTGCAGGTACCAACAACCGCTATAATAGCTTCCAAGTTGATGGTGCTGTAAATAATGATGTGTTCGGTCTTACTTCTAATGGTCAAAATGGTGGACAGGCTGGTACTCAGCCAATTTCAACAGAGACCATTGATCAGGTTCAGGTAAGTATTGCACCATTTGATGTTCGTCAGTCTGGTTTCACTGGTGGTTCTATCAATGCAATCACAAAGTCTGGTACAAATGAATTCCATGGTTCTGTATATGGTGACTGGTTGAATCAGTCTCTCATTGGTTCAAAATATACCATGATGAATGGCAAGGATAGTGAGAAGTATAATGATGAGAAAGAGTATCGTTACGGTATTACATTAGGTGGTCCTATCATTAAAAATAAGTTGTTCTTCTTTGCTAACTACGAGAAATCCAATAAAGAATATCCTAATGCCTATGGCTTAGGCTCAGAAGCTTCAAAGTTGGGGCAAGATGGTTTTACCGCAGCACAGGAAGTATTGGATATCTTGAAGTCTAAAGGTTATACAGGTTCATTTGACAATCCAAAGAACTACACGAAGTCAGATAAGGCTGGCATTAAGTTGGATTGGAATATCAACGATAAGCACAAGGCTACTTTTGGCTGGCGTTTAGTTTCTGCAAAGCAGTTGAATGGAAACAGTTCTGCCGCATATTTGAATGCTTCGGATTATCAGTTTGATTTTAAGTCTGTGACCAATACTTTCACAGCTGAGTTGAATAGTACTTTCAGTGACAAGGTAAACAACCAGTTCCAGGCTTCATACGTACGAGTTCGTGATGAGCGTGCTCCATACGGAACATCTCCTATGATTCAAATCAAGAATGTCGGTGGTGGTACTCTTAGCTTTGGTACAGAGCGTTCTTCAACGGCAAACTCTTTGAACCAAGATATTGTTTCATTCACTGACAACTTGAACTTATATTATGGCAACCATACATTGACATTCGGTACTCACGGCGAGTATTACAAGTTCAGGAACTTGTTCATCCAAGATGCATACGGTTCTTACTACTTCAACAATGTCGATGACTTTAAGATGTTCGCAAATGGTCAGGCTCTGGCATCAACCAAGGGACAGGATGGTTCTACTATCTACTATAATACCTTGAGCCAGTATCGTTATGGCGTGGCTAATATTGATGTGACAGGTGACCCACGTTGGGCACCAGATTTCGCTGCAGGACAACTTGGCTTTTATGCTCAAGATAAGTGGAATGCAACAGATAAGTTTGAATTGACATACGGTCTTCGTATGGACATCCCTATGCTCTTTGATGCTCCTACAGAAAATGCACCATTTAATGAATATGCAGCATCTATGGGTTGGGGTGTAGAGACCAATCACAAGTTGAAAGCTACACCAATGTGGTCTCCTCGTGTTGGTTTCCGCTGGAACTTGAATAAGAAATACAATGTGTTGCTTCGTGGCGGTATCGGTATCTTTACTGGTCGTATCCCATTTGTATGGTTGAGCAACAACTTTACTAATACAGGTATCCAGACATCAGTCTATAACGTATATGGTACAACTGCCATGAATGCTGATGGAAAAGTCTTGAAATGGGACAACAGTAAAAAACAATACATTGAGCAAAAATATAGTGGTAACTTGAACAACGTATCTTTGTTGGAACAGGTTGAACAGTCTGAAAATGTAAAGCAGTTATCTGCTTCTGGTTCCCAGAATATCAATGTATTCTCAAAGAAATTCAAGTTCGCCCAGAACTTAAGATATGATTTGGCTTTGGACTTCACCCTTGCAGGTATTGATTTCACTCTTGAGGGAGTTTATTCCAAGAACTTGAACGATGTTTATTATAAGGACTTGGCAATTGATGCCACAGGCAAGACACTTGGTGAGTCTTATAGTTCTTTGTCTTTTGACAATCGTCCAATGTTTGCTTCCATAACTTCAACCGATAAGGATCATAAGCAGTTTGCACATATCTATGAGCTTGACAATACAAGCAAGGGGTATACATATAACCTTTCAATATCTGCTGTTAAGCGTTTTGACTTTGGTTTGGATTTGAGCGCATCTTATACTTATACAAGGTCAAAGAGCATTAACTGTGGAACATCTTCAGTCGCTCAGTCTAATTTCAATTACAACTACATTCGTACCAATCCAAATGAGCCAGAGTTAGGTAACTCTGCATTCAACATCCCTCACCAGATTAAGGTATCAGCTTTCTATCATAAGGATTATGCAAAGCATTGGAATACAACAGTAGGCTTGATTTACACAGGTTCTACGGGCGTACCATATAACCTTTATTATTATGGTGATATCAATGGTGATGGTTCAAATGGCAACGACTTGATCTTTATTCCAACAGACGAGCAAATTGACCAGATGTCTTTCAAGGCAAATAAGAATTATACAGAGGATCAGCAGAGAGCCAACATGAAAGCATGGATTGCTGGTGATAAGTATATGAGCAAGCATCGTGGTGAGTATTATGAGCGTTATGCTGATAACTTGCCTTTCGAGCACCACTTTGACTTCCATTTGGCTCAGACTTATAAGTTCAAGGTTGGTAAGGATGTTCATTCTGTACAACTCTCATTCGATGTGCTGAACGTAGGTAATATGCTTAACAAGAAGTGGGGACGTTTCTATACCACGACAGGTTATTACTCTCCAATTACTTACAGTGGCAATGGTCAGTTCCAGTTCTTGCATGAGGGTGACTACCAGATGCACTCATATAATGACTACTACAGCCGTTGGCGTGGTCAGATTGGTTTGAAGTATACATTCTAATTTTAGATATTAAAGTTAAGAGGATGCATCTTTCTTTTAAAGGTGCATCCTTTTTCTTTCTCTTTTGTTTGTACATTATAAATAAAAAGTGTACTTTTGTAGCATATAAATATTTATGAATATGAAGAAAATTTTATCACTATTGATTTGTGCAGTATCATGGCTATTGAATGTTTCTGCACAAGAGCATCGCACAATTATTATTTCGTTAGATGGTTGTCGTTGGGATTATCCAGAAATGTATAACACACCATTCTTGGATCAATTAGGTAAAGAGGGAGTAAAGGCAATAATGCAACCATCATTCCCATCTGTGACATTCCCAAATCATTATACCTTGGCAACAGGATTGGTGCCAGACCATCATGGTATTATCGCCAATACTTTCTTGGATCAAGAGAGTGGATTGGTTTTTAGCTTGGGAAATAAGGAAACTAAGCAAGACCCTCGTTTCTGGGGTGGTGAACCAATCTGGATTACTGCAAAGAAACAAGGCAAGAAGGTAGGTGTGGTTTATTGGCCTGGTTCAGATGTTGCCATACAAGGCACTTATCCTTATATATACCACAATTACGAGAAGAAACCTCTGCTTACTTTCACGGAGCGAATAGTAGAGATTGAACGAATGTTGAAACTCCCTGAGAATGAGCGACCACAGTTGATTATGGCATATTTTGATGAGCCAGACCATTCTGGGCATACTTATGGACCAGAGAGCAAGCAGACTCGCAAGCAAGTGGAAACATTGGATTGTCTTCTTGGACAATTATGGAATGATATTCAGCGTATGCCCGATGGCAAGAACATCAACTTGATTGTTACTGCCGACCATGGAATGGACCGTAATTCCAATGAGCGCATCATCAACTTAGCAAACTATCTTGACAAGTCTTGGTACAAAGATATAGCAAATGGTTTCCCTACAATGATTTATCCAAACAAGGGTTGTGATGCTAAGATATTGAAGGCATTGGCTAAAGTGCCTCATATCAGAGCTTGGAAAAAGAATGAGATGCCTGCTTATCTCAACTATGGAACAAACAAGAATGTTGCGGATATTGTTGTAATCTCAGATATTGGTTGGGTTTTCAGTGATAAGTCTAAAGTTCTTGCTGGTAATCATGGGTTTGATCCAACTTATAGCGATATGCACGTTATCTTCCGTGCTGCTGGTCCTGACTTCAAGAATGACTATATCAAGGAACATACATTCAAGAATGTTGATGTCTATCCTTTGCTGAACCATCTCTTGGGTATCACTCCAGCAAAGAATGATGGAAACTTGAACGATGTTACAGATTTATTGAAATAAGGATTATAACTATCATACTTTGGGTGCCTAAGTGCCATACTTAGGCATCCTAAGTGACTTATTTACGACAGCTAAGTATGATAGTTATTTATAGTAATTTAGCCTCTGTTCGGTATTCATTTGGTGTCATGCCAACCGCTTTCTTGAATACTCTGGTAAAGTGTTGTGGATATTGAAATCCCAATTCATAAGCTACTTGGCTGATAGACTTGCTCGTATCAAGAATACGTTCCTTGCTGATGCTGATAATCTTGCTTTGGATATATTCCTGTGCACTTTTTCCTGTCTCTTTTTTAATAAGGTCTCCGAAGTAATTAGGAGAAAGACACATTTCGCTGGCACAATACTTAACGGATGGCAGACCTTTCTGTATGGCATTGTCACCAGTGAAGTAATTGTCTAACAAAGATTCGAAGCGAGTAAGGATGTCATTGTTCACATTCTCACGAGTGATAAACTGACGCTCGTAGAAACGCAAGCAATAGTCCAGCAGTAGTTCGATGTTGGTTGCAATAAGTCGTTTGCTCAAACGGTCAACATCATGTTCCAACTCCAGTTGTATCTTCTGCAAACAATCAATGAAGATAGTGCGCTCACGCTCTGAAAGATGCAGTGCCTCGTTAGCTTCGTAAGAGAAAAATGTATATTCCTTGATATGTTTGCCGAGTGAGGTACCATGTATCAAGTCGGGATGGAAAAGAAGTGCCCATCCTTTAGGTTGAAACACTTCACCATTGTCTTCACAGCCAACTACCTGTCCCGGTGCCATACAAACAACAGTACCTTCCTGATAGTCGTATTTCTGGCGACCATATATGATGTCACCACATTTCACGTCTTTCAAAAACACGGCATAGAAGCCCAGTGTATGACGGATGTGGTGCATGGGCTTGCACTTCGACAGGTCGATGACGCTTACCAGTGGATGCAAGGTTTCGACACCCACCAGTTTGTTGTATTCACTGATACATTCAGTATTTAGTATTGCCATATTCCACTAATTATTATTATTCGATGCAAAGATATAAATTATTTGTGAAAAACAAATATCCTCCCAATATTTTCAGTAATATTGAGAGGATATTCCGTAATCCGTATTACTTGAGCAGAAACAAGTCTTTCTTAGGCATCCTGTCCATGTATTTCTTTCTCAGTTTCTCAAAGAAAGCCATGGAGTCGTTAGAGAAACCATGCCCTTTCCAAGTTGAGGTGTTGGTGATAAGTATCCAGCATTGTCCGTCTGGATACTTCAATACAAGTGCCGATGTTCCAGAAAGAGAGCCAGTGCGTATCCAAGGCTTCCCATTTGCCGTATAGTTCCAACCTACGGAGAAGTTGTGGTCGGGTTGTTCCTTGGTCATGAACTCAATGCTTTTCTTGCTGAGAATGTCCTTGACATAAGGTATGCCATCGATGGAAGCTATCAAACGAGATAACTCTGCTGCCGAACCACACCATGCACCAGCACCAGCCAAGCGAGGGACATCGTTCTCACCATAACATCTTGGCACCATCTTGCCACTATTGTTGTATTCATATACATTGACCGAACCTTGGTGCATATAATATTTAACCTCATTAGGACGGCGGTCCTCATAATATGTGCCAGCGATATGGAAGTCGAAGCAACCAGCGGGATGCAAGACATATTTCTGCATGAAGTCTTCATATTTCATGCCTGATTTCTTTTCTATAATCATAGAAAGCAACATATAACCCAAGTTGGAATAGCATTTAGCCTGACCGGGCGTATATCCCAAGTGACGCTTCAAGAGAATACGGAGCAAAGTCTTATGGTCGGGTGGAGTAGTGAGATGGTTTTGCATGATGATATATCGGGTCGAGAACATCGGGTCGCCAGCATAGTTGTTGAAACCTGCTTTATGACGCAGAAGTTGTTCCACGGTTATATCATAATATCTTTCATCCTTGATGCTGTTATTATATAGGGTATCATTGAGAATACCCCTTGCACCGAAAACCTTGTCACTCATTTTCACCTTGTGCATTTCCCAGAGTTTCATGATGCCTACGGCTGTGATGAGCTTGGATACAGAAGCAAATCGCATCACCATGTTAGGCTGCATCTTAATACCCTTTTCCTTATCTGCATAACCAAATCCTCGAGCATAGAACAGAGAGTCGTTGCGAGTGATAACAAGTTGGGCACCATTGATTTCCCACCTCTTTAAATATCCCTCGATGAGGGAGTCCATCTCGTGATAAGCATCACCTTCCGACATCGCATTGGTGAGTGAATTGTTAAGATGAACGTGTGAAATCGTATCCTTTTCCTCTTTGGAGGGAGAAGAACAACTTGATACACAACGTTTGGTTATTAATATGATGCCTGCCACAAATAGGAGGCAGATAATAAGGAGTTTTTCCTTTCTAAGTCTTCTTGCCATTTTCTTGTTTTTCTTTTCGGCATACAAAGGTAATTGAAAAAAGGGAAATACACAAAGGATATTTCCCTTTTTTATATTTGATAAGGTAAGTTTTTCCTTTTTTCGCTTATGCCAATGGACTGTTATTCATATTTTCTATGGAAGATGAGTAAGCAAACGGCACCTGCTATACCTAATGGAACACCAACGAGGGCAGGGTAAGCGTAAGACATACCTAAGCTGACAGGGATGCCACCAAGGAAAGCACCGATGGCATTGCCTAAGTTGAAAGCTGCTTGTACGCAACATCCACCAAGCATCTCACCACCTTTGGCGTGCTTGAGAATGAGGAATTGTTGTGGTGAGCTGACGCCAAAGAGGCATCCACAAACTACAAACATCAGGATAGCCGATAGCCACCCGATGTGGGAAGTAAAGAAGATGACCAACAATGCCGCTGCTGAAATAAACTGGATGGCACAAGCTATCTTGCCGGGTTTGAAATGGTCGGAAAGAAAGCCACTGATTAAGTTACCCAATACCATGCCAACTCCTGCAACGACCATTAAGACAGAGATGCTTGATGCCGAGAAACCACCATCATGTTGCAAGAGTGGGGATATGTAACTGTACCAACAGAGTACACCACCATTGCCAAGCATCGTCGCTGCCAAGATGAGCCAAGGGTCGAGGTTCTTGAGGAAATGGAACTGGGCTTTCATGCCGTTGTTGGGCAGAGCCTCCACATTGGGAACCCACTTCTTGATGCAATAAATGGTAATGAGTGCCAGGAAGATAGAGATGATGAAAGGCATACGCCACGAGAAGTGATGGCTCAAATAAGTGCCAAAGGGAACTCCCATTAGGTTGGCAACGGTCATGCCTGCGCACATCAATGACACGGCACTCGTTCCTTTGCCCTTTCTTGCCAGTTTGACAGCGACAATGCTCCCTACACCAAAGTAAGCGCCATGTGGCAAACCTCCGACAAAGCGAGCGCACAATAATAACCAGTATGTAGGAGCAATGCTTGCCAAGAGTGCGCCCAGGGTCATCACTGTTGTGAGAAACATCAAGATGTTTTTAGGGCGATATTTGTGCATCACTACCAGTGAGAAAGCTCCGACACATACGCCAAGGGCATAGACGGAGATAAGATGCCCAGCCAATGGGATGGATACATTCATGTCGTCGGCTACATCTACAAGAATACCTTCCATGATGAACTCGTTCATTCCTAAGGTGAATGTGCCTAAGGCTAACGAGAAAAGACTTTTCTTCATATTTCTATTATCCTAAATTATATTATTTATGGTACCTGATGAATTGGGAGTGCAAAGTTACATTATTTTTCGCATACGGTCTTTCTGATGCTTTACTTTTAACGTATATTAGTAGACTGATTGGCACAAATTTGCTTGAATTGCTGTAACTTTGCACCGAATATGAAAAAAGTACTTAGATCGTCATTATATGTAACGTCAATGCTTTTGTTGGCGTTGGCACCAGATGCTTGGCTTTGGTATATTGGAGTGGGAGAGTGGGCTTTGCCGTTGGCTGTCCTTTGGTGGATACCTACAATCTTGTTGCTTATCGCTGAGCTTGGTTTGCAATTTGGTTTGTTCCATAAGGCTTCCGTGAGAATACTTTTCTCCATGTTGCTTTTCTCCGTGATGCCAAAAATCGTATTCATTCTCTTTGATTGTATCTTCCCTTGGTGGGTGTCGTTGGTGCCTGCATTGGGAGTCATGTCTTGGTTTCTTTATGGGTTCTTAGAGGGCTGGAAGCGTTTGGAGATAAAAAACATTACGTTTTCTTCTCCTGACTTACCTCCTTATTTTGATGGTTACCGCTTGTTGCATTTCAGTGATTTCCATCTTGGTACATTCCCTAAAAACACTGAGTTTGTACAGGAAGTAGTGGATTGTGCCAATCGTGAGGGAGTAGACATGATGCTGTTTACAGGTGACTTGGTTAATAATTCCGCATCTGAGGTTCTGCCATACATTGATATTTTAAAGCAGCTTCATGCTCCCGATGGTGTGTTCTCGGTATGGGGCAATCATGATTATTGTGAGTATGGCAACGATCATACGCTTGGTGCCTTGAAACGTAATAGGAAGTTATTGTTTGAGGCACAACGAAAGATGGGTTGGATACAGTTGATGAATGAGCATCATACCATTAGCCACGGTATGGCTTCTATCGAACTTATCGGTGTGGAGAATGCGGGTCAGCCTCCTTTCTCTAACCGTAGTAATCTAAAAAGGGCGATGAAAGGTGTGGCACGTGATGACTTTAAGATACTCTTGACGCATGATCCTCATCTTTGGCGCAAGGAAGCCATCAAGAGAGAAATACAGCTGACACTTTCTGGACATACCCATGCTGGTCAGATTAGACTTGGTTCTATCACTCCTGCACGGTTGGCTTTTAAAGAATGGGGAGGTATTTATCGTAATGGTACCCAAATGCTTTATGTATCGGCAGGACTTGGTGGATCTTTGCCTTTCCGTCTTGGTGCATGGCCTGAAATGACAATCATCACCCTTAAGAGAGATAATGGCTGATGTAAGAAACACTTTTTAAGAATTACCACCAAAAGACAACACTTTCTGTTAATTAAAAGTTAAAAGTGTAGGTTTTTATGCTTTTTGAGAAAAAAAGAGCCTCCAAAGTTTGGTAGTTCAAATAAAAGTAGTACCTTTGCATCAGTTTTCGCATATATTTGGGCAAATGGGGGTTGTCGTGAGACTGTACCCCATTTGTTTTTTTTTTTATTAATATAGTATAGATATGAAAATCCTTCCAGAAGAACAATATAAATTCATAAAACTTATTTTACCCGATGGTAGCAAGGCTGATGGTCATGCCGTGTTGCTTCATGCTTGTTGTGCTCCTTGTTCGGCAGCCATTGTTGAGTGTATGCTCCGTAATGGCATGAAACCAACGGTCTTTTTCTCCAATTCGAATATCTATCCCTTGCAAGAGTATGAGATCCGCAAGCATGAGATTATCCGTTTCTTGGATGCGCAGGGTGTTCCTTATGTAGAGGATGAGTATGATCATGAGGAATGGCGCAAGGCAGTTACAGGGTTGGAGAAAGAACCAGAGCGTGGTTCTCGTTGTTCCGTTTGTTTCCAGTTCCGTTTACATCGTGCAGCCAAGTATGCCCAAGCGCATGGATTTCATTTATTGACAACGACTTTGGCTTCTTCTCGATGGAAAAGCATCCATCAGATAGATATGGCTGGTCATGTAGCCGTTGCTGATTGCCCTGATGTGGAATGGTGGGACCAAAATTGGCGTAAGGGTGGTCTGCAACTAAGAAGGGGAGAATTGTTGAGGCTCAACAACTTTTATAATCAGTTGTATTGTGGTTGTGAATTTAGTTTTAGACAAGACTCTTCCCTAAAAAGGGAAGAGTAAGGGCAAGATGAATGTCATCACGATGCCGATTATTATTTGCAAAGGCAAACCTACCTTTATGTAGTCCATGAAAGTATATTGGCCAGCTTTCATTACCAAGGCATTGGGAGGCGTGGAAAAAGGGGAAGCGAAGCACATACTGGCTCCCAAGGTTACGGCAAAGAGGAAAGCGTATGGACTTACACCAACTTGCTGGGCTGCAACCAAGGCGATAGGTGCCATCAGTACGGCTGTCGCTGTATTGCTGATGAACATGGTGAGCAGCGAGGTGGTGAAATAAATTCCTGCAAGGAGTGCCGTAGGTCCCATGCTGCCAAGACTGGTAACCAAGGTTCTTGATACCATTGATGAAACACCTGTCTTCTCCAAGGCAGTAGACATAGGCATCATGGCAGCAATCAACACGATACTCTCCCAATTGATGGTCTTGTATGCAGCCTCGACATTTCGGAAGCATCCTGTGAATATGGTCAATAATCCTGCGATGATAACAGCAGTGATAGGTGCGACAGGGATAAAGTCGAATACCATCGTTGCTATCATCAGTAGCATGATGATGGCAGCCATAGGTGCTTTATAGTCCAAGAGAACCTTGTCGGCAGATTTCTCCGGTTGTCCCAGTACCACCCAGTTGTCGTTGTCGCTGTTCAGCAGACTTAAGTTCTTCCAAGTGCTCTGTACCAAGAGGACATCGCCTTTATGGAGCTTGCGCTCTATAAGATTTTCCGTGATGTATTCGTCTTCTCGCTTGATACCAAGTACGTTGATGCCAAAACGATTGCGTAGTTTTACTTCCTTGATGCGTAGTCCTACAAGTTGCGAGGTAGGCATCACTACGATTTCAGCAAGTCCAAGGTCATAGAAGTCGATATGGACGTCTCTTGTCTTCCTTAGTCCATAGTCTTTCGCCAGTTGCTTCATTCTTTCATCGTTTCCCATCAGGTAGAGAATGTCTTGCTCATGGATGATACTGTCGCTCCAAGGCATTCGCTGGTTAACATCTTTCATCAGTCCAAATCGCAGTTTCTTTTCGTTCCTTATCTCGATGATGGATATTCCATAGCGTTTCTGCACATCTAACTCCTTGAGACTTGCCCCAACCATCGTACTTTTGCTGGGAACGATGAAACGATGTATGTTGTCAAGCAGTTGGTATTCTTTCACTAAGTCATTGGGCGACTTATCTTTCTTCTTTTTCTTTCCATGCCCTTTTTTGTTGAGAAACAATCGGCTGAGAGGCATCAGTACAATAATGCCGATGGCAATGCAGATGATGCCTACGGGAAAGAAAGAGAAAAATGCCAATGGCTCATAACCGGCATCGGTCAAGGTCTCGTCAATGACCAAGTTGGGAGGTGTACCGATAAGTGTCAGCATTCCTCCAAGGCTACCAGCGAAAGCAAGTGGCATAAGGAAACGAGACGACTGCATTCCCGATGCTGTGGCAATGCTCATGATGATAGGCATCATGAGAGCTACGGTGCCAGTGTTGCTGACAAAAGCCCCAATGAAAGCTGTGACTATCATCACTAATAGAAAGGTTATGGTCTCGTTGCCATGCGACAGAGCCATGAGCTTGTTGCCTGTCAGCTTGGCAAGTCCTGTCTGCATGATGGCTCCTCCTACGACAAACAAGCCTATCATCATGATGACGATAGGGGAGGAAAAGCCTGCCAGTGCTTCCGAGGGTGTGAGAATACCGAAGATAAGTAATGATGCCAAGGCTGTTAACGCCACGATGTCGGCTCTAACCTTGCCCCAAATAAACATGGCAACAGTTAAAAATAAGATGATAAGGGTTATTGTCATATTTATGAGCTGTATGTATGGAAAAGTTAAAGGAGTATCACTCCTTTAACTTCTACTTATTATGATAATCCAGTGATTTCTCCATTTACGACATCGATGCGCTCAGCTTGTGGAGATTTAGGCAAACCGGGCATACGCATGATAGGACCAGCAATGACAACTATCATTTCTGCACCCATGTTGACGGTGATGTCCCTTACGTGCAACTCGTAGCCCTCGGTAGGACCGTATGCCTTGGCATCGGTAGAGAAGCTATATTGAGTCTTGGCTATGCAGATAGGGAAATGCTCGGCACCCAACTTCTTGATTTCTTCAATCATGGCTTGTGCCGATTCACTCAATGTAACGGAACCTGCGCCATAGAGGTTGAAAGCAACATCCTCTATCTTCTTTACGATTGGCTCATCGTCCTTGTAGGCATAATATAAAGGAGCAGATGGATGCTCATCAATGGT
>CAKQXI010000050.1 GCA_934281565.1 uncultured Prevotella sp.
TGGGAGCACCGATGATAGCTTCCAACATAGGGATATACAACTCCTCATTGCGATAAGGGGAGTTGGGGTCGTTCAATATGGACTCTCCCAGTTCAAGCAACCGAAGCTGCATCTGTGGAGCCTCGTTCCCATCCCTGATGAACCGTGCCATCAAGGGGACAGCCTCCTGCTGGGGCAAGTTCCCCAGCAGAAGTACCCAATCAAAGAAAGTCTTTGTTAGTTTCACCGTGTCTATAAGCGTTTGAGAATCGGTATAGTCAAATCCATTCCAATATCGCTCGGCTTGGTGAAGCCTGTCATCTGCCGACTTGTCTCTATCAGAAGTAGTCAGCTTTACAGCCTCTCTTTGATTTCCCCCATTACAAGAAGCTAAGCACAACAAAATTCCCAATGTCACCAATAGCATTTTCTTCATATCACTTGTTTTATTCTTGGACGCAACGGACGGCAAGTCCAAATGCACGTTCTTTTGGAAAAAGTGGATCGAATGTTTCTTCGTTGAGGGGAGAGAAAAATAAAGTGGAACTTATTCCACCCCTACCACCGGCACCTATTACTATTGTTGAACTCCAGTAACCTGTTTCTACGGTACTGTACTCGTATCTTCCTGAAGATGGAAAACGGGATCTTATGCTTGGATAGAATGTCGTAATGTTTTGGCTAATATTAAAACCATAACCATTTCCATAATTAGTTCTATTTCTTGGAAAATTATTCCACGTATATTTTTGGGGAACTTTCCACCCCTTAGGGCAAGGATCAAAGAATGACTTTCCACTT
This sequence comes from uncultured Prevotella sp., assembly GCA_934281565.1. Taxonomy (GTDB): domain Bacteria; phylum Bacteroidota; class Bacteroidia; order Bacteroidales; family Bacteroidaceae; genus Prevotella. Next base: position 781 of record CAKQXI010000050.1, read on the forward strand.
TCAGAAGTATACCAGTCAGGATTTTTCCAGTCATTTCTATTAGTGCTAGAAGTTACCCAGTCACCATCAATCCCGGTATTTTTCGTATAGAAAAGAATAGGATTTTTAACACCATCCATGAACTTGCTTGCTTTACCATTATTAACAAGTACGACGTAGTCTTGGTTTCCTCCATCATCAGTATATGAGTCCAGTAATGTGCCATCTTTATATAGTGCTATACCAGTGTTGACGAATGGATCTTTACGACCGAATTGATAAAGTAAACCACAATACGTTTCAAATTCATCGTCAGGTGTTGGTTCTGTTGTTGCAATAGCTCCTAAATTTCGATCCATGATGTATTTATCTTTATATTTCCCATCTTTTTCACTCCAAGTATGATAAGAAGAATAAAGAGAAGGCTCATCAGTATAACGATAAACAGATCCATTGGTGACACCGATTTTATATACATCTTGCTCCCAAGGTTTTTTAGCTGCGGCAATATTAGGATTGTAATTTGTAAGCCAAAGATGCCAGCTCCATAAATAACCGTCATCTTGTGTTGCATCTTTCTTTTTGATGCCAATTAGAATATTAGCATTTCTTTGAGTATTAGAACCACGTTTGAAATACAATGCTGATATACCTTTGCCTGAATAAGTGGAAGAACTCTTGCTGCCAGATTTGTCGCAGAATACAATGGCATTCTTATCTTCAATATCACTCCAAATTACCTCGGCTGTCCATTCTGTATCACTGCCTATGACATTGTTCTTATTTCCATCTTCACTATCCCAGAATAGATTGATACGATGGGCTGGGATAATGGAATATATTTTTGTAGAATTCATCATGATACAGTTTGCCTCTAATTCTACAGAACCAAGATTCTCAACACGAGGGTCAGTCTTTGCATCACCAGGTGCAGAAATGGTAATAGGAAGTGTATAGTGATAGTTGGATAGCACATTGAAATCCGTAGTCATATTTTCACCTAAGTAAAAAGTATAGCAATATGGATTATCAGTCTTGATTTCTGTTGCATACACCTTGACACAGGTGGCAGAGGTAGCTGCATTAGATGTGTTTTTATATTTTACATCGGTGATGCTTTCATCTTTACCTTGGCAGTTGCGAGGTAAATAGTATATAAAGCTAAGATTAGTTCCCTCAGCCATCTGGATAGGGTCTTCTGGCATATCAGTTGTTGTCGCTCCAGATGCCATTTGAGCCGTATTACCATCATATAAACGGTCTGCATATGCCATTTTGTTAGGTACATTGCAGATTTGTACACTTGTAAGTTGCATACCAGAGTTTTCTGCATTCTTCAATTGCAATGTGAGTTTGGCTACATTGCGGTAGAATTTGCAGTTAAGACTGGTTGATGTGCTGTTCACTTCAGCAACACAACTTAGGTAAAGATCTTTTGTTCCTCCAGTGCTATTATAGGTGTCTTCAAATGATGTTATGTCCTTAGTGAACCCCTTGAGTTTTTCAAGGGTATTGTATGGAGTTGTGTCGTCTTTCTTGAAGAAGTCTTTATCATGTGTGTTGGCTATCATTACACACTTATAAATATCGCTACTTCCTTCACTCGGCAATTGTATGTTAAGTTTGTTTTCGTTTGACTTGAGTTCTGTCATGGTAATGTACTGAACCATGGGTGAACCATCGACTTTCATCAGATTTCCGTCAGCTCCATATTCCAGTAACCAGAAGTCGCTTACTGTGTAATTGGCATCTGTTCCTTCATTTACAGACTTAGGTTGGATAGCTCTCGTGTCAGGTGCTTCTCCTTGCTCGGAAGCAGTGCTTACATTGAGTTGTACATTGGCACTGCGCCCCTTGGAACTTGAGAATGTCTGTTCATCAAGGATGTTTTCAGAACAGGCAGTGAACACCAGAGCTGTCATTGCCAAAAACAGTTGTTTTTTTATCTTTGTATTCATATCCTTATTTTTAATGAAACTAATCAATGGATTGTGGGTCTTGTACGCAGTCATGCCAATTGTTCTTTTCCTCGACAGAAACAATCACATCAAGTCCTGAGCTGAAGTTGATAGTGATCAAGTAGCTTTTTCCACCCTTGTCTGTCTGTGCCCCATTGAGGTCGACATTGGCAATGACTGTCTTGCTGTTTTCTGTACCTGCAGAAGTTGTGTATTTAATAGTCAACTTGATTTTCTGTACAGGTCGGGTGAGGAAACATTCGTTTATCTCTTTTGCATCAGCAGCAGCCTTGATGTCACAAGATAGTTTCTCCAATTTGTGTTCCACATTATCACCCTCGTATGCTACATTGCCAGTAATGAGGTTGAGTATAGCCTTTCCTTTGAGTTTGTTGGCATTGTCACTTGTGGAAGTAGGATTTCCTGTGACACTAATTTCTGTTACTTTGCATCCATCTTTAAACCCACTGCCTTTAACGAACTTGAAGCGTAGTTGTTGTAGCTTATGTTCAAAAGCGAATGATGGATGTTCTTGTGTCTTACCAGCATCAGCTCCTGCTATTCCTTTCTCTTGTTTAGCCCAGAGAATGTCAGTGACTTTGTCTGCGATGTCGAAAGTTACAGTAGGTTGCTTTGTGGCATCTCCCTTGTTGTAACCATTCTCAGTTACAGGGCTATAAGCATAGAAGTATAGTTTTCCCGTACTGGGATAATATTGTGGGGTGTTGAATGTCATATCGCCATTGGTGTCCGAACTTACTGGTTCGTTGTGGAAGTAGGCGATATTATAGTATTTGGTTGGCACAGCATCGCCGAGATAGTCTGTTACGGCAAAGACATTCTTCGTATCCTTTGGGAATGTTGTCCCTGATACAGGACCTGATAGCTCACCAGCTTTCGATGATGTTTGAGCCATATTAAGAGTTGCTGTCGGTATGATGACAGCACTATGTTCAGTGCGAACTGTACTGTCCTCTTCGGCAGAGCAGCTTGCCATTAGAACAGGTAGGGCAATGCTGAGCAGGGTTGGAAGTATATATTTTGTTGTCATTCCGTTTTTTCTTTTAATGTATAAAATAGGAGGGAGCTCCAAGAGAAGAAACTCCCTCCAAGGGAAGATTTATCGAGTTAAAAAGACGACTTATTTATCCTCGGTTTTACCACTGATGTCTGACTGCTGTTGGTTGTTCCACTCTTTCACCTGGACATTGATGAACTTAATTGGGTTCTTGGTGTCGATGACAGGTTTGTCAGGATCAGTTCCTGGATCAATAGGAGGATTTGGGTTAGTAGGTTCACTAGGCTTGTCTACACCACCTCTATAGCCGAATCCATCGGTGAAGTCAACGGTATATATATAATGCTTGTTAGCCGTCCAAGCAAGGGCTGGTACAGGTACATAAGTATTTCCCTCAAAAACGGCTGCGCCAGCTTTTGTTGTCAAGACAATGTACATACAAATATAAGTACCGTCCATTGTACTGGTAATTTTATCTTTTTTGAAATTCCATGCCGTAATGTTTTGTGGCATCAACTTAAGACCACCGTCAATGGTAAGATCCTTGGTTCCTTGTAAACCATCGATAGTAATAGGGCTGCCTACCCATGACTGAGTATAGACATCTTTACCACCTTGCTTTGTCCATTCTGCAGTTTCAATGTTAAATTCACCAGTGTTGGAAAGGTTACCGATGCTTGCACTCTTGATAACACACTTATAAGCTGTGTTTGTGCCTTTTACCTTAAGCGAAATCTTAGAGAGAGCATGTGAAAGGCTAAGCTCAACTCCTTTTGTAGAGTTGTTAGTCTTGTTGCCAACGGCATAACCTGCAACTAAGTCAATTTGCTTTGTGATGTCTTTGTTAACGGTAAAACCAGTAATGTTTTTCTTGTCCGCTGTGAAGCCATTAGTCGCAGCCTCTGGTGCATGAGCGTAAAATTTCAAGTCGTACTCAGGCCAGAAATGCTTGTCCTTAGATACCCAAGAAGTACCTTCTTTAGTGAACTTCTCATTAAAATAAATATCGTCACCACCATCCTTATTACCAAGAGCTACAGCCCAGAAACCATTGTCTTCCAAATTTTTGGTAACCATGTCAGCACCACGGGTAACGTCCAATGCAGCGTTGAAGCTGATGGCACGACCTGTGTTCACTGACTGCTGTTCATCTTGTGAGCAAGATGTTGCCATTGTCAAGGCTGCTAATGCAGCCACAAATAAACTTTTCTTTTTCATAAATGTTTAAAATTAATTGATTAAAAATAAATATAACATTAACTCGTCTATATCAATCTATCTATTAGAAAGTTGTTATATCCTAAATTATGCTTTGATGCCAATCTCTACGAGTTCCCACTTGCTGACTGACGGCTTGAAACCACTGCCATTGGTAATAGGCTTTGGCAATGGGAGACCATCAAGTATTATTTTGATGTTCCTTGAGTCAGTAGCCTTGCGTACTTGGTCAGTGACATCATAGGTATACAATCTACGACTTCCATCGTCAAGCACAACGTATACTACCAGTTTATGCTCTGGTTTTTGTTGTTTGGAACTGTAGCCGAATGTGCGGAAACTGCCACTGACTGTAGTTCCGTCTTTTTGTTTCTCAACACCAAAAGTCACAGTAACCAATTCTTCAGTAGGGATGGCGGTCTCAACCATCATACCACCAGCTAATCCTGATAATGTTGCCGAGATACCACGTGCATATTTCAGATTCTGGGCATTTCGGATTTCCACGGTGTAAGTACAGAAGAGAGGTTTTGGATAAAGTGTCAATGTACGGTTGATATCTTGTATGCCATCATCAAGCTTTAATACGAACGGTGATGTCGTGACATCGCCCCAAATACCATCAGGTTGTGACACTACGCGTTCTTTCTCTGTACCTCTGGCACGCGGTAAGTTAATAGTCATCTCACTAATGTCTTCCATCATAGTAGCCTCCTGTGTATAAACCTCGAATGTCTCACGTTTCTCAATGTTACGGAAGAAGTTGCGAGGACCGTCACTGTTGATACACAGGGCATCGTAAACACCTGATGCCAAGTCAGCTTTTCCACCATGATAATTGGTGAATTCATAGCGCATATTTCCACCACCATCTTTTTCAAATGTATAGAGTGACATGGTTGTAGGTTGTGCTGTTGGGGCATTCTTCCAGTCGAACACCACATTCACATTCTCTGTGTGAGGATGTGTATAGCAGAGTTCTTTTTGGCTACATGATGCCATTGCCAATAAAGCGAGACCGGCACCCAGTGCTGTTGTTATCTTATTCATATGTCTCATAATGTACTTCCTTTCTTTTATTGATATTCGTCTTGCCGAATTGCCAAGCAAGTGTAATCTCTGCCTGAATAGGACCAAACCAGTGTTTGTTCTTTGTCTCTTGCCACACATAATGAGTGTCGATAGGTCTATACCTCTTATATTTACCACCGAGGTAACCAAATGCAATACCCATGTCAAGGTTCAGGCGCTTGCCGATAGGGAAAGAGTATCCGTACTCGATGCCGAATGAGTAGGTGAAGTCGGACATATACCCTGTACCGCTAAACTCAAAATCATACATCATCATTTGGGTTGTCATGCCGAGGTGATGTCCTGTGAGTGGTTTCTTGTCAGCTTGTGTACCGAAATACTTTCTCAAGTTCACTCCACCTCCGTATGTACGCCAGTACCTGTGGCTCTTGTCCTTGCTAAGCCTGGTGTACCAGATTCCTGCTCCCAATGACCATTTTTGTCCAATATAAAGCTCTCCTGAGATATTAGGAATAAGCATGGCATCGTAAAGTAGGTTTGTCTTCAGAGACCAGTACAAAGAATCATCATCAGCGATCAATGTCTTGTACTCTTCTGCAGTCTCAGTTTTGTTTGTTGGAGGTCTTTGCCCCCACATCAGACCTGCTCCCATTGTCAAGCAGACCATCAAAGTTAATAATCGTTTCTGCATTTTCTTGCAATTTTAAATGTATATTCTTGTACCGTTATATACCTCTTGCTAAGAAGTGCATAAAATAATGTCTCTTTTTTTGCATATTTTTAAATTTCAGTGATTTCTGTCCCCTTTTAATATATATTAATAAGGTGTAAACTGTTAACATGTAGCCTTTTAAGGTAAATACTTGACTTTTTTGAACTTAAATATCATTTTTTTCTATAAAAACTTGCAAATATCAAATAAATATCCTATTTTTGCACCATGAAATTATGCACCTCTTAGCAAGAGGTGCATAATTCAATCAATATTTCCTCCTTTTTGTATATAATCAGTTAATTCTTCCTCCTTGGTTTAGGGGAATTCTATATAAAAACAAGCAAATAATCCACCCTTTTCAGTATGTTTTTTGTACTTGGAACGTTAAATGTAAAAATGTCTTAACACCAAGTGCAAGGAAGCGAAAAGGACGACACGCATTATAAGTATTTTACATATCTTTAGAAATGTAAAGGAATAGCAATAAATAAGTAATCATATCGTATAGTCATTGAATTTTGTCTGTAATTTAGAGACACTACCTTTGCACCCAGAAACGATAAAGACAAGATTTATGATGATTATGAAGAAAGTAAAATTAATGATTGTTATGTTGCTTTGCTCTGTCTTAGCAACATTTGCAGGAAACGAAAGAGAGATTGGTACTGAGAATACAAGCAGTGCTACTCCTACATGGGAATTTATTTATAGTGTAGCTCAGCCTACCGAACAGCAGTTGGAGCAGATTTCTGGCGATGCAGAGTTCGGCAAGCAGAGTGCATTCCTTTACGACCAGCTTCAGGGACTTTGTGTAAAGCGCATCCCTGTTGTTCCGGGTGACCCTACTACTCGTATAGTAATAAAGAAAGGTGATTTGTTCAATGCCGTAAGAAAAGTTTCCAAAGGGTTGGAAGATGAGATGAAAGGTCACAAGATTTCTGAAGAAGAAGCTGCAGGGCAGATGAACCAAGTATTGAATGTTGCCATCTCGGCTTTCTACTCAGAAGATAGCAAATCGTTTGAGAAAGCTTTGAGGAATAGCAAGAAAGACTATAAGCAACTGGTTGCTCTTTTCTCAAAGGTGATGCTTAAATAAAGAATAACTAAGGTAAAAAGATTATGAAGAAATTAACAACACTGGCCTGTTTGCTGTGTGTCAATGCTTCGCTGATGGCACAGTCAATGAAGGTTACAGGTAAAGTGTCAGACAAGATGGGACCTGTTGCAGGAGCCACAGTAAAAGTGAAAGGTACGGATGCAGCCGTTGTGACGGATATTGATGGCAACTATACCATCAATGCTGGTAAGAATGCGTTGTTGGAAGTCACTTACTTGGGTGATAAGACTAAGACGGTGAAAGTGACTGGAACCAGTCTTGATGTTATGTTGGAGTCTGACATTCAGAATATAGACGAGATAGTTGTAACGGCGATAGGTATTAAGCAAGAAAAGAAGAAGTTAGGTTATACCACTCAGCAAGTTTCAGGCAAGGACCTTGCGGCACAAGGCAATATGAACGTAGGTTCTTCCTTGCAAGGACAGGTGGCTGGTCTTACCGTCTCGGTGCCATCGAGTATGTTCGAGACTCCGTCTTTCTCGCTGCGTGGTCATACTCCGTTGATAGTATTGGACGGTGTGCCGATCGAATCAGATATGTTTGACATCTCAAGTGAGAACATAGCCAGCATCAATGTCTTGAAAGGTACGGCAGCTTCTGCACTTTATGGTGCAAGAGGAAAGAACGGTGCCATCATGATTACTACTAAGCAAGCTGACAAGGAGGGAATAGAAATCAATTTCTCCACCAAGGATATGGTGACTGCTGGTTTCGTAGCTTATCCTAAGACACAACATCAGTATGGCAGTGGCTCCAATGGACAGTATGCTTTCTGGGACGGTGAAGGTGGTGGAAAGTCGGATGATGACATGGAATGGGGACCTAAGTTGGATGTAGGCAATATGGCTCCTCAATGGAATAGTCCGATCCGTGATAAGGTCACAGGTGAGGAAACTCCTTGGTGGGGTAGTGTGAAGGGTACCAAGTATGACGACCAAGGTCGTTATGAACGTGTTGCATTACCCTTGACTTCACATGACAACTTGAAGAACTTCTTGGAGACAGGCATCATCACCAACAATACCTTGTCGTTGTCTTATAAAGGCAAGAAAGCCAAGGTGTATGTCTTGGGACAGTATGCTTATCAGAAAGGTCAAGCTCCGTCAACTTCCTTGCATACAGGTGGGTTGAACTTCAATTCTACGTTCAATATATCTGATAAGCTGACATTGGATGCCATGCTGAACTATAATATGGTGGTATCCCCTAATTATCCAGACTATGGCTATCATCCATCCAACTTCATGTATTCTATCGTAGAGTGGATGGGAGATGACATTGACATCCGTGAGCTCAAGGACCATCAATGGGTACCGGGTATGGAGGGATATAAGCAAGCCAACTATAACTATGCTTGGTATAACAATCCTTATTTTGCCTTGAGTCAGGCAACACACTCTGAGCGTCGCAACGTTACTACTGGACAGTTGAGGTTGAACTATCAGTTGTTGCCAGAGTTGAGTGTGATGGGGCGTGTATCCTTGCGCTCTAAGCGTAACCTTACGGAGAGCAAGATACCAAAGTCTTACTTGAACTATGGCGATTCTCGTGAGGGAGCTTACAAGGTATGGAATGTCAGTCAGGATAATGTGGATGCTGATGTGCTGGCAACTTATACCAAGAGTTTCTTGGATGACATCAACCTTACTGTCAATGCTGGTGGTTCTGTGTTTTATCGTCGTTATCGTAACGACTATGCCTCTACAGACGGTCTGAATGTACCAGGCATTTATTCCTTGAAGAATTCAACAGGTTCTATCTTGACTTACAGTTCTGACAATTCTCTTTGGGGAACACGTAACGAGAAAGAAATCAAAAGTATCTATGGCTCTATCAACCTTGACCTTTCCAAATATGCTTATCTTACATTGACAGGTCGTAACGACTGGTCGTCTACGATTGCATCAGGCTATAATTCTTATTTCTATCCATCGGTAGCTTTGAGTTCCGTAGTGTCAGACTACATCAAGATGCCAAAGTTTGTGGATTACTTGAAGATCTTAGGTTCTTGGGCTACGGTGTCAAGTGACTTGGACCCTTACCAGATTCAACAGGTATATAATAAGGAGACATCATGGGGTAGCAATACCGTGGTAAGTTATCCGTCTGCCTTGGTCAATGCCAATATCAAGCCACAAAAGACAACGCAGTTCGAGTTAGGCTTCTCTACTTCGTTCTTGAAGCGCATCTCGTTGGATTTCAGTTATTATCGTTCCTTGGATACCAACCAGATATTGGATATGTTGATCTCACAGGCTTCTGGCTTTGATTCTCGTAAGATTAATGGCAATACTTATACGACCAATGGCATTGAGTTTATCTTGGGTGTGAAGGCAATCCAGACCAAGAACTTTAAATGGGACTTTAATTTCAATGCCAGTCACAGTGTCCGTAAGCTAACCAAGATTTATGGTGATGAAGAATACTTTGGCAACTTGAAGAAAGGTGACCGTGCCGATGCTTATTATGCCACAGTTTGGCAGCGTGCCCCAGAGGGGCGTGTCATTGTGGATGCCAACGGTCAGCCTCAGAAAGACCCATACGCCAGAAATATAGGCCATTATGAGCCTGACGTAAGATTGGGTATGCAGAATACTTTCCGCTTGAATGATTTCACTTTAGGCGTGGAGTTGAACGCTGCCATTGGTGGCTTGATGTACTCCAACTTGAGTCCTAAGATGTGGTGGGGAGGCAAGCATCCTAACTCTGTGATGTATCGTGACGAAGAATATGCCACAGGCAAACCAGTCTTTGTTCCCAATGCAGTACGTGTTGTTAGTGGTGAGGTTTCTTATGACGTACATGGAAATATAGTTTCGGATACTCGACAATATGAGAAGTTTACGAATGCCGTGGATTGGCAGTCATGGTGCCAGAACTATCCTTATCGTGCCAACGTGACCGACAAGATGGACAAGTTCTTCGCCAATACTTTCAGCCGTACCTATCTAAAGGTACGCCAGATTAGCCTGACATACGATTTCCATTGTTTGTTGCCACAGAACTTCGTAGTCAAGGGGCTTACAGCCACCTTGTTCTGCAACAATCCGTTCCTTTGGGCGAAAGTACCATACGTAGACCCAGATGTAAGTGGTGATACCAGTGGGGACAGTGGTGCTGCCGACCCTACGGCAAGATATGTCGGTATTGGAGTAAACGTGAAATTCTAACAAGATTAAAATGAGAAAATAAGATGAAAGCAAAAATATTCATGTCTTTGGCTCTTGCTGGCGCTTTGTGCTGTTCATGTAATAGCTTTGATGATATCAATGATAATCCAAATGACCCAACGGAGGTTTCTCCTAAGCTCATTCTCCCTAATGTTTGCGAGAGTGCTTTCTCTCGTGGTACTGGTGGTATGTATGCCGATAAGATGGTGGTACAAACCGATGGGCATAATGCCGAGCAGTTTTATGAGTGGAACAGAGGTAGTTTCAGTACCTATGACAACGAACTTCTTCAGGTCACCAAGTTGAAGGAGGAAGCCGACAGAACTGGTGAGACCGTATATGACGGACTGTATCATTTCTTCCGTGCTTATTATTTCTATAACTTGACCTTGAGGTTTGGCGGCATCCCTTATACGGAGGCTTTGGCTGGAGAGAGCAAGGTACAGTTTACTCCGAAGTATGATACCCAAGAGACGGTGTTCGCTGGTATCTTGGATGAGTTGTCCAAGGCTAATGATGAACTGGCACAAGCCAGTGCCAAGCAGGAGACTGTGGATGGTGACATCATTTATGGAGGGGATGCAGGCAAGTGGCAGAAACTTGTCAATTCTTTCCGTTTGAAAGTATTGTTGACCCTTTCTCATAAGACGGCGGTGGGCAGTCATCATGTTCAGCAAGAGTTTAAGGAAGTGGCAGCGTTGCCATTGATGGCAAGCAATGCCGAGAACGGCCAGTTGTCTTACATAGACCAAGAGGGAAATCGTTATCCTCAGTTCAATGCACAGTGGTCTGGCTTCTATATGGACAAGACATTCATCGACCGTTTGGCAGTTCGCAAGGATCCTCGTTTGTTCCTTTATGCTCTCCCTACTAATGTGGCTGCGACAGCAGGCAAGGCTGTTACTGACTTCACTGCCTATGCTGGTGGCGATCCTACCGTTCCGTATGGTGAGAACAAGAACTTGGTGGGCGATGGTAAGATCTCTCAGATTAATTCTCGCTATCGTACCAACCCTACTGGCGAACCAACCATCTTGATGGGTTATGCTGAGTTGCAACAGGTTTTGGCAGAGGCAGTAGTGAGAGGATGGATTGACGGTGATGCCAAGCAGCATTATGAGAATGGTGTAAGGGCTTCTTTCTCATGGTATCATACATATAGCGGTGACTATGTCCAATATGTAACCGATGAGGCTGCAAGCAATTATCTCAATGGTGACGAGGTGAAATGGGATGATAATTTGTCTCAGGAGCAGAAGATAGAGCGTATTGTCTTCCAGAAATATTGCGTAAGTTTCTTCCAAGGTGGCTGGGATCCATTCTTTGAGCATCTACGTACTGGTTATCCTGAGTTCGCTCATTTGGCGGACAATCCTATTCCTTATCGCTGGATGTATCCTGACACAGAGAATAAGTATAATACACAGAATGTGGAGGAGGCTGTGAAAAACCAGTTTGGAGAGAACAATGACAAGATCACTGCCAAGCCTTGGTGGTTGAAGTAATATATTAAAATTATAAAAGATAGAAGATATGAAAAAGATAATGTTAGCTATGCTTTCTGCATTGATGATGTTGCCAAGTATGGTAAGAGCGGAGCAGAAAGTGGTGTTGGTGACCGTGGATGGTTATCGTTGGCAAGAGTTGTTCGGTGGTGCTGATACCATGCTGATAAACAAGAAACAGTTTGGTGATGTCAAGACCATGAGGGCAAACTATTGGAAAGATACTCCTGAGGAACGTCGTCAGGTCTTGATGCCTTTCACTTGGGACTTCATTGCCAAGAATGGCACAATCATCGGAAACCGTGACTTGGGATGTACCATGGATGTCACTAACAAGATGTGGTTCTCTTATCCAGGCTACAATGAAGATTTATGTGGTCATGCCGATGATGAGAATATACACAGCAATGGACCACTTCCCAATCCTAACATGACGGTCTTTGAGGTGGCAAACAATGCACCTGAATATAAGAACTCGGTATTGTGCTTTGGCAGTTGGGCTCGTTTCATAGAGATATTCAATGAGAAAAGAAGTGGCTTGGAGGTAAATGCCAATTATCGTCATGCCATGTCACAGAATCCTACCGAGCGTGAGAAGTTCTTGGATAAATTGGAAGATGCTTGTCCTAAGTATTGGGGTGAGGAACGTTTCGATTTCTTGACCCATGAGTATGCCATGGAAGCTATGCGCTCTCGTCATCCTAAGCTGGTGTTCATTGGGTATGGAGATACCGACGAGTGGGCTCATGCTGGCAACTATCGACTTTATTTGGATGCGGCACACAATACCGATGCTTTCTTGAAAGAATTATGGGCTCTTATCCAGAGTGATCCTTTTTACAAAGACCAAACGACGGTTATCGTGACTTGCGACCATGGTCGTGGTGATACCGATGTCAATGCTTGGCGTGACCACGGTCCACAGACAGAACATTCATGCCAGACTTGGTTGATGGCATTTGGCAAGGGCATTCCTGCCAAAGGAGTATTGACTTCAGGCGAATACCATAACAATCAGATTGCGCCAACTGTAGCCAAGTTGTTGGGCATCAAGTTTGAGCCACAGCACAAGGGCGTAGGTTCTCCTATTGCTTTCTAAGCTTTCTCCATATAAGTAACCGATACTCGCTATCGGTTCTCGATTTCTCCGAGTGTATTTCCCAAGTCCATTGACTGTGGCTTGTATATACACTCGGATTTTATTATTGGTTGAAGTAAGAAGTGTATTGTTATGGCTTCATTATATATGTTATAACAGTGTCATAAAGTACTTTCTTTAGGGCTAACGAAGTACTTTCTGTTGGCATAACAAAGCACTGTGTTTCACTTATAGAAAGTATATATAAAAAGTGTTTGAGAGAAGAATGAGGAAAGTTTACTGGTTATCAGTTACTTTCCTCATTTTGGT
>CAKQXI010000051.1 GCA_934281565.1 uncultured Prevotella sp.
TCCTCACGATCGGCATCCTTGAACGTTCCCATACGCTTGAACATTTCATCCCAGTCTACCAATGCTCCGTCAAACTCAGGACCATCGATGCAGACAAACTTGGTCTTTCCTCCAATGGTCAATCGACAAGCACCGCACATACCGGTTCCGTCTACCATGATGGTATTCAGGGAAACATCCGTAGGGAGATTGTACTTCTGTGTCAAGAGACAGCAGAACTTCATCATGATAGGAGGTCCGATGGCAAACACCTTGTCGATGTGCTCTTGGTTGATGAGCTTTTCGATACCTACGGTCACGACACCTTTCTCACCATAGCTTCCGTCGTCAGTCATGATGATTACCTCATCGCTCGAAGCCCTAACTTCTTGTTCCATGATGACAAGCTCCTTGTTGCGCCCTGCAATAACAGAGAGCACACGGTTGCCAGCAGCTTTGAGGGCCTTGATGATAGGCAGCATAGGTGCTACGCCGACACCACCGCCAGCACAGATAACAGTTCCGAAGTTCTCTATATGAGTGGGATTGCCCAAAGGACCTACGACATCGGCTATTTCATCCCCCTCATTCAGGGCGCACAGTTTGGTGGACGATAGTCCTACTTTCTGGACGACCAGTGTGATAGTGCCTTGTTCTACATCGGCATCAGCGATGGTAAGTGGCATTCGCTCACTGTTCTTGTCAACACGGATAATGACAAAGTTGCCAGCCTTACGGCTCTTGGCAATCAATGGTGCTTCAACATCGAAGCGATAAACCTTTTCGGAATATTGTATTTTTCTGATAATCTTGTTCATGGCTATGGTTTTTATGTTAGTGTGAGAAAGGAAAAATGGGATAAGACTTTCTCCGAGATGGAGCATTGGTTTGGTCTTATCCCATTCTTTATTTCGTATATATTAGTCGAAGTTCTTGTCGTCGAGCATCTCGAAGCCACAGTAAGGTACCAATACCTTAGGAACACGGATGCCTTCTGGGGTCTGGTTGTTCTCCAAGATAGAGGCAACGATGCGTGGCAATGCAAGGGCGGAGCCATTCAGTGTGTGGCAAAGCTCAATCTTCTTGTCCTCTGTATGACGGAAGCGACAGTGCAAACGATTGGCCTGGTAGCTCTCGAAGTTAGAGACAGAAGATACCTCCAACCAACGACCTTGTGCAGCACTCCATGTCTCGAAGTCGTAACAGATAGAAGATGTGAAGCTCATGTCGCCACCGCAAAGACGGAGGATGTGGTATGGCAGCTCCAACTTCTTCAGCAAGCCCTCTACATGGTCGAGCATCTCTTTCAATGACTCATAAGAGTGCTCAGGCTTGTCAATACGTACAATCTCTACCTTGTCAAATTGATGCAAGCGGTTCAAGCCACGTACATCCTTGCCATAGCTACCAGCCTCACGGCGGAAACAAGCGGAGTAAGCGCAACGCTTGATAGGGAGATCCTTTTCATCAAGGATAACATCACGGAAGATGTTGGTTACAGGTACCTCGGCAGTAGGGATGAGAAAGAGATTGTCGAGGTTGGCATGATACATTTGACCTTCTTTGTCTGGCAACTGACCAGTACCGAGACCAGAAGCCTCATTTACTACGTATGGAGGTTGGATTTCCAAATATCCGCTCTTACGAGCCTCATCGAGGAAGAATGCTTCCAATGCACGTTGGAAACGAGCCATCTTACCGATGTAGACTGGGAAACCAGCACCAGTGATCTTCACACCGAGGTCGAAGTCAACAAGATTGTATTTCTTCAAGAGATCCCAATGGCAGAGGGCATCAGAACCTAAGTTAGGCTTTACGCCACCTTCTTTGACAACCACGTTGTCGGCGGCATCCTTACCCTCAGGTACCTCATCGCAAGGGATGTTAGGTATTTCGAGCAATACGTTGGTCATATCGTTCTGGGCTTTCTCCATGATTTCCTCCAAAGCCTTGCCATCGGCCTTAAGGGCAGCAACCTGAGCTTTTGCTGCTTCGGCTTCATCTTTCTTACCTTCTTTCATCAAGGCACCGATTTGCTTGGCAAACTGGTTAGCTTGCTGCTTGTTGTTGTCCAGCTTCTGTTGTGCCTCACGACGGATCTTGTCGTATTCCAATACTTTCTCTACGGCCTCACGAGCATTAGGGAAATGCTTCTTCTCAAGACCTTTGACTACACGTTCAGTCTCTTCACTGATAAGTTTAAGTGTAAGCATAAATATCTTTTTATTTAAAAATTTACAATTTGTAGGCAAAAGTACAAAAAATATTTTTTATAGCGCAAAGATTTTGTGGAAAATGTAAAATCTTTCACTGTTTTTTATTCTCTCGCAGATTGTGCTGAAGTTATGTTCTCTCGCAGATTGTATATTTATTCTCTCGCAGATTGCGCAGATTGCGCAAATTTATAAAACTAAAAACACTGCTGCTATGTTTATAATTAAGGTCAAAGGAAATAAAATTTGCGTAGAGCGCAATCTGCGAGAGAATAAATATACAATCTGCGAGAGAACAAATCAGTGGGAGAGAGAACAAAGAAAGCCTGCTCTCTTTCGAGAACAGGCTTCGTATGTTTGTTTGGAATAGTTTTGTTTTAAATAAAATTAAGCGTCAGCTTTCTTGGTCTTCTCAGCGTAAACCTCTGGAGAAAGAACAGAAACTGTACTCTTATCTTTACGACCCTTGTGGAAGTAAACGATACCGTCTGCCAAAGCATACAAAGTATCATCCTTGCCCTGGGCAACGTTCTCACCTGGGAAGTGCTTGTTACCACGCTGACGAACGATGATGTTACCTGCGATGATGCTCTGACCACCCCAGATCTTAACGCCTAATCTTTGTGAAGCTGATTCACGGCCGTTCTTAGAACTACCAACACCTTTCTTATGTGCCATTTTCTAATTCCTCCTAAATTTAAGCGATTACAGATTTGATTTCTACTTCAGTGAACTGTGCACGATGACCGTTCTTCTTGCGATAGTCCTTGCGGCGCTTCATCTTGAAGACGATAACCTTGTCACCCTTAACGAGTGGGTTCACAACTTCTACTACTACTTTAGCACCATCTACAGTAGGTGCACCGACTGTCACTGCGCCGTCTTTGTCTACGAGCAGAACCTTGTCGAATTCAACAGTCTTACCTGCTTCTACATCCTTGATGTGATGTACGAAGAGCTTCTTGCCCTCCTCAGCCTTGAACTGCTGACCGTTAATTTCTACGATTGCGTACATTAATTTATTATTATAAACGGGTTTTTCCGCGAGGCGTCCAGCTTTGTGCCAGCACTTATTTAAGCCCCAACGAACTAAACTTTTTCTGTAATTATTGCCCAATAAGGCTTTTCGGGTTGCAAAAGTACAAATTATTTGTGAGAAAACAATCTTTTTAATGATAATAATTGATTCTTTTAAAGAGTTTTAACGATATAAATAAAAAAGCGATGACCTTCACAGGCTACCGCTCCAAATCTTCAATAGGTATTAGTTTCTTTAAGGTAAAAAGATTGTTTTCAGGATAACGGGTTCAAAGGTACTGCTATTTTCTGGTTTAACCAAATATTTTCTTGACTTTTTTCAATACTATCTTGCTGTGTGCCTACACAGATGTCGTATTTAACTTGGATTAACAAAATTTATTGTGCAATCGATTGTTTTGTTGTTTAACTTTTTATCATTTGTAAAAAGAAAAAAGGTTGAGGAAAGAAAACTTCCCCCAACCTTTTAAAAACAAAAATGAATTGAGCCTATTTTATTATTTGTTATTCTTGATTTTCTCAACGTAGGCATCAATGACTGCAACGGCAGTGATATTGACAATGTCTTGGACACTGCTTTCTGAGTCGGTGAAGTGGATAGGTTTGTTAAGACCCATTTGGATAGGACCGATGATCTCCGCCTCAGGACTCAATGCCTGCAAGAGTTTGTAAGCACCGTTGGCACTGCTCAAGTTAGGGAATACCAAAGTGTTGACATCCTTGCCTTTTAAGCGAGAGAATGGGTATTTCTCATCACGAAGCTGCTTGTTGAGTGCATAATTGACTTGCATTTCGCCATCAATGGCAAGGTCAGGGAACTCCTTTTGCATTTCGGCAACAGCTTTTTTCACCTTGACTGGTGAGCCGATGGTGTCGGTACCAAAGTTAGAGTAACTCAACATAGCCATGACTGGTTCGTCGTTGAAGAACTTCACGGTGTTAGCCGATAGCTTGGCAACATCCGTGAGAATATCCTCGTCAGGGTGACGGTTAATCAAGGTGTCGGCAATATAGTAGATGCCTTTCTGGGTATTGAGGATGTGCATCGTGCCGAAAGTCTTGTAGCCATCACGGATGCCAATCACATCTTTTGCCACCTTGATTGTGTTGGAATATTTGGTGTAAAGACCAGTGATAAACGCATCAGCATCGCCTTGCTCGACCATGGACATACCAAAATAGTTGCGCTCATACATCTTGTCGTAAGCCTCCTCGAAAGTATATCCCTCACGAGCACGTTTCTCAGCCAAGTGCTTGGCAAATGTAGCACGGCGACCTTGTTCATTGTCGGCACGCATATCAACAATTTCAATACCTGTCAGATCGAGCTTCAAGCGAGAGGCAACCCTCTTCAAGCGGTCTGGGTTTCCTAAAAGAATAGGATGGCAGAAACCTTCGGTCTTAGCTTGGACAGCTGCTTTCAGCATAGTAGGGTTACCGCCCTCAGCGAATACCACACGCTGTGGGTGCAGGCGAGCTGTATCATGGAGCTTGCGAGTAAGTTTGGTCTCTTGACCGAGCAACTCACGTAAGCGTTGTTTGTAAGCATCCCAGTCAGTGATAGGAGTGCGGGCAACGCCACTCTCCATGGCTGCCTTGGCAACGGCTGCGCTGACCTCGGTAATCAATCGTGGGTCTACTGGTTTTGGGATGAAATACTTAGGACCAAATGAAAGGTCATTGACGTGATAGATGTCATTGACTACATCTGGCACAGGTTGTTTAGCCAAGTCGGCGATGGCATGAACGGCAGCCATCTTCATTTCCTCATTGATGGCACGTGCATGAACATCAAGCGCACCACGGAAGATGTATGGGAAACCGATTACATTGTTAATCTGGTTAGGATAGTCGGAACGACCCGTAGACATCAATACATCTGGACGGCTCGCCATGGCATCTTCGTAGCTGATCTCTGGAACAGGGTTTGCAAGTGCGAAGACGATAGGGCTGTCAGCCATAGAACGAATCATATCCTGGGAGAGTACGTTGCCTTTGCTCAAGCCAACAAAAACGTCGGCACCCTTGATAGCTTCTTCCAATGTATGGACATCACGACGGTCGGTAGCAAAGAGCTTCTTTTGCTCTGTCAAGTTCTCACGATCGCTGGTGATGACACCCTTGGAGTCAAGCATTACGATGTTCTCAACCTTGGCACCGAGGGCAACATACAACTTTGTGCAACTGATGGCAGCGGCGCCTGCGCCATTGACAACAATCTTCACATTAGCAATATCTTTACCTGCTACCTCCAAGGCATTCTTCAAACCAGCGGCAGAGATAATGGCAGTGCCATGCTGGTCGTCGTGCATAACAGGGATGTCAAGGTTCTTCTTGAGGCGTTCCTCTATATAGAAACATTGAGGAGCCTTGATGTCCTCCAAGTTGATGCCACCAAAGGAAGGAGCGATGCGCTCAACGGTTTCGCAAAACTTCTCAGGGTCCTTTTCTGCAACCTCGATGTCAAATACATCGATGCCACCATAAATCTTGAACAACAGACCCTTGCCCTCCATGACAGGCTTTCCGCTCATAGCACCGATGTCGCCAAGACCAAGTACTGCGGTGCCGTTGCTGATAACAGCGACAAGATTTCCCTTGTCGGTGTATTTATATACATCATCAGGGTTTTGTTGGATCTCAAGGCATGGGTAAGCCACACCTGGTGAATAAGCCAAACTTAAATCTGTCTGTGTGTGATAAGGTTTAGTTGGTTTAACCTCGATTTTACCGGGGCGAACATTCTCGTGATAGGCAAGAGCCGCCTCTTTTGAAATTTTTACCATAACAATATATTGGTTTAAAGTTTTAATTTCGTAGATAATTATGCATTTTATGCACAATCCAATATCGTATGTGCAAAGGTAATAAAAAACTGATTAAAAAAGATAGGTTTTTTGATTTTTTTTGTATCTTTGCACAAAAATCGTATACAAAAGAAGAGAAATGAGTAATATCAATGAATATAGGCAAGAGTTAAAGGAGAAAATCATTGACTATGCAATGAAAGAGTTCTACAAGCGTGGAATCAAGGCTGTGAAGATGGATGAAATCTCGCAGGGACTCCATGTGTCCAAGCGTACTGTATACGAAATCTTTGGTGACAAGGAGGAACTGCTGTTGGTGGGAATGCAGATGTCACAGGAAAAGATGCGACAGAAGATAGAGCATTTTGCTATCCATAACAGTCATAACGTAATTGATATATTTGCTTATTTCTATCGTCTCCAGATAGAGAGAAATGGGCAGATTGAGCCTGTGTTCTTGGAGGATATGCACAAGTATCCCCGTGTGCTGAAGTTCTTGAACGAAACCTCTGACAAGGAGAGTGAACAGCGCCATCGCTTTTACGAGGCTGGCATTAAGGAAGGACTTTTCCGTAGTGACGTTGACTTTGCCATCTTGACCAAGATAGGACATATCGCCATGGAGGAAATCATGCGCCAGCAAATCTATAAGCAGTATCCTATGCAGGTGCTCTTTGACAATTACTTTATGGTGATGATACGTGGGTTCTGTACCGAGCATGGATTGAATCTACTTAACAAGGCGATAAGCAAGAATTAGAAGCTATCTAACTCTTGTATATCCATTTCAATATCCAGTTGATGATGCGAGAATGAAACTTGAACCAACGGTATTTGGCAACAGGTTTCCCACCAAAGCCTAATATGAATTCTCTGAATGGGTTCTTGCGCCAAGGTAAGCCTACATCCATAAAATATATGTGGCGACAGCTGTGCTCATGGGCATACTTGATGGCATACCATACGGTCATTAAGTTAGGACGGAGTGGGGCATAGGTCTTGCGCTTAGAGGCTAAGTACCAGAGATAAGCGTTGCTTTGGCTGAATACACAAGCACATCCTCCGATTACTATTTTCCTTTTGTAAGTAGTGACACATATCATGGCATTCTTGCTCTTTGCCAGTTCCTTGAAATATTGTACGGGTGGGATATATCTGCGAAATCTTAGGCGATAGAACCTCTTGAGCAGCGTATGGAATGTCTTGATGTCGCCACTGTCATTGACAATATGTGTCTCCACACCTTTCTTATATAGCTTCCCTATACGTTGCAATAGCTTTTCAGAGATACGTTGCTCTGGTGTCATGCTGTGCAATGAGTTGTGAACCTCTTGCCATGCAATAGGAAAATAGCCTTGTTTCCTAAAATGACGATAAGCAAACATCTTCTTTCTCAAGTCAGAAAACTCGATGTATAGGCATAAGTGCCATCTCAGTTTGGTAGTGATGGCATTCAACAGGAGAGGAAAAACTTCGTCTACATTGATGTCTTCGGCATATTCTCCTTCTCCATGTGCGTGCGCATGGGTATATAAATAAGGTGGGAAAAGATTACCCCTGCGGTGCACGATGACAAGCAGTTGACCTGCCACGGTGTGACGAGCCTTGTCCTCTGCCACGACCATATAAGGAGTATTGCCAGGAGAGAGTTCGGCTATGCGAAACAGTTCTTGGCTATGGAAGAAGTTGCTGGTAAGCAAAGTCGGGGGCAAATCTTCACTTTTGACATATATATTTATTTCAAATTCATTCACAACGCAAAAATAATAAATTATTTCTAAAAAAACAAGATTTATGCCCTTGATATCCTTTCTTTTTAGTATTTTTGCACATATGAAGGTAATATTATTGGGAGCCGGCAACTTAGCCACTAATCTTGGTAAGGCTTTGTTGGCAGCCGGACACGACATTATTCAGGTTTATAGTAGAACCATAGAGTCAGCATCTGCCTTGGCAACGATTGCTGGTGGAGCACCGGTAGTGGACATCAGCCAAGTACGGGACGATGCCGATTTATATATATTCTCGGTCAAGGACAGTGTGCTTGCCGACCTAATTCCTCGTTTGTGCAAGGGAAAGGAGACCAAGGTGTTTGTTCACACGGCAGGTTCCGTGCCGATGAATGTTTTCCAAGGTATGGTATTGCACTACGGTGTTCTTTATCCGATGCAGAGCTTTTCCAAGACAAGGGAAGTCGACTTTTCCGAAATCCCTTGCTTTATAGAGGCTAATGACGATTATACTTATCAGCTCATAGAAGACTTGGCGCATTCTTTGAGCAAGCGAGTATATTCTCTTTCCAGCGATGACCGCAAGTATCTGCATCTTGCGGCGGTTTTCGCTTGCAATTTTGTCAATCATTGTTATGCAGTCAGTCATGACTTGTTGGAAAAGCATGGCATCCCTTTCGATGTGATGCTTCCGCTTATAGACGAGACTGCACGCAAGGTACATCAGCTTAGTCCTGCCGAGGCACAGACAGGACCTGCGGTTCGTTATGATGCAAACATCATCCGTAGCCAGTCCATGCTTCTTAAGGATAATCCGCTTCTGAAGGATATTTATGAGCGTATGAGCATGAGTATCCACAAATTAAGTGAAGAGTGAAGAACTAAGAGTGAAGAATGAAAGGGAGAATGAAAAGTGAAAAATCTTTAGTGTTTTAAGCGATGATAAATTACGACTTAAGGAAGATAAAGGCTATCATCTTTGATGTGGACGGTGTGTTGTCTCGCCAGACGATTACTCTATCGAGTGACGGCGAACCACTTCGCACGGTCAATATCAAGGATGGCTATGCCATTCAACTTGCCCAGAAATTAGGTATTCGTATCGCAATTATTACAGGTGGCAAGACCAAGGCTGTCCGTGTTCGATATGAAGGACTTGGGGTGGAGGATATTTATATGGGGTGTTCCATGAAGCTAAAGACTTATCGGGAGTTTTTGGAAAAGTATTCGTTCACCAACGAGGAAATAATCTATGTGGGTGATGATATTCCCGATTATGAGGTGATGAGAACGTGTGGCTGTCCATGCTGTCCTGCCGATGCTTGCGCAGATGTTAAGGAAATATCGACCTATGTAACGACTGCGAATGGTGGTGACGGATGTGGTCGGGAAATCATAGAGCAGGTACTTCGTACACAAGGAAAGTGGCTTTCTGATGCCAAAGCCTTTGGATGGTGATATTTTGTAGTTAATAGTTTATAGTTAATAGGGCATGAAATACAAGATAATATTAGCGAGCAATTCACCTCGCCGCAAGGAACTTCTCGCAGGGTTAGGTATGCCTTTTGAGGTGAAGGTGTTGCAAGGTATAGATGAAAGTTATCCAGATACACTGGATGCTTATGATACAGCACAATATATAGCTCATAAGAAAGCAGAGGCTTATCGACATCTGCTTGAGCAATCGGATGATACGTTGGTGCTTACCGCCGATACCGTGGTGATAGCTCCTACCGAGGATGAACAGAATGACAGGGAGGGAAAGGCAATCATTTTGGGCAAGCCGAAAGATGCGGAAGATGCCCATGCCATGTTACGCCTTTTGAGTGGAAAGACTCACCATGTGGTGACTGGCGTATGTCTGACGACAAGGGACAAGCAACGCCAGTTCTCTGTAACAACGGAAGTATCGTTCAAGGAACTTACTGACGAGGAGATAGATTATTACATCACGCACTATCAGCCTTTTGATAAGGCTGGCGCATACGGCATCCAAGAATGGATAGGCTATATCGGATGCACAGGGCTGAAAGGCAGTTACTATAACGTGATGGGCTTGCCAGTGCAGCGCATTTACGAGGAATTGAGCGTAATTTAGAATTTTTTAAATTAAGAATTTCCTCTATGTCGTAAATAATAAGTATCTTTGTGCGTTTTATGTAACTAACAAAGATTATGACAGACAAAGTGCAGACCAAAGTCAGGGAGATATTGGACAATTATCTGGAGACAAATCAGCATCGAAAGACCCCAGAACGTTATGCCATCCTGGATGCGGTTTATAGTATTGGCGGGCATTTTACGCTCGAAGAATTAGGAGGATTGCTGGAGAAGAAACATTTTCGTGTCAGTAGGGCTACGCTCTATAACACGATGCACCTTTTCATAGAGCTGAGGCTCGTGGTAAGGCACAGTTTAGTTGACGGCACCAAGTATGAGGCGTGTTTTGACAATGAGAACCATGTGCATCAAGTATGCACTGTGTGCGGAAAAGTGACGGAGATTTATGCGCCTCTTGTAACCGATGCCATAGGCAACACAAAGTTGCAGGACTTCCGACGGGATGCCTTTGCGCTTTATATCTATGGTGTATGTAGTGCTTGTCAAGCAAAGAACGAAAAGTCTAAAAATATAATAAAATGAACACAGGTAAAGTAGATGTCCTGCTGGGTTTGCAGTGGGGCGATGAAGGTAAAGGTAAGGTGGTCGATGTGTTGACCCCAAAGTATGATGTCGTAGCTCGCTTCCAAGGCGGTCCTAATGCTGGACATACCTTAGAGTTTGAGGGACAGAAATACGTACTTCGCTCTATCCCATCTGGTATCTTCCAAGGTGGTAAGGTGAACATTATCGGTAACGGTGTAGTCTTGGCTCCAGACCTCTTTATGCAAGAGGCAAAGGATTTGGAAAAGAGTGGTCACGACCTCAAGAGTCGTCTTCATATCTCCAAGAAAGCCCATCTCATCATGCCTACTCATCGTGTCCTCGATGCTGCCATCGAAGCTTCCAAAGGTAAGAACAAGGTTGGTACGACAGGTAAGGGCATTGGTCCTACTTATACTGACAAAGTGAGCCGTACTGGTCTTCGTGTAGGTGATATTCTCGACAATTTCCAAGAGAAGTATGAGGCTCACAAGGCCTTGCACCTCAAGCAGATTGCAGCCCTTGGCTACACTGATTTTGATATTACAGAGGTTGAGAAGACTTGGATGGAGGGTATCGAATACTTAAAGCAGTTCCAGATTGTGGATAGTGAGCATGAGGTCAACAAGGTGCTTCGTTCAGGCAAGGATATTCTCTGTGAAGGTGCCCAAGGTACGATGCTTGATGTCGATTTCGGTTCTTATCCATTCGTGACTTCTTCCAATACAATCTGCGCTGGTGCTTGCATCGGTTTGGGTATTGGTCCTAATAAGATAGGTGAGGTCTATGGTATCATGAAGGCTTACTGTACTCGTGTAGGTGCTGGTCCTTTCCCAACAGAGTTGTTTGACGAGACAGGTGCCAAGATTCGTGACCTCGGACATGAGTATGGTGCAGTCACTGGTCGTGAGCGCCGTTGTGGCTGGTGTGACCTTGTACAGTTGAAGTATTCTATCATGGTGAATGGTGTAACTCAGCTTATCATGATGAAAAGCGATGTACTCGATAGCTTTGACACCATCAAGGCTTGCGTGGCTTATAAGTTGAAGAATGGAGAGGAAACAACCGACTTACCATACGAGATAGACGATGTAGAACCAGTCTACAAGGAGTTCAAGGGTTGGAACGTTGATATGACTAAGTTTACGTCAGAAGACCAGTTCCCACAGGAGTTCAAGGATTACGTTGCTTTCTTGGAGGACTATTTGGAGACTCCTATCCGTATTATTTCCATTGGTCCAGATCGTGACCAGACGATTGTACGGAAATAATTAAGAATTAATAATTAAACTAAATGGCACAGAAACCAAGTATACCAAAGGGTACACGCGACTTCGGACCAGTAGAGATGGCGAAGCGCAACTATATATTTAACACAATCAAGGATGTCTATGCCCTCTATGGATTTCAGCAGATAGAGACTCCTGCTATGGAAACGCTCCATACACTGATGGGCAAGTATGGTGAAGAAGGTGACAAGCTCCTTTTCAAGGTACTTAACTCTGGCGACTATATGAGCAAGATAACCGATGAGGACATTCACTCGCTCGGTTCCTTGAAATTGGCAGCCAAGTTATGTGAGAAAGGTTTACGTTACGACCTTACCGTACCTTTTGCTCGTTATGTCGTACAGCACAGGGAGGAACTTCAGATGCCTTTCAAGCGTTACCAGATACAACCAGTATGGCGTGCCGACCGCCCACAGAAAGGTCGTTATCGTGAGTTCTATCAGTGTGATGCCGATGTTGTAGGTTCCGACTCTCTCTTGAATGAGGTGGAGTTGATGCAGATTGTTGATACTGTATTCACTAAGTTTGGCGTTCGTGTTTGTATCAAGATTAACAACCGTAAGATATTGACTGGTATCGCCGAGGTTATTGGCGAGGCAGAGAAGATAGTGGATATTACCGTGGCTATCGACAAACTCGATAAGATTGGGCTGGACAATGTGAACGAGGAACTGCGTAGCGATGGTATCTCTGAAGAAGCTATTGAGAAATTGCAGCCAATCATCTCACTGTCAGGCTCTAATGATGAGAAACTTGAAGTGATTGCAAAGGTACTTGAAAGTTCAGAGACTGGTTTGAAAGGTGTAGAGGAAACGAAGTTTATCCTTGATACCTTGAAGTCTGTTGGCTTGAACAATGAGATAGAGTTAGACCTTACCTTGGCTCGTGGCTTGAACTACTATACGGGTGCTATCTTTGAGGTAAAGGCACTTGATACTCCAATGGGTAGTATCACTGGTGGCGGTAGATATGACAACCTTACGGGCATCTTTGGATTGCCAGGCTTGAGTGGTGTTGGCATCTCTTTTGGTGCCGATCGTATCTACGATGTCCTTAATGCGCTCGACCTTTATCCTAAGGAGGCAGTGAATGCCACACAGGTATTGTTCATTAATTTTGGTGAACAAGAAACGGCTTATTGCTTACCTATCGTAGGCAAGGCTCGTGAGGCAGGTATTCGTGCAGAAATCTTCCCAGACAAGGCGAAGATGAAAAAGCAAATGAGTTATGCCAATGCCAAGAATATTCCTTTCGTTGTTCTTGCAGGAGAGAATGAAATGGCTACAGGCAAGGTTACGTTAAAGAACATGGAGAGTGGTGAGCAACAAATGGTAACAGCCGATGAGTTAATCGCCATTATCAAGAAATAAAGATTTGTTTTATCATAATTCAAGCCTCTCATTTGCCATAAAGCAAATGGGAGGCTTTCTATTTTTATTCATCAGTATTATACTAAATTGATTTTACGCAAATATTCTCTTACTATTTTACATTGTTTACTATAATCTTCTCTGCCAGGATGAGCTTCCACCCATTTGGCATTTTCCTCAAATCTCTTGGCTTCTTCGCCGTGGAGAGTAGGGATTACTCTTATT
Organism: uncultured Prevotella sp.; assembly: GCA_934281565.1. Lineage (GTDB taxonomy): Bacteria > Bacteroidota > Bacteroidia > Bacteroidales > Bacteroidaceae > Prevotella. The sequence goes on from CAKQXI010000051.1 coordinate 13,295, forward strand.
GCTGTTGCCATATTATATTGAATTTAATTTGTGGCAAAGGTAGTAATTAAAAGTTTAATATCCAAGTTTTTGGTAGAAAAGTTATAGTTTTTTCATCTTTTGGAGTGAAAGAAACGATAAAACTATGTATATATTTTGCTGAATTCAAATATTTTCATTACTTTTGCACTGTCATCCCATAGATTGTTGGCAATGAGTTGCTGGCGTTAATCTATTGG
>CAKQXI010000052.1 GCA_934281565.1 uncultured Prevotella sp.
TATCTCACCATTAAGGATTGTGATAGGGATATGGGAAGTTTCTTGCTCGATTTCCCAAATGACGAGGTAAAGCGAGGATTTGTTACCTTGGTCGCAAACAATTATTTGCAATCAAAGGAGGGTGTAGACAGTTGGCTTTTAGTATCTGTCAAGAGTCTGAAGAATGGCGATTTGGAGCAGTTCCGTTTGCAACTAACTTCTTTCTTGGCAAGCATCCCTTACTCCATGCGCCGTAAGAGTGATGAGCCAGAGAGGGAACGATATTTCCATTATACATTCTATTTGTTGCTCCGCCTTGCCAGTGTATTCATCACTTACACGGAGAAAGAGCAGAGCCAAGGCAGAGTGGATTGTATCTTGGAAACAGATAAGTATGTCTATATCTTTGAGTTCAAATTAGATGGTACTGCAGACGAGGCTTTACAACAGATAGAGGACAAAGGCTATTCAAAGCCATATCTTTCCGACAGTCGCAAAGTCTTCAAGATAGGTGCCAACTTTTCTTCTGAAACTGGTACGATTGAGGATTGGAAAGTTGAATAGAAGTAAGTTTGTTTCACTAAATAAATATAGAAAGAAATAAATAGCCCTATGTCTCTATGAAGCATGGGGCTATTTATTAGAATAATGGCAATAAGTCTGCTATTAGGGTGATGATGTCCTCGGCTTTGGTGAAGTCTGTGTGACGACTTTTGATGATGGACTCAACCGCCTCTGTTTGATTAGGGAACAGCTTGAGCAAAGACTTCTTGTTGGAGAAACTTCCCAATTTGTCGTTTTTCAGCAATAGATATTTGTTATGGTTCTTAATGCTGAAGACTTCTTGGTGCGAGTCGGGTTTGTTGGCAGAATATTCCTGTCCCTCCAACAAGGAGAGATTGATGGATTGTGAGCGAGCTTGGGATACAGTTCCATAGGCACCCTTATACCCTACGTTAACCTTGTCCAAGTCCCAATCTATCAACAGCTTGCCTTGTGGATAACCAATTACCTCATAGAACTTGTTCTTGACCCTGCAGAACAAATCCTTTCCTATCCTCATGCTGTCAACCGACTGGGTATTCATCAATATCATGTTCTCTCCATTCTGCTGGTACATCACGCAATGCTTGGCAGCATCATAGTTGAGCGATACCCTTACCTGTTGGTTCCTATTCATATAAATGATTCCCTTTTGGTATTCAGGATAGAGCAGGATAGAATTGCCTTGCGCATGGCAGGCAAGGCTAACGGATAGCATGACAAATAAAGATAATATAGCTTTCATGTAGTCTATGGTTTAAAAACAAAGTGTGGGCAACAAAAACTGTTACCCACACAATGATTATATTATACTAAAAATTATTTAGCACCTGCACCCCATACTGGAGCACCTTGGTCTTGCCATAAGCGTTCTGTTGCAAGAACCTCATTGTAAAGACCAGAAGTAGAGATTGTAAGACCCTCAGCCTTGTAAGCCTCAGTCTTAATATCCTTCATAATATCAGTTTTACCGATATTACCAGTAGGGAAACGACGTGGTATCTTTGCTGCTGGAACCTCTGTATAACTTGGACGTGGCAAGATAGTAGAGTTGTAGCTTGGATAACCAGAACGGCGTGCTGTCACATAAAGCTCGTTAGGATAAAGGGTGAAGTTCAACATCTCTTGGATGTAAATCTTCTCCAACTTCTCTGCTGTTGTACCAGTGAAAGCATACTTGTCGCTCTGCATCATGGTCTCGATTTCACCATCCTGCAAGTCAATAGCCTTTTCATTGTCCTTATCGTAACCGAAGCAACCTGTTACAGTGCTATAATAAGCAACTTGGTTGTCCTTAGCCAATGTGTCGTATGTCTTACAAGAGCAAGCCAAAGCATTGTCGTAATATTTCTTGGCTTTAGCCTCATCGCCATTCAACATAGCGAACTCAGCCAAGTAGAGATTGGTCTCTGCTGCACTCAGATACAAGCCATACCAAGGACGATCCTGTGTTGTGAATGTATAAGTGTCATCTGGCAAAGTCGCTGCCTCCACCTGAGAAGCTGAAGTATAAGTACGACCAATAATCATCATACGGTTCAAAGTAGAGTAGACTGTGTAACCAGTAGGGTTCTTGCCCTCTTTGTTATGGAGATATAGCTCCTTGTCTGCATCTGCATACGTACTTGGGAAGAACCACTTGTACTTACCTGTATTGTCAAGATTAGCATTCCAATCTTCGGTCATACCATAGTAACGCACCCAAGGCTCACCCATGCCTTTCCACTTTACAAATGTCTTCTTGCCGTTGGCATCTGTGGTGTATTCTACATTCTTCTCGATGAAGTCAGGAATAGCCAATCCTGCATCATAATAGCCTTGTATAATTTTAGAGTTCCATTGGTTCTTTGTATAGAAGAAACGAACACGTGGGTCTTTGTTGTCAACCATGAAGTTGATGACACCTTGGCGACCTACACAACCCGTGAAACCATTGTTCCAGTGATAAATACGGTCATTGATATAGCCATCGTCACCAGTCAATTTAGTGGAGCCCTTGCTGAAAAGTACATCGTCACTGGTAGCATTGAGGAAACCACAAGATGCACTCTCAACTGCTGCAGCAACTTGCTTTGCCTTTGTTGGGTTCTGTGCCAACAAACGAACAGCAATGCGCAACTTCAAAGAGTTGGCGAACTTAGCCCACTTTGCTTTGTCACCGCCATATACGACATCCTGCTCTGCTTTCATGACAATGTCATCAGATGCAAATGTCTCGATACATTTGTCAAGGTCAGAAAGCCACAAGTCATAGAGTTCTTCCACTGTGTCATACTTTGGCTTAAGAGTACCACCGTATGCAGCGTTACAAGCCTCGGTATAAGGGATAGAGCCATACATATCGGTTGCAAAGATACCCTCATAGATGCTCATGATATGAGCAGCCTTGAGATAGCCGATCTGCTGTTTCTGAGCAGCTTCGTCCAACTTGGAATGTTCATATTCCATTGTGCGAACTACGCGCAATACATTGATGTACTGGTCGCTCTGGTCACCATCTATGGTCAAGGTAAGGATGCCTTCTCCTGCACCGCTACCAGAGATGCCCATACCAGACCACTGATATTTCATAGGAGCATTGTAGTAATACTCCAGATATGGTTGTGGGTCAAACTTATTGACAGCCTCTGCAAACAAATATGACATATCACCCTTTGTCACGGCAGATGGGTTGGTATTTGTCTCAGAGAAATCATCACGGCAGCTTGTGGTGGACAAGGTAAGTCCTAACGCAAGGGCTGCCATTAATATTTTGTTCTTTTTCATATCTTCAATTTTAGATTAGAATGTTGCACTGATAGTGAATGTATAGCTTGCTGTGTATGGGCTTACAGAACGGATCATGAACTGACCAGCCTGTGTACCACGCATAGACTCTGGGTTGAAGTTATTTGGCAATGAGTTCAAGAGATAACCCAAGTTGCGACCGGTCAAGACGAAGCTAAGGCTGGATGCGCCAACTTTGCTTGCGATGCTCTTAGGCATACGATAGCTCAAGGATACCTCACGCAATGCGATGTAGTTCAACTCGTGGAACCAGTCGTTGTTCTTCCAAACTGCTGCACGACCCCAAGAGTTGTTCCAGTAGTTCCAAGAAGAAGCGTGCTGTGGGTCTACGATGCCTCTCTTTACCAAGTCAGCGTACAACTCGCCACCCTCTGCGATAGTATAAGTACCAGTAGGAGTGTTGATTGTTTCACCACCAGGCATGATAGCCTCAGGGATGATACCATCGTCGTATGTCTTGCCGTCCCAGATAGATGTATAAGTGATACCTCCATGTGCTGCATCTGTACCATTCAAAGAGCTCTTCAAGTAACCGTATGCAGTACCATAGTGTGAGCCGTAGATAGCAACCATACCGCCGAAGCGCATATCAAGGGAAGCACTCAAAGACCAGTTCTTGTACTTCAAGGTTGTATTGACAGAACCCAAGAAGTCTGGCTGGATGCTACCAACCTCTTTCTCCTCACCAGAGCGAGAGTAGTAAACAGAGTGACGACCATTGTAAGAAGCTGTTTCCAAGATAGGAAGACCTGTCTTCTCGTCGTAGTTAGGTGTCGCATCAGACATCAACAAACCATATTCACCACCAACCTTGGCAACGGAACCGATACGGAAGTTACCGTAAGATGGCATACCTACCAATGAAATGTAGTTAGCTACGTTCTCGTGCAGAGAAACAATCTTAGACTTGTTCTTGGTATAAGTGAAGTTCAAGTCCCACTGCCAATCCTTGGTCTGGATAGGAGTTGTATTCAATGCAAGCTCGATACCTTGGTTCTGGATGTTACCGGCATTGACAACCTGAGTGCTCAAACCAGATACACTTGGTACAGAAATCTCCATAATCTGGTTCTTAGTGTTCTCCTTATAATATGTAGCATCGATGCCGATACGGTTGTTGAGGAAACGCCAGTCGAGACCTACCTCCCAAGAGTTCTTGCGCTCTGGCTTCAAGTTCTGATCGTATGACTTGGTAGGAACCTGCAAGCCGTATGTCTTGTCAATACCATAAATGCTATATGCAGAGTTGATAGAGTAGGCATCGGTGTCATTACCTACCTGAGCCCAAGATGCACGGATCTTGGCAAATGAAATCCAAGAAGGCAGCTTGCCACGGAATGTCTCATGGATCAACCAAGAACCAGAAACTGATGGGTAGAAGTAAGAGAAGTTACCATGCTTGTCTGTGTAAACCAAAGATGAAGACCAGTCGTTACGACCTGTGATGTCCAAGTAAACTTGGTCTTTCCAGCTCAATGCGATCTGACCAGCCAAAGACATGATGGTCTTCTCACCAGAGATGGTTGCAGAACTTGTTGGAGTTTCCTTAGAGTTACCGATGAAATATTGTGCAGGTACAATAAGACCACCCTTAGTGCCCATGCTCATTTCCTGTTGGAAATTGTGATAATACTCACCACGAATGAAACCACTGAGGTTGAAGTCGTTCAAAGGCTTGTTCCAAGAGAGGTTGGCATTCAAGTTGGTCTGTTCCTTGGTATATTGACCAAGACCATAGTAACCGCCCTCGTTAGCATAACCAGAACCAAGCTCCTTGCTCTCACTACGCTTGTAGTAATAGTTGTAGTTGCCCTCCACGGAGAACTTCAACCAGTTGGTCAAGTCTGCGGTAACCTTTACGTTAGGACGGACAGAAGTCTCTTTCTGTGAGTATTCGTTCTCGTAGATGCTCCACCAAACACTTCTACCAGGAGCATTTCCGTATTCATCATTATATGCTGTACTTGCCAAACCACCATGGGAGCCCTTGTAACGGCTTCTCCAATAGCGAGTGTCGTACATACGGTCAAATGTACCATCAATGAAGCACTCACCGAAGTTAGTCATACCGCCTTGCTTAGGATTGGAGTTCGCAAATGAGATACCTGCCTCAACCTCCACCTTGCTTGAAATCTTATGGGATGCCTTAGCCATCAAAGACAAGCGAGAGAAAGAGTTGTTTGGTGTTGTACCGTTTGCATACTTGTATGACATGGATGTATAGAACGATGTCTTGTCATTGCCACCCTGTACTGCGATGTTGGTGTTGGTGTTGAAAGCATCATCGTATGCATCTGTAAAGTTATTCTTGTATGGAGAATAAGCTACGGTAGAATAGTCATAGTATTCAATTGGTTGTCCATCAAACTTAGGTCCCCAGTTCATACCTCGATAATCTTCGTCATATGCAAGAGAGCGTTTACCTTCATTATTAAGCCAGAAAGAGTCTGTATCTTGCATATTACCTGAAGATTTCATGTAGTTATATCCAGATTGCCATCCTGCACCACGCTCGTTCTGGAAGTCAGGACCTCCATAGACATGGTCGATACCGAATGTCTGGGAGAAGCTGATGCCAAGACCCTTCTTGCCCTTGCCACTCTTGGTGGTGATGACAACGGCACCGTTCAAACCACGGGAACCATAAAGGGCAGTTGCGGCAGCACCTTTCAACACTGATACGCTCTCGAAGTCATCAGGGTTCAAGTTCTTCAACTCATTACCCCAGTCTGTATCATTCTGGCTCCAGTCTGCATCACCCTCCTTGACACCGTTGTCAAGGATAACGCCATCGACAACATAGATTGGCTGGTTGTTCTTGCCCAAGGTAGAGGCACCACGGATCAAGATCTTGGCAGAACCAAAGAGACCACCATCGGAACCGGAGATATCCACACCAGCTACTTTACCTTGCAAGGCAGAGACAGGGTTTACCAAGTTCTTGTCCAGGTTGTCACCTTTCAACTCCGTCACAGCGTAACCCAATGCCTTGGTCTCACGCTTCATACCCAAGGCTGTTACAACAACCTCATTGAGGCTCTTTGCGTCATCTTTGAGAGTTACGTTGATGTCGCCTCCCTTATAAGTGATTTCCTGTGTCTCGAAACCTACATAAGAGATGCGAAGCACAGAACCTTTCTTTACACCTTTGAGAGAGAAGTTACCATCTAAATCGGTAACAGTACCGTTTGTGGTACCTTTCACGATAACTGATGCTCCAATGACTGCCTCACCAGTAGCATCCTTGATGACACCTTTGCAAGTCTCATCTTGTTGTACGTTCTGTACCTCATTGATGGCAGGAATGCCAGCGAATGCAGCTCCAGATACGCCAACCATCAAGGCGAATGCCAGGTTAATTTTTTTGTTACTTTTAGTCATAATTTAAACTTTTGATGGATGAATAAATTAATTATTATAGTATGCCATGGCGACGATTAAGGGCCGCCATTAGCGTTTAATGCTTTTTAAATATTTTAATTAAGGATTGTTGTATCCTTTGTTATAGTTTAATTTGACAGCTTTTGCAATCAACATTGTTTAATTAGGCTATTAAGTTCTTAAATCCGCTGGCAAAACTACAAAAAAAAATTAATATTAAGAATAAATTGGCAACAAAAGTTAAAGTATTAACACAATTTAATAGTTATAAAGATGAAATATAGGGCAACATTCTGTATCCAAGAACTCATAGCGTTTCTTTATTATTTTACTTATTCCTCGCTATGTTTTTAAAATATTTTAAAAACGCTGGTAGAGTTAGTTTAGCATATACTATATCTTGCCAATCGGTCTGCTATTTATATCATCAAAATCTATCTCACACCTCACTATATTCCTATAACTACCTAATAATAAACATATTACAGGAGTGTCGTGTGAACTTAGACACCTCACTAACACCTCACCACACCTCACTGCATGATAGCATTTCCAAACTAAGTCCCATTTGGCACTGTCCGAATAAAGGACAGTCAACTGTCCTTGAAAGACAGGTTACCAGTATAGGAAAATAGCTTGCTAACAAAAGTATTTTTATATTATTATGTGGTGAGGGATTTATATGCTATTTAATGAATTTATATATAATTTAGTGAGGTGTGGTGAGGTGTTAGTGAGGTGTCTAAGTCTACACACACCATCATAAAGTACTTACTATTAGACAATTACATGAGTATAGTGCTGTGTGAGGTACATTAGTCGATTTCAATTTCACCAACGTCGTGGTTGTAATCCTTAGATGAAACTTAAGGTATGAAAAACGCTAATGGCGGCCCTTAATCGTTGCCATGGCATACTATAATAATTAATTTATTCATCCATCAAAAGTTTAAATTATGACTAAAAGTAACAAAACTATGAACCTTGCATTCGCCTTGATGATTGGCTCAGCAGGAACAGCCTTCGCTGGCATTCCTACGGTCAACGAGGTACAGAATGTGCAGCAGGATGAGACTTGCAAAGGTGTCATCAAGGATGCGACAGGTGAGTCTGTCATTGGTGCTTCCGTACTTGTCAAAGGTACGAACAACGGTACTGTTACGGACATCGACGGTAACTTCTCACTCAAGGGAGTGAAGAAAGGTACTACTCTACGTATTTCTTATGTCGGTTATGAGCCACAGGAAGTGGTGTACAACGGCAAAGCTATCACCGTAACCCTCAAAGATGACTCAAAGGCTCTTAATGAGGTTGTCGTAACAGCCTTAGGTATCAAACGTGAGAGAAAATCTCTCGGCTATGCTATTCAAGATGTGAAAGGAGATGCTATCCTTAACTCTCATGAGAACAACGTAGCTAATGCTTTGACTGGAAAGATTGCTGGTGTGCAGATTACCCGTTCAAGTAATGGTCCTGGCGGTTCTTCCAAAATCCAGTTGCGTGGTAACAATTCTGTAACAGGTCTTAACCAACCTTTGATCGTTGTTGATGGTATACCTATGGATAACTTTACAGGTGCTTCCAACAATGACTATTGGAATCCATCAGCAGATATGGGTAACGGACTTTCTGATATCAATCCAGAAGATATCGAATCTATGTCTGTTTTGAAAGGTGCATCAGCTGCAGCCCTTTATGGTTCACGTGCAGGTAATGGTGTTATTCTTATTACAACAAAGACAGGACGCCAAACTAAAGGTCTTGGTATTACTGTAACAGGTACGGTTACTGCAGAAACTCTTTTTACCAAACCTGAGATGCAGAATACTTATGGACAGGGTAATAATGGTACATACGATGAGACCAGCGGTAGTAGTTGGGGACCACGTATCGAGGGACAGACTTATAAGCGTTGGGATGGCAAGGAAGTGACAATGCAAGCTTATAAGAACCTTGACAACTATTTTGGCACTGGCACAGAATTGCAAGAAAATGTAACTTTGTCACAGCAATATGGCAAGACTTCCATTTATGCTTCTATGACCAATATGAATAACAAGGCAATGGTTCCTGGTGCAAAGCTTAATCGTACCAATCTTATGCTCCGTGGCGTAACAACATTTGGTAAAAATGATGCTTGGACATTTGATGGTAAGGTGCAGTATATCCGCAACAAAGCTAATAACCGTCCTGTATCGGGTAACAATAACAACAATTCTGCACTTGGTATGTATACATTCCCAACCACTCTTGACATCCGTGATTTCGAGAATTGTATTGATGAGAACAATCAGATGGTTTGGTGGAATACATCAGGCAACAACCCTTATTGGATGAGCCAGTACAATCTCTCAGATGATAAGCGTGACCGTTTCTTGATGAATGCTTCTTTGAAATATAAGATTCTTTCTTGGTTGACAGCAGAAATCAAGGCAGGTACTGATATGTATACCTTGGAGGCAACACGTCGTACATATTCGGGTAACTCTAATGTTACAACGATGTATGAACAAGACATGAATCATTTCTATGAGAACAATTTCAGTTATTTGTTGACAGCAACCAAGGATGAACTTTGGGGCAAACTTGGTGGTACATTAACCTTTGGTGGAAATCTTATGTCTACCAAGAAGACAGGTTTAAAAGGTAATGCTTCAAACCTTGTAATTCCAAATAAGTTCTCTCTTAATAACGGAACAGAAAAGGCTACTATTTCTGAGACCTATACCCAGAAGAAAATCAATTCTCTTTATGGTACTATTGGTTTGAATTATGATGGTTGGATGTTCGTAGATGCAACATTCCGCAATGACTGGTCTTCAGCTCTTGCCAAGGATAATCGCTCATTCTTCTATCCTTCAGTATCTGCTTCTTATATCTTCTCAGAAATGCTTACAAGAACAGGTCACAAGTTGCCTTCTTGGTTTACATTTGGTAAGATTCGTGCTTCTTATGCAGAGGTGGGTAATGATATGGATCCATATCAGTTATATAACCTTTATTCAACAGATAAAGATGCTCATGCAGGCATTACTGCATCAGGTGGCAGTACTCTTTATGATGCCAATGTAAAGAATGAGTTGATTAAGTCTTGGGAGGTTGGTGTTGAGTTGAAGTTCTTGAACAACCGTTTGGGATTGGACTTTGCTTGGTATAAGTCTAATGCAACCAATCAGTTGATGAATCTTCCTATGAATAATCTTTCTGGTTATAGTTACAAGAAGATTAATGCTGGTGATATTCAAAATACTGGTATTGAGTTGATGGCTTATGCTACACCTATCCAAACAAAGGATTTCTCTTGGACAATTAACTATAATATTTCTCATAATAAGAATAGCATCAAGGATCTTTATGATGGTGTGAACCGTTATGAACTTGGCGGTTATGACAACATCAAAGTGTATGCTATCAAGGGAGGAAACTATGGTGAAATCTGGGGTACTAAATTCCGTCGTGTAGAGGAAGGTCAGTACAAAGGACAACTCTTGCTTACCAGCGATGGTTTGCCACAAGCAACATCTGAGTTGGAAAAAATCGGTGACCAGCAAGCTTCTTGCAATATGGGTTTGACCAACAGCTTCTCTTATAAGAACTGGAATCTTAGCTTCCAAATAGATGCTCGTCTCGGTGGTCAGATTTTCTCTGGTACAAATGCCATGATGCAACGTGCTGGTACAGCTGCTGTTACTGCTCCTGGTGGAAATCGTGTTGATGATATGGTTGTAGAGGGCGTTTATTTAGATGCTTCTACAGGCGAATATGTAAAGAATACCAATAAGGTGACAACACAACAGTATTGGAGTGCGGTTGCTGGTGCTGGCAATATGGGTATTGGTGAAGCAAATATCTACAGTGCAAGCAACATTCGTTTGCGTAACATTTCTTTAGGTTATACTGTTCCAACAAAGGCTTTGGAAAAGACCATCATCCAGTCTTTGAAAGCAGGTTTCACAGTTACTAATGTTTGGATGATTCATAGTAACATGAATGGTATAGATCCTGAATCTGTTTTTGCAACAAGTACTAATGCTACAGGTTTTGAGTATGCAGGTATGCCTACAACACGTAGTTTCGTATTTAATGTATCTATCGGTTTCTAATTATTTAAACAATAGAAAATTATGAAAACAAATAAATTCATTTTGTCTACCATGATGGTACTTTCTCTCGGAGCGTTTTCTGCTTGTTCCGACTTTGAGGAAGTAAATGACAACCCGATGTCTACAGGTGCTGACAAAATCAAACCATATTATTCATTAAGCAAATCTATCATCGGGGCACAAATGGACCCATACATTGCAGAGCGCCTTTTTGTAATTGAATGGGCTGCCGCTGCCCGTCAGGATGGTGAAGATGGTTATAATGTAAGTGCTGGTAAAACTAATGATGGTTTTTATAGTGATGCATTCAGCTATATGTCAAGTTGGTTGACAAATGTTTATACTGCAGTAAATCTTGCAGAGAAGCCTCAGGGAACAGTAACTGCCCATGAGAAAGAGTTTTATCCAAACTTGCTCCAAATGGCACGTATCTGGCGTGTTTATTTGATGAGCCAGGTTACAGATAACTTTGGTCCTGCTCCTTTGAATGGTTTCCAAGGTGTTAACCCAACGTTTAGTTCTGAAAAGGATGTTTATTATTGGATGCTTAGTGAGCTTGCTGATGCCATAGATAAGCTCAATACCAGTGTAGAACCAAATAGTGACGAGGCTAAGTGTGATCCTGCCTACGGATTTGATGCTGCAAAATGGAAAGCTTATGGTATTTCTATGCGTATGCGCCTTGCTATGCGCCTTTCAGAAGCTGATCCTGCAAAAGCCCAGAGTGAGTTTGAGGCAGCCGTAAAGCAAGGAAATGGTATTACCACAGCAGATGGAACTTTCCGTGTACAGGAGTATGCTGGATGGGATGACTGGTCTGGAGTTATGAGCCGTACATGGGACATTCAAACAATGTCTGCAACAATGGCAAATTTAACAACTAACTTCGGTGGTGCAAGTTCTGTAGATGCTTTGGCAAAGGTAGTAAAATCAACGACAACAGATAAGGATGGTAATGAAGTTGCTAATCGTTACGCTTCTTATTTAAAGGATGCCTCTAACTATCTTGGCTTAAAATTGGATCAGCATTGGGAAGCTTATACTGATAATCCAACTAAGCAGCTTTTCTTTGATGGGCTTCCTACAAAGATAGACCCACGTGCACTTGTTTACTATTTTATCCCAGGAGATTATACAAATCGTAAACAAACGGGTTATGTGTCCTATTTCACAAATGCAAAGGCTCCACAAGTACAGAAATGTTGGAAAAAGGGTGATGAGGCGCAGACTGCAATGGCAACTATTGATGCTACATTTACGTGGAATGGATTGACAGCTGGTTATAGTAATGATGAGAAAGCCACTCAGAATGGTCTTGTAAATGGTTCTGATCTTGGTTCTTATGGTTATATTGGTACTTATCCAACGCTTGCGGATGATTACCGTAATAATAAAAACCAACGTGTCTTCTTCGGTCCTTGGGAAACTTACTTCCTCTTGGCTGAGGCTGCAGAACGTGGTTGGTCTGTAGGTACAACAGCTGAGACAGCTTACTATAATGGTATTAAGTCAAGTTTTGAGTATAATGGGTTGGAAGATCTTTATGCTGCTTATATCGCATCTGAGGATTATAACCGTGTTGGTACTTCTGTAAAATGGGATCATACTACAGAACCTACTGCTACCCAGATGACGTGCAAGAATGGCTATACTGGAGCAACAGAGACTGTTACCTATGAGTATCCAAAGGCAAGCAATATCCTCTATCCTGGTCATAAATTGAACGATCATTTGACTAAGATCATAACTCAGCTCTATATAGCCAACACTCCTTGGCTTCCATTGGAGAATTGGTCAAATCATCGTCGCTTAGGTCTTCCTTTCTTTGAGATTCCTACTTCTACTATGACTTTGACATATATGCCAACATGGACAAAGGATTCTTATAAGAGTGCTCAGACAACACAGTTGTTCCTCCAACGCTTGAAGTATCCAACAAGTTTGTCTTCTTCAGATGCTCAAGGCTACGAACAGGCAAAGAGTCTTCTTAAGGGTGGCGAAGATAGCCAACTTACTCCACTTTGGTGGGCTATTGGTGGTCACTAATATTAGTTAGGACTTTTTATTAAAAAAGTATGTAATAGTGTTTGGTGGGTGAGGGATTAGTCTCTCACCCGCTTTTTTATATATACTTTCGCATACGTATAACTTATTCTGTTAGCTTTGTTTATCTTTTGATTAATTGCCAGTATCCCAACTGTAGTATATTAGCTAACATTGATGTCCTTTAGCCAAAAGAAATTCCTCAAAAGGCATGGGATACATATCTATAATCCATTACTCTAATAGCAGAATTGCTATCATATATTCTAAAATAAAGCCCTATGCTTCATAGAAACATAGGGCTATTATCATTCATTATTGTTGCTTTCCTAAGATTTTTTGTATATAGTCAACGGATTTATTTGTAATTTGAGCAATTTGTTCTAAGGACATACCGCTATTCAATAGTCCTTGAACCATAGAATGAATAACGGCTTCTTGTTCTGCCACTTGGTTTTTCATCATCATAAGGGCAGTATCCCGATTTTCTATTGCCGAAAAGAACTCATCCTCAACGTTCATATCTTGGCGCAACTTTGTATCTGATGCTGCCATTGTAAGACGGCGCAAGATATACAACATATCCTCGTCATCCTCATACTTCTTGTCATCGATATTAAGGACTTG
>CAKQXI010000053.1 GCA_934281565.1 uncultured Prevotella sp.
CTAACTTTTCTTCTGAAACAGGTACGATTGAAGACTGGAAAGTTGAACAGAAATAAACGCTAAACTATTTCCTTGCCTAACAACCAGTCCAGTGCATTTCATTTTTCTGCCTATTCAACTATAAATACCTCATAGAATGTAGAGCCATAGCCACACCAATAGCCCAAAGCCCCTTTAACATTCGACTTAAGATTGGTATTGACAGGCATCAGGGGAACACGCGACAAAGCTATCAAATCCTCAAAACTACGCCAAAAATCATACGACTCATCATTCAATGTAGAAAACTTAACCTTTACTATTCCAAAACGTCTGAAAAATGGAGTATGCTTCTTCAGATTATAGTATCCTCGTTTTACTGAAATCCTATTGTCCGAGCCTATCATACCTTTATCCAACAAACCAAGCTCTGCCGAATGATATTCCGTTTGCTCACCATCCACAGCATCTTCCACCATGGTAAAAAGCTTGCAACGTTCCTTACAAGTTGTATAAGCATACAGTTGATAAAAACCATCCATATCAGTAGGTTCCACCTTAAAAGAGTCTATTTTCGCTGGTGCAGGAATTGTTGTCTTTGCTTCTGCCAAGATGCCATCTGGTGTCTCCACCATCAGCTTATATTCCTTACCTACCTCTCCCCGCATATCATAAGTAGTATATACGAATGGAGGGAAATAATCCTTATCATACCTGCCAACCATCACTTCTGTCTTTTCTCCATCCGAGATGGACACTTTCGCCCATCGCTCAACATAACGTGAGAGGCTGTCTAATTGAAATTCATCAGTATTCAAGGCTACCGTTCTCGTCAATTTTACCACTGGGTGCTCACCTGCATCTATCCATCCCTCCACAACTAATTGCGAATGATTGGAAGTAGAAACATCTTGGCTACAACTGCTCACGACATATGCCATCATCAGACAAAACAAAATATTGATATAATGGAAATTCCTCATCATAAGACTCTTAGAATTTATAATAATAATTTATAGATGGCAACATTGGCATAAAGAAACGAAAGGCACAGTATCTTACATGATCCTTATATACCTTGATGCGATAGAACAAGTCGTTGTTATGCATGGTTACATTATACAGAGAAAAATTTATGCCACTGCGTTTGCTGCCTCGCACAGAGAAGTCATAACTTATCGATAGGTCCAGTCGCATATAAGGATTGACTCTCGCCCCATTATGAGGTCCATACTCCGTAACTATATTATTGGCTATAAGATAGGCATAGTTTACATGAGTATAAGGAGTTCCTGAAGCCAATACATAAGTAGCTCCCAAATTTATTTTCTTTCCAATCTTATAGGTAGCCACAGCATTAAATTCGTGTATTCTCTCATGGTTGGCGGGATACCAACCTTCATATTGCTCACTATCAAACTTGCGCCAAGCCCTGCCAAATGAGTAACTCAACCAACCTGTTAGCTTACCTCTCCGCTTCTCCAGCAGCAAGTTGACTCCGTAATTATAGCCTTTTCCATGCAACAACGAATTATCAAACGAATAAGATGAATACAGAATATCAAAGACATTACTGTTGTTTTCTATCGGATGGTCAAGCCATTTACTATATGTTTCCACACTTAACCTGTATTCTTTGTCAAACAACCAAAATTCTCCCTGCAAGGAAGCATTATAAGCATATTGCGGACGATGACTGGCATCAACAGAAGCCCAAAACTCTATAGGAAGACCTGCTGAAGAAAAACCTGTCTGAAACAGATATTGATGATGAATACCAAGATTAAGAGTTAGCTTACTGGACGAAGCAACATCCCAATGCATCCTAAAATTAGGCATCACGCCATAGTAAGTTGCCTGTCGATGATAAGCAGCGAACCGAGTACCAACTTCCATGGAAAACTTAGCAGACAAAGGTTGCGAGTATTGCACATAAGCACTTGCCTCCAATGCTTCTTGCTTCTTTATTTCTGGAAGATAATTGGCAAAACTACCTGTCAAATCAATGTTTTGTGGCATCAATTCATGGCGTATCAGGTCGGTTCCTAAATTCCATCTGCCAACGGTAAGTTGCCCTTTATAGCCTATATCATAAATATAAGAACGTACACCTACATTAAAAGATTGTTCATCAATATTCATACGGCAGGCATAGCGTGTAAAATACACCATTTGTTCTGATGATAGTTTTTTATGTCTCAAATACCAATGCAAGGCTGCCATCGTATTATCCCATTTCAATGTTGCATCAAGACCATAACCATCTTGCATCCATTTCATTTTATCATAGCCCCAATAAGCCTCTGCTTTCAAGACATTCGATTCATTTAGCTGTGTGATATAAGAAAGATTATAATCGGAGAAATCATAACAAACATGATCGTCATCTATCTCCAACCACCTGGAATACAAAAGATTGAGATAAGCAGCACGGGCAGACAACAACAAAAGAGAACGCTTGCCAACAGGCATTTTCAAAGTAGCTTGAGATGACATTGGACCAACCGAAAGCTCACCATGTGTCGCCTCGAGTGCCAAACTATCCTCATGCAAAAGCCATACTGGGGTACACATATCAATATTACCTCCCAACCGATTAGGGAAAGATGCAGACATAGAAGACTTTACCAAACTCATATTTGAGAAATGCCCAGCATTGAAAATAGAGAAGAAGCCTAACAAATGAGCTGCATTATAAATAGGTACACCTCCCAAGGAGACATAATTGTGGGAATTATCACAACCTTGAATATGTAGACCAGCATCATACTCCGAATTCGTCTGGACACCAGGGAGCAACTGTACATAATGCACAGGATCAGCATTGCCCAAGATACGAGGCATATCGTCCATCATCTTCATGTCGATAATGCTAACACCATCCATTTCCCTAAGATTGGAACGAAGTCGCTTCCCTTTGATTTCTACACCTACAAGTTGATGACTTTTAAGTGTGTCGGCAACTTCAGCCGACACACTCTCTTGTAAACTTAACATTCCACAAATTAATATGGAAAATACCTTTCTCACTATCAATCCTATTCAAACATTTTAACAAAATCATCCACGATACTCTGTACCTTGTCGACTACGCCCTTGAAAGAATTTTCATTGAAATAATCTGAATAAGAATACTTTGACTCATCTGTAAACTCCAACCACAACTCTGGAGACCAATATTTGTAATTACCGCTACCACTTTCTACAGCAGCAAGATAAACCTTAGCATTAGCTTGGGCACTATTATTGACATAAAGCTTGGCATCAATCAGCTTATTAGCATTATCCAGACATTGTTTAAACTGTGTTTCATTTTTATCATTATCCATAGCTTTTTTCACATTCTCGATAAGCATACTTACATCACTAACTGTTGCCACGACCTTTGCCTTGCCCAAAATATCTACCGTAACATTGGCATTTCCATAACTTCCTTTCAACTCGTTATCTATATTACCAGTAGCATTAGCAGAAACAGAAATCAATGTCTCATCATTCTTAGAGATTGTGGCATTGGCTTCGGCTGACTTACCTGCATTGAAAGCAACTTTAGAAACCACCACCTTGTAAGCTCCAATCTGAGCATTGGAAGTAATTTCAACTTCATCCTTAGTCAAATCTACCTCTTTTCCTGTCTTCACATTAGAGGTTATAGATACAGAAGATCTAACTTCGCCATTACGAGTCAAGGTAGCATCAATTTGCTTAGGAAGCATAAAACGATACTCATAACGATATTTCACAGATGTTCCGCTATTGTAATCATAACGCCAGTATTCATTATCAAACACATCGTGATGAATTTCCGTACCATCTGCACTTGCCTTTAAAGTCAACAAGCATTTATTGTTGTCCTTGTCGGCAAATGAGAAAGAAAGATGATCACCACCCTTCTTGGTTTGCTTCCAAACACCATTTTGTAGCTCAAACTCTCCTACAAAGTTAGCTGCCTTGATAAGATATTTGTATTCCGTGTCACTAGTAGAAACCTCACAAGCTTTACCACAGGCTTCAAACCACTCTGACACAGCATCGCTCTTGGCATATTTTATGCCATTTAACATAGAACTAAACTCATTAAAGTCACTTGCATTGATCTTACCCAGCAACTCTTGGGCTGTAGACTCTAAACTTTGCTTGACCTCTGCTGCCGTCAACTCTTTTGTTTCTGAGCCACCACCAGTACCAGGATTGTCCTCATTATTGTCACTGCTACTGCTACAAGAAACGGTAAAAAACGCCAATGCCATTGACAAAAATGATGTCAATAAAATCTTTCTTTTTCTCATATTTAATTTAACAATTGTGTCCACTTATCTCCCATCGTGGACGATTATTTATTTTACACACTTCTATCTTGGGAGAAGGATAGCTATATCTATATACCAAAACTATACAAATGGTAAACAAAGGTCAGACACTTTTTTCATTTTTTCTCCATAGCTTCCCTAATCCCAGTGAGTAAGCGAATAAATTAAACATGAAAGCGTGGGATCTTACCTGTTACTCGTCCCACGAACTGAGGCTCTGGCATCGCCCATCTTGTCGAAACGAGCAACGTCGAAGCCCACGCCGATATGGATACACTACCCCTTTATTAATACAAGACACCTTGCACCATGCAATATGCCATACCAATAAAAGGGATGCGCAAATAAACACATCCCGAGGGCATCTACCGCTGCAATGTCTTTGACAAGATTTGAAACTGCCAGATTTCAGTTCGCCAAGAACAAAGCGTCAAGTAAACGCTCATAATATGTTACGATACCTTATCCCTCCCAATACCCGTCTCGGCTATGAATACACTTGAAAAGCATCTTCTGAAACCTCAACACGGCGTGAGCGGAAACGGTATCTGGCTGCAAAGGTAACAAAAAAACAAATAACTCGTATCATTTTGGCGGAATATTTTTAATATTCTTGCCTTAGTCCGTTACCATTCCCAACATGATTTCTATCAGTCTTGGAACACCATACTGCTCTATGTCACTCTCTTGAATCCAAATATAATCATCGGATAACTGGGGGCGTTGGTCTGTCTCCAAGAGATAGAAGTCGGATAAGAGGATGCGATGGGTCAGAACGTGCCTCACATCCTTGGCAAGGAGAGAAAAACTATACGACGAAGCCGTGAAATCGGAAAGGTGTAACAGCTTTATGATTTCTGGTATCGAAGCAGAAGCCTCATCCTCATGGATAGAGGCATTGAATGGTTCCCAAAGACCTTGCCATATATCACCCTCACCTCGACGATGGATAGCAATATAACCATTACACCTTATATATATGTAAGTAAGATGACGTGTCTTCACTTTCAAGGTTTTAAGTTTGACGGGAAGCTCATCCACCTTACCACTTCGCAAAGCCACACAAGTCTCGGATAGTGGACAAAGCAAGCACTTAGGTGATTGGGGCGTGCATTGGATAGCACCGAAATCCATCATACCTTGATTATAAGCAGAAGCCTCATTGATGGGCAACAACGATTGTGTCAATGCCATGAACTCCTTCTTTCCCTGTGTAGTATTGATAGGTGTATCAATGCCAAAATAGCGAGAAAGCACCCGATAGACATTACCGTCCAACACAGCCGCAGGTATCCCAAATGCAATGGAACCAATAGCCGCAGCCGTGTAATCCCCCACTCCTTTCAGAGCCTTGATGCCATCAAGCGTATCAGGGAACTTACCTAAAGCTACAATCTGTTTAGCAGCAGCATGGAGGTTTCTCGCACGACTATAATATCCCAATCCCTGCCATAGCTTCAAGACATCATCTTCACTTGCCGCAGCTAAGTCATTGACCGTAGGATATTGGCTCATGAACCGTTCCCAATACTCCCAACCTTGTGCAATGCGAGTCTGTTGCATAATAATCTCACTCAACCATATTGCATACGCATCATGAGTTTCTCGCCAAGGCAAAGCCCTGCCGTTCTCCCGAAACCAAGAAATTATTATATTAGCAAACTCCATCCCACTTTTTACCTTTAAAATCATTGTTCAGGATATTGCTGATAAATCGTCAGTCCAAACTCTGGGGCAAGTGCATAGACGTGCTCCATGATGTCAGCAAGGATATGCTCATAGTCTACCCACACCTTATCCTTGATGAAGAAATAGAACTCCAAAGGCAGTCCACACTGTGTTGCCTCCAAATGGCGAACCATCAAGGTCATCTCCGTATTCACCTCAGGGCGTTCACGCAGATACCTTTCCATATACTTGCGGAAAAGGTGCATATTGGTAGGTGCAATGGCTGCAGGAATATCAACATCCTCGCTCTCAGCGACAGACTTCTTGGGCAAGAAAGAATTTTCCGTGGCAAGGTGCTTCTCCAAGAGGCTTGCTTTCAGGGCATCATCAACCAAGTGAACACTACGGAAATCAAAGTACACCTTTCTGTTCACTCTCCTGCCACCACTTTTCTGCATACCTATCCAGTTCTGGAAAGAACCATTTACCAAGGTAGTAGGCGAAATAGTGACAATGGTATTATCGAAGTTGCGCACCTTGACAGTAGTAAGAGACATTTCCTCCACCACACCGTTGGCATCCACTGACTTCACCGTTATCCAGTCACCCTTATGCAACATATCATTGCTGGTCAATCGGATACCAGCACCCAACCCCTCGATAGTGTCCTTGAACACCAACATGAGGATTGCCGATGTAGCACCCAGTCCTGCAAAGAGTGTCATAGGGTTCTTGCCCAAAAGGATAGCGACAACGATAACTGCAGCAACAAAGAGCATCAAGATGCGAAGCACCCCACAGAAGGTATGGAAATATTGTTGGGCAGAAGTACGACGACTGGAATTCTCCAATCCCTTGAACGAAGCGATGAACACCAATGCCGTGCGCACCGACATCACCACGATATAGATACCCGTAGCTCGTTCCAGTATCTCCTTGATGATAGGATATTGGAAATAGACCATAGGCATAAGTTTCCATATCACAATGGCTGGCACAATATGGCAAGCCGAAGTGAGCACCTTGCGATTAAGCAGGACATCATCCCAAGTCACTTCCGTCTTCGCCGTTATCTTGGCTACGATAGGCACAAGAACCTTTCGGCAAAAGAAGTCGCTCAATATCGCCAAGAGAATGGCGGTGACAGTCAGCAATACATGACGGAGCACAAGGACGGCAGGTCCTGTAACACCCATCATCCCTATCATATCTTCTACAAACTTTCTTATTTCCTCCATATACCTTGCACTTTATGATTATCCAAATATTATCATTGAATTCTTCACTCTTCGTTCTTCACTCTTCGTTCTTCACTCTTCACTTCCCTCATGGTTGGCAAAACAGCATACATACCCTGTCGGCGAAAGCACGGGCATTGCTGCCATGCATAATGCCATTGTTGATGATGGCAAAGCAAAGATCATGTCCATTGGCAGCCTTGCAATAACCAGCAAGCGAGATAACTCCCGTCAGCGTGCCAGTCTTTGCCTTGACATTGCCATAGGTAAAGCTATCTTTCATTCGTTTCTTCAAAGTACCGTCCATACCAGCGATAGGCAAAGATGGCTTCAAGTGAGGCAAGATATTCTCGTTCTTGTAAGCATAGCGCAACAACTTGACTTCCAGCTCCGCACTGAGATAGTTATAGAGAGAAAGCCCAGAACCATCCGCCAACTTATATCTCGAAGGGTCCAATCCTATCTTATATATCAACTGTCGCTCCTCCTTTCTGGCATTCTTGGCACTTGCAGGACGATTGCCCGTGCTCGCCGCTATCTGGTAATACATACTCTCGGCATAGAGGTTGTCACTATCTTTCATCATGCGGTGGAGTATCTGGTCCATCGTATGAAAACGAGTACAGATGGTGAAAGCACTCTGTGGGCATTGTCTTGAGGTAATGCTATAAGATGAAAACTCGATGCCAGCATCTGCCAACTTACCCAAGAACTTATCCATAAATATATCTTTGCGTGCAAACACCAAAGGCGAAAGCACAGGGTTGTCATCATCCCAGCACCATCCCTCACCCAAGAGATTGTCATCTTTCATAGAACGGTCGGCATATATGCTACCACGAATCGTGTCAACGCCCATCTCTTTCAGGCTTGTCACAAAAGCCGTCATGTCGTCATTGTTAAAGCGAGGGTCCATGCCTCCTACACAATATATATCACCAGTAAGCACACCGTTCTCAATCTTCCCTGTATATTTAAGCTGGGTCTTGAACTGATAAGAACCACCCAACTTATCCAATGCCGTAATGGCAGTCAAGAGCTTCATCGTACTGGCAGGTCGCATCAACTGCCGTTCACGATAACGATAGATACAAGAATCCGCAGTCAAGTCCCATACCATGATGCCAACTTGCGAAGTCTCGAACATCTTGCTTTGTAGCAATTTGTCAATGCCCACCTGTACGGATTCAGGCCAAGGCAGTCTCAATGTATCTGCCACCAAGGAATCAACCAAGGCAGAATCGACCACTTCAGAATCATCCTTATCATCAACCACTTCACCATCGTTACTCTTTAACGATACCCCATTCACGTTTTGAGCTTGCATTGGCAATACCAATAGCATAGCCATCACACAGCCCATCAAATAATATTGTACTTTCTTCATTTGCCTATTATAGCCCTAACTCTAAATCTATATTGCTATAAACTATTAACTATAAACTATTAACTAAACCCTTTGTCGTTTCTCTACTTCTTTTTTAAAAGCCTCCTCGTTGTCGGGTTGCACACTTACTATATGATGTGCCCCATATTCTATCAACAAATAGTGATCCAGCCCAAAGAACGACTTCATGCGCTCCATCCTAACAATGTCACACACAGGTATGTTCTTGTTGCCAGAAAAACGACCTTCATTAACGATGAGGTATTCCATCTCATCGTCACGGTCTATGGGCTTCACTCGGCGAAAGGTGTAAGAAGTGTTGAGGATGCGCTCTATCATTCCCACGATGACAATGGCAACCAAGATACCGACGATGGCTGTCTTCACCCAAAAGAAGTAGCCCGCCAAGACAGCGAATATCACGATGCCAACCTTTGCCGTAACAGTAAAGCGTTTATGAAAAGTTCTGTCCGTCATGCCTATTTTTATATTTTTTGGTGCAAAATTACAAAAAATATACCTTTTTATGCGCTCTTTAAAGATAAATTAGTACTTTTGCAACGAATTAAGAATTAATTCCAAAGAATTAGTCAATGGTTTATAAGTATGATTTTCTGATTATCGGTGCAGGAGTTGCCGGTATGAGTTACGCCCTGAAAGTAGCCAGAGCGCATAAAGGTAAGGTGTGTATGATCTGCAAGACCTCACTTGATGAGGCCAATACTTCATTTGCACAAGGTGGTGTTGCTTCA
This sequence comes from uncultured Prevotella sp., assembly GCA_934281565.1. Taxonomy (GTDB): domain Bacteria; phylum Bacteroidota; class Bacteroidia; order Bacteroidales; family Bacteroidaceae; genus Prevotella. Next base: position 9,335 of record CAKQXI010000053.1, read on the forward strand.
GTTACAAACCTTGAAGTAGACAACTTCGACAAACACATCCAGGATACAATGATTGCTGGTGATTTCATCAGCGACTACGATGCAGTCAAACAAGTTGTCACCAAGGCTCCCGAGCAAATCAAGGAACTGGTGGAATGGGGTGTCAACTTCGACAAACAGCAAGACGGTAAGTTCGACCTCCATCGTGAGGGTGGTCATAGCGAGTTCCGTATTCTCCACCATGCAGACGACACTGGTGCCGAGATACAACGTGGATTGATGGAAGCTGTTCGTAACAACCCAGACATTGACATCAAGGAAAATCACTTTGCCGTAGAGATAATCACGCAACATCACTTAGGTGCTCGTGTTACTCGTCGCACTCCTTACATCAACTGCTATGGTGCATACGTTCTCAATCCAGATACCCAGAAAGTAGACACTTATCTGAGCAAGGTGACAGTGATGTGTACAGGAGGTTGTGGCGCTGTTTACCAGACTACCACCAACCCTATCATTGCCACTGGCGATGGCGAGGCAATGGTTTATCGTGCCAAGGGTACGGTAGCCGACATGGAATTTGTACAGTTCCATCCTACTGCCCTCTACCACCAAGGCGAGACCCATCCTGCATTCCTTATCACTGAGGCTATGCGTGGTTATGGTGGCATTCTCAGATTGCCTAACGGTGAGAGCTTCATGGAAAAGTATGATGAACGATTGAGCCTTGCTCCTCGTGACATCGTGGCTCGTGCCATAGACAAGGAAATGAAGATACATGGCTTGGATCATGTATGCCTTGATGTCACTCACAAGAACCCTGAAGAAACGAAACGACACTTCCCTAACATTTATGCCAAGTGTCTCAGCATTGGCATTGACATAACCAAGGAATATATCCCTGTTCGTCCTGCTGCCCACTATATGTGCGGTGGCATCAAGGTTGACTTGAATGGACAATCCAGCATCAACCGCCTCTATGCTCTTGGCGAGTGCTCTTGCACTGGTCTTCATGGTGGTAACCGCTTGGCAAGCAACTCATTGATTGAAGCTGTCGTCTATGCCGACACTGCTGCCAAGCACAGCTTGGAGCACGTTGATGAATATGATTTCAACGACAAGGTTCCTGCATGGAATGACGAGGGAACACTCACTAACGAGGAGAAAGTTCTCATTACCCAGAGTGTCAAGGAAGTAGGCGAATGTATGAGTAATTATGTTGGAATTGTTCGTAGCGACCTACGACTGAAACGTGCATGGGATCGCCTTGACCTATTATACGAAGAAACAGAAAACCTCTTTAAGCGTGTAAAGGTAAGCAAAGAGCTTTGCGAACTCCGTAACATGATTAACGTGGGTTATCTGATTACTCGCATGGCTATCGAGCGAAAGGAAAGCCGAGGGCTTCATTACACCATCGACTATCCTGTTCACGCTTACGACAAGAAATAATAAAACTACTTTTTCTTGGGTCGAAGTATATACGAAGGTTCATTGTGAATCTCCCAACGCTCCACCTTGTCACCGTTGACCAATATCAAATGGTCATCATAATAGGCGACGATTGGCTGCGTTGGTAGTTTCACACGACCCTTGTCACCAAATGAGCAAATCGGATTGCTAAAGTTCCTGTGCAGGAAGTCAGTGAGTGAATACGCTGCCAGTTGTATCTTTCCGTCTTTTTCCATCGCCACGAAAAGGCTCTTGTTGTCTTTCCACTTTGCTATGGAACGTATTTTCACGTTGGTTGGAGTACTGACTTTCGCCACCGCATCATTCTTCTTATTCTTAATCTCATTGACCGACCAAGCATAGATTGCCCCAGCATTTGGAATGAAGGCATAGAGTGAGTCCCCGATGACTTCCATGTCGTAGGAATCAGTCTTCGGCTCCATATTGCTACCTATAAAATAATCGTCTGTGTTCAGTCTGGCAAACACAGTGTTGTTGTTTGCCACTGTAGTGGAGATAGCCGCACGGTCGAACACTCGGACATTCTTTTCCTTTGAGTCACGTACAAATATCAAGTCATTGGTGGCAGCCACACAACCTGCCCATGAGATTTGACTATCAGGCCATGCACCAGTGCCAAGACGAGTAAGGTATTTGCCTGTTTTCTTATCAAAGACCTGCACTTCACGGTTTTCTCCTGCGGCAACATATAGATAATCACCTTTCACATAAACATCACGGGCTAATGTGCGGTCTCCATTGGATATGCTCCTTTGATAGTCCATCGTCTTTGCATCAAACACATCCACACATTTACCTGCGAAGTTTGCCACATACAACGTGTCTCCATCCAGATAGAGGTTCACGGCTTGCAGTGTACGACCATTGCCCATGTCGGCTGCGGTACGAGACTGATAACCGTCTAAATAATAATTGTCGATAACTTCTACGGTGTCTGCAGGATCCATGATATAGCGGTCTTCCGTTGTCTCGTTTACCGCTGTCTTCTCACAGGAAGCCAAAGCTAATATCATACCAGTGAGAACGATTACCAATATATTCTTTTTCATTTACTTTCTATTATTGATTTAATGGGTGGTTAGTGAAATATTTCACCAGTCGGCTACTGTTATAAAAGCCTAAGATTTTCTTTTCCAACTGTGCATCGTCCTTGAAGTCGTCCCTGATGTCACAGTCTCTATATTTGGCATTTTCTGGCTTATGAAAGCCCAACAAGTTGCGGTCTGTATAAGGCAAGTCTCCCTTATGACTCAACCACAAGTGCAACTGCCAAAGGAACTCTGTCCAGCCTACTGTTATTCCATTCGCATTCTTATAACTATAAGTCATGTTGCCATTATGACCATAGCCCATACAATGCATGAACTCATGACCGATGGATTCCCAACCACTGAAAGAAGCATAATGACCATAGAAGTTCCAGTCTGATACTCCCCATGTTGAGCCACCGCCAAGACCGCCAAGTCCACCTGCCGAATTAGTCAGTCCAAGCGAAAACGTATGCGCTGCTTTATACCGTTTCTCCTCCGACTGGTATCTATCGGCAGTAAACGTAACCTTGCTGTCATCAAACAAGTCACCTCCCATTACCTCGGCAAAGTGAGACATCACATATTTATACTCTGGAGTAGTCATCATATAGGCATAGTTGGTCACGATCACCACCCACTCACGAGCGAAGATAGGGCGCATCTCTTTCCATTTATTATTGCTTGGGGAGCTTGGAGTCCAATCATAATTAGAAAATCCACACGTCCATTGTGCATCTATCCGTGAGAGTTTCTTAAAAAGCTCGTCATTGCTCACAAGGCGTGTCTTCATCCGTTCCATGTCGAGATGAGGACAACTAAAACTTAAATAGTCGCCATTTTCCTTGCGCACGATACTTCGCTTGCCAACAAATGATGGTTTGAATTCAAACTGTGAGAAACCCGGGATGGAATCCAAGAAAGCTATGGGGATATAAGTACCTACTTCGGGTACAAACATTTCCATGGTCACATCTCGTATAGTCTTTGCTGCCCAACTGGTTATGCGCAAGGAGTCACCTCCTGTGCCATGCACTGCGATGAGTTCATCCGTCCGAAATGTGTAGTCATCCTTACCGACTATCTTGGATGAGGGATCAGCAAGGTTCAGGATATGCCTTGCACACTTTTCTGGGAGTTTACCAAAAGCCACAGTATCTGTGTGAAATGTCACTCCGAAAGGCACTTTCACATCATTATACACTGTTCGGGCATCATAATTGGTAGTACAGCCTACCAGCGACAATGCCATACAAAGGCATAAGAGCCAATTCTGTTTTTTGCATTTTCTTTTCATACAATTCTTCAAGCTTATACTTCTATGTTTAATAAAATCGCGGCAAAGGTACAGTTTTATTTCTATGCCACCAAACTTTTTCACCTTTTTATTTTTTCTCCCACAGATTACGTTGATTTACACAGATTTTCCTTTTACAAACGGAATATACTTGAGACTGTCCTAAGATAGTTCATGATACTTGATAAAAATGTATATTTACATGGTCTGTGGAAGTACTTCCTTTAGGTCTGACACAGTGCTTTACTATTATGAAACTACAAGTTTTTTATAAGTGATTGAGAATGAGATAAGTTTTTATCTCATAAAAAGAAGAGGTTACGAATTA
>CAKQXI010000054.1 GCA_934281565.1 uncultured Prevotella sp.
TTGTTCGACTATAAAATTCTTTTGCAATACATTAATCTTTCCAAATACAATGCAAAGATACATCATTTATTTGAAACCGCCAAACATTTCCTTTCTTTTTTATGCAAAAAATAACTAAAAATGTAACTAAAATTTAAAGTTCTCCCTTTCGGGTTCACTTTTTAGAACTTATAGCCTACAGTCATGAGAACTTGATGGCGATTGAACTTTACAGGAGTGGCACTCACGACATTGTCTTGGTCTTGCGCACCTGACCCATAATAACTCATATATGGATAGAAATCACCTTTCTGAGTACTATATTGGTAAGCTACATCAATGAACAACTTCTCATAACTGAAGCCTACACCAGTAGTGAAACGGTTGGTCGCTTTCCAGTTGGTATAATCCGAAGAAGTAGCGTTAGCCGTACCGGGAGAAGGAATCATTTGATTGCGAAGACCATTCTCTGAGAACATTGGAGAAACATAGTTATAACCCAAGCGGAAAGCAAGCATTGATATTGGCTTATATTCCAAACCCAACTTCAATGTGCTCACACCTTTCAATGTTTCCTTGGTATGATCATTCATGTAGCTATCGCTACTGCTGGTCTCATAATAATCTCCATAATAGTCATAATAGCCACCATCCTTTATACGATTGTCCATGTGGTTGTACCAAGCATACTCATAAGTAGCACCAAAAGCCAAATAGTTGCCTACCGTATGGCCAAGGCTAATACCCATTCTCCAAGGTGTATTCAAACGGAAATCGTAATCCGCATTACCCGGATAAGAAGCATCATACAAGCCATTGGCGTTCAACTGACCTCCCTTTGGCATATAAGCTGCTGGCAAATCAACAGCATCCATATCCACAGCACTGTGCATCGTCAAGTCATAGAACACTGGCGTATGGAAATAAGCACCAATACGGAAAGGAGAATCCTCGAATGGACGAACAATGGCACCAAACTTCGCATCATATCCCATACCTGTAATCTTCACTTGCTCTCGTGTCATCACAGCAGGTTGATTTGCTGCATTGGATTCACCCACCAAAGACTCCAAGTAAGAAGAATTGCCACGATAATGAACATCATGCAAGCCGAAAGTAAAACCAAGCCATACACGATTATTGATAGAACCACTGATGTTGAAAGAATATTCACCGATATAACCTCGCTGATACTGACCATAGAGGAAAGCATCTCCATTCAATGTATTGATTGATTTCTTACCATCAGCATCTTGCGTAGAGCCAAACATCAACTCATAGCCCTTGTCTACACCAGTCCACGCATACCTCATCTCATTGCTTGACCACTTATTACGTTGCATATAAGCATACTTGGCAGCAGTCAACCTATTCTGCGAAGCACCATTCAGGCTGCCCATCGCATTCAAGATTTGGTTGAAGTTAGTGCTCTTATGGAAATTGAAGCCAACATTGATATAGCTGGACTTACCTGTGTTAGGAGACCATACAAAACCTATTTGGTCAAAGCTTGCTTTCGACTTCTTAGCATCATTCAATCTCAAATTCCACGATCCATTATCCATGAAAGTAGAACCATCACCTTGCGCTACGACTCCAGCAGATAGGCTTACCTGACTTCTGCGAAAGAGACCGATACCTGCAGGATTAGTTGACATGGTAGAGATTTCTGCGCCCAGTGCTTCCATAGCACCACCCATACCTATATAACGAGCTGTACCAGTAAGGCTATTCTCAGCCATCTTCGTATCCTGGTAAGTTTCTTGTGCGACAGCAGGGACTGCCATAAGCCCCATCGCTGCCAATATCCAATATTTAGAATTCTTCATAATCATCTTAGTTATGCCATTGAAACTCTATAAACTTATCGGCGACCACCGCCAAAATGTCCGCCACCACTAAAACTACCGCCTGAGCGTGCTCCACCACCGAAGCTACCACCGCCACTGAAACTACCAGATCGACTTCCGCCTCCAAATGATGAACTACTTGAGTTGAAAGAGCGAGAGGTATTCATGTTGTTTGTTGAACGCTGGAACGTAGACGAACTACGGTTTTCCATGTTACGGCGTGTCATGTTACCAAACTGATTGACACCTTGGCGAGAGCTTACGTTGTTATACCTACCATTGTCGTATCGGTTAGGAGTTCTATCGCCTACACCCGGACCGTCCCAAGAACGATGCCCCGTATAGTTGCCACCATATCTTACATGGGTATATATAGGTCCACCCCAGAACCAAGGATTATAATAGCCACCCCAGCCATAATACCAAGGATCATACCATCCTGCGTAGCCATAATACCATGGGTCGAACCAAGGGTCATAGAACGGGTCATACCAACCTGCATAGTAACCGTAACGCCAAGGATTTCTCCATCCCCAGTAGGCACTACGCCAATAGTAAGGTCCCACGCCGTAATAACCATAGAACCAAGGATCATAATAACCATCCCAACGGCTCAGGTCACGGGTATACTCATAATCATCGCCTTTCTCCAGATACTTCTGTACGAAAGCAGCGTCATCGTAGATGGAATCAGGCTTCACACCCTTCCCTACTCGGAAAGTGATGATGTCATTGCCCAACGAATCAGTGCCAATCTTCTTGAAGCGACTGATGAACTTGCCATTACGGTTATATTCATCCACGTTGCGCTTACTGCCAGAATAGTTGGCAGCAATCTCACGCTCCATCTGCTCACGCTCGGCAGCAGCTCGCTTTGCCTCTTGTTTCGGGTTGAAATAGAGGTCATCGTCCTGTGCCATCATAGACAATGGCATCACTGCTGCAAGGACTGCAAGAATGAATAGTTTCTTCATATCTATATCTCCTTATTTATCTATAATCTCTATGTATATAATTATCTATATGCAAAAATATTGCTTATCTCACTGCAAAAATACAGAAAAACCCTAAATAATGGTAGGATTTTCCCTATTTTTTATAATTTTGCAAAGAAATTTAAAAGTAATGTATGATTTAATTAAATATTATTAGATGAAATACTTAGTCGCAACATTTGAAATCAACACCAACGAACAGCTTATACAAGCGTGCCGAGACCTTTTAGCCGACAGTGCCGCTGCTGCAGGCTTTGAATCTTTCGAGGACACTGAGAACGGTATCAAGGCATACGTACAGAAAGACTTATTCGACAAGGAGACACTGGATGCCTGTATTGCCAACTTCCCTATCGAGAACGTAAGCATATCTTACCAGATGGACGAAGCTGAGGACAAGGACTGGAACCAAGAATGGGAAGAACAGGGATTTGCCCCTATCTGCATCAACAAGCAAGTTGTTATCTATGATGCCAAGCATCCAGAGCTATATCAGAAAGAGCAAGTAGAGAAAGAAAGCGATGCCCTGGAAATCGGCATAGAAGCGCAATTGGCATTCGGAACTGGTAACCACGAGACGACACGAATGATTGTCGCTACCCTATTGAAAATGAACCTACGCATGAAACGAGTACTCGACTGCGGTACTGGCACTGGTATCCTTGGCATTGTAGCTTCCAAATTGGGGGCTAAGGACATCATTGGCTATGACATTGACGAATGGAGCGTACAAAACGCCTTTCACAACGCCCAACTGAACGATGTGGAGAACATGGAGGTTCTGAACGGAAACGCCTCCGTCATCAACCACATCAGTGGTATCTTTGACTTTGTCTTAGCCAACATCAACCGCAACATCTTGCTCGAAGACATGAAGATGTTCAGAAGTGTGATGGCAGATGGTTCCTATCTCATCCTCAGTGGTTTCTATGAAGAAGACATTCCTATATTGCTGACGAAAGCAGAGGAAATGGGATTGCAAGAAGTAGAGCGACACACCGACAACAACTGGGCGTGTCTTGTACTAAAAAGCTAAAAAAGCATAGGCGTTAGTAGTCCATGTCATCCTCAAAAGACTTTTCATTGTTATTGGCTCCTATGCAAAGTTGACGAAGATCATAATAACTACCATTGTAGATGTTGAAGTCTACATATCCCTTGATACCTGGCAACTTACCAGCATCGGTATGTTGCCAGAACTTCCATTTACCTTTGTACTGCACCTTGTCTACATAATAGTGGGCTATCCAGTAAGGATAATCATCAAAGACAGGGGCACTTAGGTATTGTTCCTTAAACTTATAATAAGTGTAGATAATTGGCTTGGCATGATACTTGTCTTCCACGATATGCAGCCAAGTAAGCACATCACGCTGAAAATCCTCAACGCTCTTGTCTGCTGGCTTATGCTCTATATCGAGCACAGGAGGCAAGTCGCCGTCCGTCAGATGTACTTTATCCAAGAAGAAATAGGCTTGTTCCCGTGCAGAAGACTTGTTGCTCCAGAAATGATACACACCACGGATAAAGCCATAGTCGCGTGCTTGGTTGAAGTTCTCACGGAAGTTCTCATCCAAGCGAGTGGAACCCTCCGTACTCTTGATGATGACAAAACGAAGCGGACATCCCTTGATCATCGCATTCTTCAACTGTTCCCAATCTATCTCACCTTGATAATGGGAAATGTCGATACCATGGATTTCATAACCATCGGGATATTCAGCGTCGCCATAGAGAGCACGCCAACGAAAGCCTGTTGGACTAACGAAGAAAAAATAAAAAGCCCAGATATACAATGCCACGATGGCAATGCCACCAAGCCACCAAGCCCAACGTGGATAACGATAAAAGAAATTAGGCACACGAGACGAACGCTTTCTTCCATGGGAACTACGTGGGCGTTGCATTGTTTTGCTTGCCTTGATAGTCTTTTTCCGTGAAGAAACCGTTCGCCGTGTTGCCATAAGAATTTAATTGTTAATGTTATTTAGCCTGCTCCAACTGGAGAGTCTTTGTTGTCTGGTCACAAACCTCTGCAGGACCCCAGTACTGGATAGGACCTGGATATACGTAAGCAGTTTCCTTAGCCCACTGGTCACGCTTTGCAGCGAATGCCTTGAATGGAGCACCATCCAGCTCTACGAGAGCCTTGCGGATAACTGGCTTCATCTCACCATTACGTCTTTCCATGTTCATCATCATAGTGATTGGCACACCTCCTGCTTTCCACTCGTCTGTACCAGCAGTTGTGTTCTTGACGATAGCCATGTAACCAGTCTTGCCATTGGCAATCAACTGAGCTGCACTTGTACCCAAAGCATAGCAGTAGTCTGCATCGAAGTTAGAAGGAGCTGCGCAACGACCCTCATAGCCGAAGAAGTGATGCTGTGGAGCGAACTTGCCTACATACTTGCCCTCTTTCTTCCAAGCAGCCAACTTAGCGCCAACCATCTCTGAAAGCAATTTCTCTGTCTCGATAAGAGAAACCTGTACGTTTCCATGTGGGTCACGGTCAAGAGAAAGCTGACGAGCAACGCCCTCTGGCAAAGTCTCGAATGTCTCTGCATTCTCCTTAGATAGGTGAGCCAAGATATAAGCGCGCTGTGCATCCTTGTCAAGATCCTTGTAATCAGCACCATGAGCAGCGAGCAAGTCGTTCAACTCCTGAATCAAGCGACCGATAGCTGGGATAAACTCAATCAAGCCCTCTGGGATTAAGACAACACCGAAGTTGTTACCAGCAGCAGCACGGTCAGTCACTACCTGTGCGATGTTCTCTACAATCTGGTTCAAGGTCATGTCCTTAGCCTCAACTTCCTCAGATACCAAGCAGATGTTTGGCTGAGTCTGGAGAGCGCACTCAAGGGCGATATGAGATGCTGAGCGACCCATCAACTTGATGAAGTGCCAGTACTTACGTGCAGAGTTACAGTCACGCTCAATGTTACCAATCAACTCTGAGTATGTCTTACAAGCTGTATCAAAACCGAAAGAAGTCTCAATCTGGTCGTTCTTCAAGTCACCATCGATAGTCTTAGGGCAACCGATTACCTGCACACCATACTTCTTAGCGGCATAGTACTCTGCGAGAACGCAAGCATTGGTATTGGAGTCGTCACCACCGATGATAACGATAGCTTGGATGTCCAACTTGCGGATAATCTCGAGACCTTTCTCAAACTGGTCCTCTTTCTCCAACTTGGTACGACCAGAACCAATCATGTCGAAACCACCAGTGTTGCGGTAATCCTCAATGAAATCGGCTGTAATCTCGATGTACTTGTGGTCAACCAAGCCACCAGGACCCATCAAGAAACCATAGAGGCGGTTCTCTGGGTTGAGCTTCTTGACAGTGTCAAAAAGACCACTGATTACGTTGTGACCACCAGGAGCCTGACCACCAGAAAGGATGACACCAATGTTCATCTTCTTAGTGTTAGCCTCCTCACCTGGTACGAACTCTACCAAAGGCATACCGTATGTGTTAGGGAAGAGCTTCTTGATCTCTTCTTGGTTATCCACGCTCTGAGTAGGAGCACCCTCTTGCACCTTAACGGCACCTTTCAGGCCCTTAGGCAATTTTGGCTGATAAGCAGCTCTTGCAATCTGCAATGCACTTTTTTCCATAATTTACTTTGTTTATTATATTATTTTATTAGCTGAAACTTCAAAAACACTGCAAAAATAACCTTTTTTCATGAAATATGGAAACAATTTATATAAAAAATATGTGAAAGACAATATTTTTCCGCTTCTTTTGCTTGCTTTTCAAAGAAAATTGTTATCTTTGACCAATATTTCAAGATTTTTCATTTTAAAGAGACAATTATTATGGCTAACAAAAGAGATTTAAAACGCACAATCCACTATATCTGTGGTGAGCTTTTCGCAGAATGTGTCGCTGCTTCCTTGTATAACGGTTCTCCTGCACAAGAAGACGTCGATGGCATACTCTCCTCTATCGTGATGGTACACAGTGACTACATCAACCGCATATCACACCCTGAACCAGGAATTAAACCTAAAGTATTCTTTAAGAGAATGGCTGGCGACTTCAACAAGCACGTAAGTGAGATCATAGACCAAATCAACAACCTGGCATAATTCTTTTTATACCTTATTTTTATTATATAGAACAATATGCTAAAAGACTTATGCAGCTGGATGCTGTACAAGAAGATGGGTTGGAAGAAAAACATCACCGTCGAACAACCTAAGAAGTACATCATTTGCCTGGCTCCACACACAAGCAACTGGGACTTACTCTTGGGACAACTCTTTGCACATGCCGAGGGCATGAAAAGTAATTTCTTGATGAAGAAGGAATGGTTTTTCTGGCCCTTAGGTCCTATCTTTCGCAAGATGGGAGGAATACCTGTATGGAGAAGCAAGCACACGAGCATGACTGATCATCTTGCCGAGGAAGCATCCAAGAGAGAGAGCTTTGTGCTGTGCATCACCCCTGAGGGTACTCGCTCACTCAATCCCGACTGGAAGAAAGGTTTCTACTTCATCGCCCTCAAGGCTCGCATCCCTATCCTACTCTATGGAGTTGACTACGAGCGTCGTCTTATACAATGCACCAAGGAAGTCATACCATCGGGTGATGTAGAGAAAGATATGCGTGAGATCAAACTCTATTTCAAAGACTTCAAAGGTAAGAAACCAGAAAAATTTACCATTGGCAATGTTGACTAAATTCTCACTCCAGATAGTAAGCTGTTTGCTCTTTGCTTCCGCAACCCAATCCATGGCTGTGGAACCTATATCGTATCTTGATGGCAACACAAGGGCTTGGAATGATATTGAATATACTGAAGACCCTTGGGTGTTCAATGTGTCACGCCCCTACTTCATCTCCAAGGGACTGCAAAACCGCCATCTATCCCTATGGGCATCCCATGGCAGATACTATGACGGCGACAAGCATTGCTGGAAATGGCAACGCCCTTTCCTATTTGGTACGACCGAGGATCTCTTTACCCAGACCATCGTTGTGCCTTATCTCATTCCTATGCTACAAAATGCTGGTGCCATTGTCTTTACGCCTCGCGAACGTGACTGGCAGAAGAATGAGATAATCGTAGACAATGACGATGCCATTCGGATGCCATATTACTCGGAGACTGTAAACGGCAAGAAATGGAAAGACTGTGACTCTGTCGGTTTCGCTGCTCGCAAGACGCTTTACACCGACAACGAGAACCCTTTCCGAGATGGAACAGTGAGACAAGCGAAAACCACTAAAAAGAAGAAATACAGCGAGATAAGCTATCAGCCCTCTTTCCCGGAGGCTGGACGGTATGCCGTATATATAAGCTACCAATCCCTGCCTAAGAGTGTGAGCGATGCCAAGTACATTGTTTATCATAAAGGACAAAAGACTGAGTTTTCCGTCAATCAACGCATGGGCGGTGGCACTTGGGTATATCTTGGGACATTCGATTTCGACAAGGGATGCAATGCCTTTAACCGTGTGGTATGTACCAACCATGCCTCCACCAAGGGCATTGTTACAAGCGATGCCGTTCGATTTGGCGGTGGTATGGGCAATATCATGAGAGGTGGTTACCTGAGTGGTTATCCTCGTTGCTTGGAGGGAGCCAGATACTATGCACAGTGGGCTGGTGCTCCCTATAAGGTTTATGGAGGAAGAAATGGTACGAATGACTATGCCGACGACATCAACACTCGGTCTATGATGACCAACTGGTTAGGAGGTGGCAGCGTATATATGCCCGCCCTTGATGGCAAGCACGTACCATTTGAGCTATCTTTGGCTCTGCACAGTGACGCAGGTTTCAACCCTGATGGCAAGTCTACGTGGGGTTCATTGGCGATATGCACCACCGACTTCAATGATGGTATGCTTAACAGTGGTATCTCTCGAATGACATCCAAGGACTTTGCTAAGGCATTGCTCAAGAACCTTGTTACCGATATGCGCAACAAGTATGGGGAATATAATGAGCGATACCTCTGGGACCGAAATTATTCCGAAACTCGTTTGCCCGAAGTGCCCTCTGCCATCTTGGAGATGCTCTCTCACCAGAGCTTCCCCGACATGAGACTGGCACAAGACCCTATGGGAAAGTTTACCATTGCACGCTCCATCTACAAGACCGTGCTCCGCTTCGTGTCTTCCAACCATGGCAAGCTATACGTGGTACAACCGCTTGCGCCCAATAATTTTGCCATCGATATGGACACAAGGCAAGGTATCGTAAAACTTACGTGGGCACCTCAATATGATACCACCGAGCCTACGGCAAACCCTACTTCCTATGTTCTTTACACAGCAGAGGGACAAGGGGGCTTTGACAATGGCAGGGTGGTCAAGGCATCGGGATACCAGATGAAACTGGAACCGGGAAAGCTATACAGCTTCAAGGTTTCTGCCATCAATAGCGGTGGTGAGAGTTTCCCCTCTGAAACCCTTTCTGCCCTCTACAACCCTATGGCAACAAAGACGGTTCTGGTGGTAAACAACTTCCATCGCCTTGCCTCTCCACAAGTGATAGACAACGACTCCTTGCAAGGTTTCGACATAGATGCCGACCCTGGCATCACTTACGGTCTTACGGCAGGATGGAACGGTAGACAGATTGTTTTCGACCGTTCACGAATGGGTGACGAAAGTACTGACGGACTGGGATATACTGGCAATGAGATGGCTGGCAACTTTATCGCAGGAAATGACTTCAACTATACCGTAGAGCACGCACGTGCCATTGCCTCTGCCAACAAGTACAACATCGTAAGTTGCTCAAGCGAGGCTGTCGTTTCGGGACAAGTTTCATTAAACAAGTATCAAGCCGTGGACCTCATCAATGGCCTGGAACGATACGATGGTTATACTCCAGAGTTCTACAAGACTTTCCCACAATCCATGCAAGGTAAGTTGAAAGCATATACACAAGGTGGAGGAAGTCTATTGGTCAGTGGCTCTTACACGGGAAGTGATATGCAAGCACCCGAAGAACAACATTTCCTCGCCCAGACCCTCAAGCTACAATACACCCCCATAGACAGTATACAACCTACACAGGAGGTGCAAGGATTAGGAATAAAGTTCGGCTACTATAACACTCTGAACGACAAGCATTACGCAGCGACACATCCAGAGATACTTCAACCAGTGGGAGAAGCATTCTGTGCCATGCAATACATGAACGGAACCAGTGCGGCAGTGGCATACAAAGGTAAGGATTATCGCTCATTCACCATGGGATTTCCTTTTGAGTGCATCACTGACGAGCTACTTCGTACAAGACTCATGCAAGGTATATTGAAGTTCCTGACGGAATAGTGAGGAGTGAAGAACAAAGAGGATAGTTAACAGTTTATAGTTTATAGTTAATAGGGCGCAAGCCTAATTCAACATTCAACACTCAACATTCAACATTCAACATTAACTTAACACTTAACATTTAACATTAAAAAGAATATGTATAAAATTCAAGCAAACCAATCAGGCACACGCTCCATCGAAGTGAGCGACCTGCACTTAGAAACTATCGAAAAGTATCAATTGCTCCGCAATCTTGTAGATAGCAACGGCATCATAGACGAAGAAGTATTGGAGAAGCTGAAGCTGAATGTTCGTTCTCTCTTGGAATCGAGTGACTGCCAGGACAAGAACCTCCTTGACCTCTGCCTTGATGTCATCTACAACAGCAACATGAAAGCCCTGGGACTCCACAACCTCGTATTGCTTTATGTTGACTGGAAAGACAAGAGAAACGCCAATGGAATATAGATTAACTGACTTTCTGCCTACTACAAAGAAAGAATGTGAGCTTAGGGGATGGGACCAACTGGATGTTATCCTGTTCTCTGGCGATGCCTACATCGACCATCCAGCCTTTGGTCCTGCTGTCATTGGCAGGACACTGGAGGCACATGGTTACAAGGTTGCCATCGTGCCACAACCAGACTGGCATGGTGATTTCCGTGACTTCAAGAAATTAGGTCGCCCTCGTCTTTTCTTTGGTATCTCACCCGGTGCGATGGACTCTATGGTAAACCGTTACACCGCCAATCGTCGTATGCGCAGTGAAGATGCCTTCAGCCCCAATTCACGCCATGATATGCGCCCAGATTACCCATCCATTGTCTACACCCAGATACTGAAAAAACTCTATCCCGATGTACCTGTGGCTTTAGGTGGCATCGAGGCATCCATGCGCCGCATCAGCCATTATGATTATTGGCAAGACAAGTTGAAGAAGTGCATCCTCTGTGAGTCGGGAGCCGACCTCATTCTCTATGGTATGGGAGAGAAATCCATCATCGCGCTTGCCGAGGCTCTGGACAATGGTAGGAGCATCAAGGACATCCATGACATCCCACAGACCGTTTTCCTCTGCAAGGAGAATGAGATACCTGGCGGATACAAGGACGATGACATCATACTGCATAGCCACGAGGAATGTCTGCACAACAAAAAGGGACAGGCTGAGAATGTTAGGCACTTGGAAGAAGAATCTAACAAGGTTCATGCACAGCGCATGATACAGGCTGTAGATAATCAAGTTGTGGTAGTAAACCCACCTTTCCCTACGATGACGACCGAGGAGCTGGATGCTTCTTTCGACCTCCCTTACACTCGCTTACCTCATCCCAAGTACAAGGGAAAGACTATCCCTGCCTACGAAATGATTAAGTTCTCGGTGAACATACACCGTGGTTGTTTCGGTGGTTGCTCGTTCTGTACCATCTCTGCCCATCAAGGTAAGTTCGTGGTATGTCGTAGTAAGGAAAGTATCTTGAAAGAGGTAAAGAAGATCATTCAGATGCCTGACTTCAAAGGCTATCTGAGCGACTTGGGTGGTCCATCGGCAAATATGTATGGTATGCACGGAAAGAACCAGAAGGCTTGCGAAAAGTGTAAGCGTCCGTCTTGCGTGAACCCACAGATTTGCCCGAACCTCGATACCGACCATAGCAAACTCTTGGAGATATACCATGCCGTCGATGCACTGCCTGGCATCAAGAAAAGCTTTATCGGAAGTGGCGTACGCTATGACTTGTTGCTCCACAAGAGCAAGGACGAGAAAAGCAACGAGGCTGCACGACAATACACTCGTGAACTGATTACGAAACACGTAAGTGGACGACTGAAAGTGGCACCTGAGCATACAAGTGACAAGGTGCTTCGCTTTATGCGCAAACCTCCATTTGAACAGTTCTATGAGTTTAAGCGCATCTTCGACCGCATCAACAAAGAAGAAGGATTGAACCAGCAGATTATTCCTTATTTCATCAGTAGTCACCCCGGTTGTTCGGAGGAAGACATGGCAGAGTTGGCGGTCATCACCAAAAACCTTGACTTCCATTTAGAGCAGGTGCAGGACTTCACCCCTACCCCTATGACCATATCGACGGAGACATGGTACACTGGCTATGACCCTTATACACTTGAGCCAGTATTCAGTGCCAAGACTCCTAAGGAGAAACTGGCACAACGTATGTTCTTCTTCTGGTACAAGCCTGAGGAACGCCGTGCCATCGAGACCGAGTTACGGCGCATCGGAAGAACCGACCTCATTGCAAAACTCTATGACAGGGATACACCCAAGGGCAAAGCAGCATTCTCATCCAAAGGTAGAAACAATCGCACAGGCAATCATCGCCATCCAATAGCTAATTACGATGACAAAGCCGTTGGCTCAGTCTATGATAACCCGGGAGTTGGTCGCAATGCCAAAGGTGAGAGTCATGACACCAAAGGTGCAGGCTTCTTCAAGGGAAAGAAGAAAAAGAGCTTCAACCCTAACTTTGACAGTAGTAACCATAATAGAAATAGAAATGACCAAGGCAGAAGAAAGCGTTAGCAACATTCTTCATTCTACAAACTTCTTCTACAAAGTATCATAGTTAGGATGCCTAAGTATTATATTTACAACTTGTAAGTAAGTCACTTACGATACTAAGTGACTTACTTACGAGCATTAAACATGATACTTATTGCTTCTATTCATTGCTGTTGGTTAAAAAGCAAGGAATGGACGGACTTGGGGAGTACCAGCTCCATTCCATCCTGTTTCATCATTATTTATACGACCAAAAGTAATTGCCCCAATACATACACTGTTACCAGTAAATCCATTATTCACATAAAGACCTCTGCGGTAATCATATTCCGTAGAAGACCACTCTCTGAATACCATAGCACCAGAACATATCGTATAATTACCATCACCGACTTTGGACAAAGCTTTATTGATTGGAGCGGTGATATTAGTTATAACACCGTTTCTCTTGAAAAACCATCAAAATTTGTTCCAATATATATACCCCAAGTACAATCGCTTGCCCCTCCTACACCATAATAAATTGTAGCAAGCCACTGTCCAGCAGTCGGTATAAACCAACCTGTTGTCTTATTACTAATTGGATTTTCTGAGTTATAAGTCTTTGTCAAGAAAAAAGCAGGATAGGAATTATCATTCCACAAGCAGGGCAAACGCATTAAACTTTTTACTAATTAACACTTGTGCTTATATGTCGTAAGTTATTGATTATCAACATAATGTATTTGCTTATGTAAATTTATTTTTGTATCTTTATAAGGTAC
>CAKQXI010000055.1 GCA_934281565.1 uncultured Prevotella sp.
TCGTATCATTAACTCTTTATAGCGTGCTTCCACACCTTTATGGTATTCTCCTAAACCAAGTGATACGGAGCAATACCTCCAGCAAGAGCACGAGCAAGGCGGCAAGGGCAAAAGGCTGGTAAGCCTCATAGAGCTTGGCATAGTGCTTCACGCTCATCTTTGTCTTTTCCAGCTTGTCTATGTCCCTATATATCTTTTTCAACTCGGCTGTACTTGTGGCACGGTAGAAATTGCCATCCGTCGTCTGGGCTATTTCTTTCAATGTCTGCGTGTCTATCTCCACAGGGATGTTGACATATTGCACACCTCCTGCCACAGGCATAGGATAAGGGGCTACCTTGTTGGTTCCTACTCCGATGGTATATACCCTGATGCCAAAGCTCTTGGCTATCTCGGCTGCTGTCATTGGCGAGATGTCTCCCCTGTTATTGCTACCGTCTGTCAAGAGTATGACGACCTTGCTCTTTGCCTTGGAATCCTTCAGTCGGCTTACGGCATTGGCAAGTCCCATGCCCACTGCCGTTCCATCCTCTATGAGACCACGAGCTGCAATATCGGTACGGGTATCTTGCAAGAGCCTCAACAAACTACCATGGTCGGTGGTCATCGGACACTGCGTGAATGCCTCTCCCGCAAAAATCGTCAGTCCTATATTATCATTGGGGCGACCAGATATAAACTCATGCGCCACATCCTTTGCCGCCTCCATGCGATTAGGCTTCAAGTCTTCGGCTAACATAGAGGTGGAAACATCCATCGCCAACATGATGTCGATGCCCTCCACCGTCTTGTTGTCCCAAGAGTTATGTGTCTGCGGACGAGCCATGGCACAAACGATGAGCACATAGCAGATGCACCGCAACAGCATAGGCAGGTGAACCAACCTCACTCGGAGACTTTTCGGCGCATACTGATACTTCTTGGTATCGCTCATGCGCATCGTTGGCTCATTCTTCTTCCTGTAAATGAAATACCATAATATATAAGGTATCAGCAACAGGAGCAACAGAAAATAGCCTTTACTTGCAAATTCCATTATCTTCGTCTAATTTTGCAAATTCTTTTATTTATCTCTATGAAACATAGTTATATCAGCAACATCACGGCTCCATAAACCACATAGACCAACAATGCCACTGCCACCAAACTTGCTACCCACAGCAATGTTTTGATGAGCTTGCGTTGGCTGCGACTTTTCTTGTCCGCCTCGCTCAGCTCTGGGGCTACCCTTTCTTCCGTAGGAACCTCATTGGTCTTGGTCTGGTCTATGAAGTGGATGGCATTTACGAGATTGGCATCATTCTCATTGATTAGTGTCTCATACTTGGCAAATTTCACGAGGTCGGCGGTACGGAAAAGCTCTTTCAACTCGTCTATCATCTTCTGGTCACCAGCCTCACGCAAACGATCGATGATTTCACCACTCGTCATTTCCATGGCATTGAAGCCAAATCGTTTTACGATATACTCACGCAATGTATTGGTAAGACGAGTATAGTATTCCTTTTGTGTCTCTTGGTTCTCCGAGCGCTGTTGCTTGATGACATTGATCTCGCTCAATGCCTTTTCGTGCGCCGGTACTCTTTTCACGATGCGGAAACTGGTGATGATAGGCTTGTTCTGCTTCAATCGCAACAAGAGATAACAGATTGCGCCACAGAGCAATACCATCAACAGGCTCAACCAAAAGATACCGCTCCATTCACTCCATAGGAATGGGTTCTGCTGAACCGTCTTAGGGGGATAGAACTGATTGGGATGAACCGTATCCACGGGTACGGTAAGAACCTTCAATGCCAACTGGTTGCCATGATAATCCTTCCCGTCTACTTTCACGTCGAGCGCAGGGATGGCATACACTTTCTCATCAAAGGATGTAAGAATGTAATCACGGCTCACCTGTATACGGTCATCGTCAAGATCGGTGGTTTCTTCTTGACCTTGCTCCACCACCTCCACGCCAGGAGTAAGCTGCTGCGATGGCTTGAAGCTCGGCAACACCACTTTCTGTCCTCGCTTGACACTCACCTTGAGATGCAATGTTGTCTGCGAACCTATCTGCAACTGCAAAGAATCAATCCTTTGCTCCACCACTTGGGCTACAACCGCAGATGGCGACATCAACGATGCCACAGCCAAGATGCAACCTATCATTCGGCAAGATAATATGTTTTTAATACAGCCTAACATGTTTCTAATAATATTAAACATAAACCCTATCTACCCTCTTTGCTTGAAAAGCATCAAGAGCGAGCGTGAGAAGTCTTCATTGGTCGCTATCGCCGTCCAATCAACCTTGCTCTTGGCAAAGACATCACGAAGATGTTCCTCACGCATCATCCAGTTCTGCGTATGTGCCAAACGGAGTTTCTTCGAGCTGGTATCGATATACATTTCATGTCCCGTCTCTGCATCACGCACTTTCAGAAGCCCTACATCGGGCAACGCCTTGGCATGAGGGTCATACACCTGTATCGCCACCACATCATGCTTCTGGTTGGCTATCTGCAACTTATGCTGATAATCCTTGTTGTCGTAGAAGTCACTGATGATGAAAGCCGTGCAATGGCGTTTCATCACACGGGTGAAATACTCCAATGCCACGCCTACATCCGTGCGTTGGCTCTGCGGATGGAAATCAAGCATCTCACGAATAATATAAAGGATATGCTTTCTTCCTTTCTTGGGAGGGATGTATTTCTCTATTCGGTCGGAGAAGAAGATGACACCTATCTTGTCGTTGTTCTGGATAGCGGAGAAAGCAAGTGTCGCGGCTATCTCGGTAGCCATATCTCGCTTCATCTGTCGGGTCGTACCGAAATCGAGCGAACCGCTCACGTCGATCATCAACATCACCGTCAACTCTCGTTCTTCCTCAAACACCTTGACAAAAGGACGATGAAAGCGAGCCGTCACATTCCAGTCAATGTCACGCACATCATCGCCATACTGGTATTCCCTCACCTCTGCGAACGCCATTCCTCGTCCCTTGAAAGCCGAGTGATATTGACCTGCAAAGATGTTCTGGCTCAGACCGCGAGTCTTGATCTCGATCTTGCGTACTTTCTTTAAGATATCTTGTGTATCCAACTTACTTATCTATTATCAATCATTAATGCTCAAGGTACTTCCACCTTATTTATAATACGACTTACGATTTCCTCGCTTGTCACATTGCTTGCCTCCGCCTCATAAGAAAGACCGATGCGATGGCGCAGCACATCATGAGCCACGGCACGTATATCCTCTGGGATTACATAGCCACGGTGCTTGATGAACGCATAGGCACGAGCTGCCTTTGCCAACGAGATGCTGGCACGAGGACTACCACCGAAAGTAATCATGTCCTTCAAGTCACCCAATCCATAACGCTCCGGGTAACGAGTAGCAAACACGAGGTCGGCTATGTACTGCTCTATCTTCTCGTCAATGTACACCTCGTTCACGATACTGCGAGCCTTCAATATCTCATCCGCCGTGGTAACAGCTGTGACAGTAGGCAGAGCTCCTTGGATGTTCTCACGGATAATCAACTTTTCCTCCTCTATCGTAGGATAGCCAATGATCACTTTCAAGAGGAAACGGTCCACCTGCGCCTCTGGCAACTGATAGGTTCCTTCTTGCTCTATCGGGTTCTGCGTAGCCATCACCAAGAATGGGTTAGGCAACTTGAATGTATCGTCGCCAATGGTGACCTGATGCTCCTGCATGGCTTCGAGCAATGCACTCTGCACCTTGGCTGGAGCACGGTTGATTTCATCCGCCAAGACGAAATTGGCAAAGACTGGACCTCGCTTCACATGGAACGACTCGTCTTTCTGTGAATAGATCTGCGTACCGATGACATCGGCAGGCAAGAGGTCTGGAGTAAATTGTATTCTGCTATAATCGGCACTAATCAATTGTGACAAGGTCTTGATGGCAAGGGTCTTCGCCAAACCGGGCACACCCTCAAGGAGAATATGTCCATCGGAAAGCAAACCTATCAAAAGACAGTCCACGAGGTGCTTTTGACCTACGATAACCTTGTTCATACCTGTTACCAGATTGGTAACAAACTGGCTTTGTTGCTCAATTCGGATATTGAGTTCACGAATATCAATAGCTTCTGCCATAGTTCTATATCTTTATTTTTTACGTTATTATATTCTTTTTTCTTGAAATTCAAACGCAAAAGTAATCCTTTTCCCTCAAAAAAACGAATATCACTATCTAAATTATATTAAAAATGATACTTATTTCCTATATTTAAGAAACTTTTAAAACTGCCAAGGTCCTGCGCTACATAAATATACTACAAGAGGATGCGCTTCATCCAATGTGGAAGCACATCCTCTTTTCTTCATTCATCCTTAAAATCTAAAAGTATGCATTTATTTGGTCCACCCTGGGTTTTGGGTCAATTTCGGATTGAGTGTCAGCTGGTCTATCGGCAAAGGCAACAGCCACCGACGATCCTTTTCCGTCCACTTCCTGCCTGCATCGTCAAGGCTCTTTGAGGCTGCATATTGATACAGGTACTTGCTTCTGATGCCTGTGGCAGGATTTGTATATTCCACGACGGGTCGCCCGTCCTTGCCACCAAACGTGACATTGGCTTTCTTGTACATTGCCTCTACCTCTGGGGTAATGCGCAAGCCAAACATGGTCATTGGGTTCTCCAAGAGTTTCATGGCATTCCAACGCTTCAAGTCATCCATGCGGAAGCCCTCGCCTACCAGTTCGATGCGGCGTTCCCGGCGTATCTCATAAAGTAATTGGGAAACAGGATAACCATAGTCCAACGGATGCTGGTCTGCCACAGGATTTACGGTCAGGTGCGCCATCTCCACACGGTCACGCAACTTGTTGATGGTCTTGTCCAATACAGCTTGGGTACACGTGCCTAACTCTGCATTTGCCTCGGCGTTCATCAACAGCACCTCGGCATAACGATAGATGAACCAATCGTACGAAGTATTCCTTGCCTGGCTTTGGCTCTCATCGGCGGAATGAAACTTCGTACAGGGATAGCCTGTTATGCCTCCGCTCGATGAACAGTCTGCCACGACATTCTGGGTCTGTACATTGTTGCGGATCAAGTATGGCTTGTGATTGTTGTCTATGAGTTGATAAAGCCGAGGGTCACGATTCTTCAACTCGTTTTCCATATTGTCATCCCCTGCATAGCCCGACCCCGTATTGTGGATGGGCGTACCGTTCTTCATCAAGAAAGACTCTATGAAATCCTTGCTCAGTCCCATGCCGTTGCCTCCTGCCTGTCTACCAGTCTCGTGGGTGAGGACTCCGTTCTGGTAATACCTGCACAAGATTCCCTCCTTGTTGTTGGAAAGGTCTTCCTGTACGAACTGATTGGCATAATACAGTGGGTAACCATCATAAGCCTTTGTGCCTGCACCGGCATCGCTACCTTTCACAATGTCATAGTTACCACTGTTGATGATTTCATCCGTCAAGGCTACCACCCTCTTAAGCAAGGCTACCGAAGATATGCCCTCCGCATCAGCCTCATGGTGATACTTCATGTAAGTTCCATAATAAAGGCAGACACGAGCCAGTTGAGTACGAGCGGCATCCTTGTTAAGGCGTCCCTTTTCCGCCGATGACTTTTCAGGCAACCATTTGATGGCAAACTCCAAGTCCTCAATGATCTTGCCCAACACGAAGTTACGTGAGTCACGAGGCTTGTAAAGCAGCTCTTGGTCGTTGGTTTGCAAATCGGTGTCATACCAAGGCACATCACCAAACGTGCGTATCTTACCGTAGTATTCCTGTGCCCTGAAGAAGCGCACCTCGGCTACATATTTATTGATTTCCTCCTCTTGTCCCTGTACCTTGTCATAACGCTTGAGGAAGTAGTTGCACTCTCTTACCGCTCCCCAGCTCCAGCCGCCTCCCGAGGGAGGAACGACATACTCGTTGAAAAGGTAACCGCTGTATGAGGATGTCACAAAGTTGTCACTTGTCGCATCTCCACCGGCTGTCGGACCAGTCAACATTCCATTGTAGAGATCATTGGCATACAACTTCAAGTCATTCGTTGTCCTCCAATATGTCTTGTCCGTAAAAGAGTCCAATGGGCTTAGGTCCGTATAGTCGCATGATGCCAATGTCATGCCAACCGCCATCGCCCCTAATGTCAATATATTCTTAGCGTTCATATTTTTCTTCTTTTTATGGTATTACTTAGAATGTCAAGTTCATGCCGACGGTTACTTTCTTGTTGATGGGATACACCATGTTGCTCAAGGCTTCTGGGTCGTATGCCTTGATCAAGGAAGTAATGGTCAGGAGGTTCTCGCCTTGCACATAGAACCTCAAGCGAGAGATGCCCACTTTCGTCAACAACTTTGACGGGAGAGAATAACCTAACACGATGTTTTTCAATCTCACATAAGCGGCGTTCTGCAAGTAACGGCTGGAGACCACATGGTTGCCACCGTTCACCCCATAATGGTGCAGCTTAGGGAAATATGCGTTCTTGTTCTCTGGTGTCCAATAGTCCAGTGATGTTGTTTGTGGCGTGGACCATTCATTGGTGAAGCCCCAGAAAGCAGAGCCTCCTCCCCAGAAATCACGCTTGCCGATGCCTTGCCAGAACATCTCAAAGTCAAAGCCTTTCCAATCGCACCCTATCGTGACACCATAGGCATAACGAGGGGTACTGTTGCCGATGACCTTGCGGTCTCCGGGATTGTCCACCGTATTGTCACCATAGCTGATTACATCTTGCCCTTTGTCGTTCTTGTCTCCGTTCAGGTTCTCGAACTTCACGTCACCAGCACTCCAGTGACCACCCGAGATCTGGCTCTGGTCCCAGTTCTTGGCTTCCTCGTCCGTCTGGAACAATCCGTTGGATACAAATCCCCAGATTTCATTCAGCTTCATGCCCTCATAGAAAGAGCTGAGCAAACGAGTAGGATTGGTAAACTTGGTAATGGTGGATTGATAATCTGACAAAACGCCCTTGAAGTGGTAGCCAAAGCCATTGCTCAAACGGTCATTCCACTCGATGGAAAGCTCCCAGCCACAAGTCTTCAAGTTGGCGGAATTACTTCTTGGCACACCTGTTCCGAGAACACTTGGCAAAGCCTCGCCTGCGGTAAGCATGTTCTTGGTATCACGACGATAGGTATCAAAAGATGCTTGCAAACGGTCATTGAAGAAATTGACATCGACACCTACGTTGAACTGCTTCACTGTCTCCCATGTGAACGAACTGCTGACCAGTCCCGGAGCACCAATGGCAACAGGGCGTACATCACCCAGCAAGATGCCTGCTTTCGTATTGACACCATAGGTGGCAAGATAAGGGAAGTTGCCCCTTACCACTTGGTTGCCCAACGAACCGTACGAGAGGCGTATCTTGAAGTTGTCCCACCAACTTCTCAACGAATTCCAGAAGTTTTCCTCTGAAAGTCGCCAAGCCACGGAGGCAGAGGGGAAGAAAGCGTAACGGTCATCTTTCGGGAACTTTGACGAGCCATCCTCTCGTCCGTTCAATTCCAGCAAGTACTTGCCCTTGTAAGCATAATTGAGACGGAAGAAGAAACCGTTCACCGCCCACAGACTCTCATTGCCGTTCATATTCATGTCTCCATAAGCAAGGTTTAGCTGCGAAAGCTCATCGCTTATCAGGTTCTTGCGCCCTGCGTAATGGTACTTGGTATGCTTGTCTTCCTGGTTATAACCAGCGAGTATCTTGAAATCGTGATGTTTCCATAGCGTGAAGGAATATTCTGCGAAAGCATTGAACGCCTGATAATAATCGTCAGAGTTGGCAAGTGTCACACTGCTTGGGTTCGTCCAAGGATAATACTTCTCCGTTCCCGGCACAGCGGTATAGTCATAAAAGTTTCTCACTGGCTCGTCGGAACTCAAGCCATAGAAATTCCAAGTATAGTCGGCATTGATGACCAATCCCTTGAACGGCGTAATCTTCACGGCACCTGTCAGCCATAAGTCATTTCGCCTATATTTGGCATTGCCACCTTGCTCTTGCAAGGCAACAGGATTGGTATAGTCACCTTGTCCTGCGTAGTGTCCATCCGGGTGTCTCACTGGCATCAAAGGACTTAGGTCGCTTTTCATCATGCCCGAGTATGCGCTCAATCCTGAATAGGCTGTCGAGTTCATCGCCGTTGTACCTCCCGTAGGATGCAGCTCATCGGTAAATGTATGTGACATCTTGGCTGTCACGTTCAGCCATTTGGTGACATCGGTGGATACATTGACAAGGGCATTGTATTTCTTGTACCTGTCCTTGCCCACCTTGAGGATACCGCCTTGGTCGTTCATGCCCACGGAGACATAATAAGATGTGCGCTCACTGCCTCCGCTGATGCTGGCATTGTATATCTGGGAGAAAGAGGTCTTGTAAAGCTCGTTCCACCAGTCTGTGTTTCCACAGTAACCATACTTTGCGGTGTTGTACGCCTCATCGAAGAACACAGGCTTGTCGTACGTTCCATTGAAATACTTCTCGGCATAGTCATATACCTGTTGCTTGAACTTATGACCGCTTCCTCCGTCATTCTGGTAAGCCTCGTCCATCATCTTTAGATATTGCATGGAGTTAACATTATGGAACGACAAGGCTGGTTTCTGCCAATAGCCCGAGGCATTGAAAGATACGGTAGGCTTCTCACCTCTCCTGCCTTTCTTCGTCGTTATCAAGATGACACCATACGCTGCCCTCGCACCATAGATGGAAGATGAGGCTGCATCCTTTAGCACAGAGATGGAAGCAATGTCATCTGGATTGATCAGATTGGCATCCATCTGCACATTGTCTACCAATACGAGTGGACCGCCACCATTGAGGGAAGTAGTGCCTCGGATGTTGAAGTTGGAACCTGCGCCCGGTGCACCACCATTGTTCATTGTAATGTTCAAGTTAGGTATCACACCTTGGAGACCTTGCCCTATATTGGTGATAGGACGGTTTGCAAGCACTTCACCACTTACGTTCGTCACAGCACCCGACAAGTCCGCTTTCTTCTGCGTTCCATAACCTACGACAACCACCTCGTTCAGTCCCATGGCGTTCTCCGAGAGCGTAATGGTCAGGTCCTTGCCCTCCCATCTCACTTCACGGCTCTGAGTTCCTACATAAGATACGACAAGCGTAGCACCCTTTGTGATGTTCGTAAGCGAGAACTTACCGTCCAAGTCTGTTACCGTGGCATCTTTCGTACCTTTCACCATGACTGTCGCCCCAATGATGGGTTCGCCAGAAGCATCCTTGACAGTGCCTTTGCATTTTGTGATTTGCTGCACCACTTGGCTTATGTGAAGTGGCGGAATAGGAATGTCGGCATTGGCATTTCCTACGACTGCTACCGATGACATCAATAGCATGAGTCCGAAATTACTGTTCTTAATCATAAAATTAGGTTTTTAATTATTTTGAGTTAATTATTCTTTTACTTTATTTTTTGCAAACATAGGTATTTTATCGTTATATCGCAAATATTTGCCGACATTTAACACTAAATTAACATTATATTTCAATTCGGACAACAATAAAGCTGCCCCTGCGAGTGTAGGAGCAGCTTTATCTTTGTTGTATGCAATATCTGCCATTGCCTTGGGACTGGCAGAGGCTTCAGTCTTTCAGCGAGTAAGTAACCGTGGTTACCACCCTCACTTTTTTAATATAAGGTGTATTGGAGTCTCTGTCCTCTATCGAGAACTGACCTTGGTCGGCACTCATGATCTTGTCGAGCTTGCTCTTGCTGTTCTTGGCAAACTGCTCGGCGGTCTGCTCTGCATTGGCTATCGCCTCCTCCATCATCTTTGGCTTCATCTTTTGGAATGTCACGTACTCGTACTTCACTGGATTGTCATAACCACCGTCCACGATGGCAACACCTTTCTTCAACAACTCACCTTGACGGGCGATGATGCTGCGCACCAACTTCACATTATTCGATGTCACGGTAATAATCGAAGTAATGTTGTAACGGTAAGGATGCCGATTGTCGTTATATCTCTCGGCATTGAGGTCGAGCACGACAGGGGCATTGACATTGATTTCGCTTGCCTTGATACCATTGGCTATCAAGAACTTGCGAATAGTGCTCGTAGTGGTGTTGATCTTCTGATATAGCTCAGGCAAATTATTGCCAATCTCTTTCGAAAGGATAGGCCACGTCACCTTGTCAGCTTCCACTTCTTTCTCTGCCAAGCCCTTGACTACGACCTCACGGTCCTTGCCTGCCAAGTCCTCAAGACCCGACTTGATGCAAAATCCAAGCGCAATGATGCCGATGGCTAAGATTGCAGCTTGCTTGATACCTGTATTGACATTCATAACTCTATCACATTTAGGTTAAAACTATGTATTACTTTCTATGAATCAACGACATACATGATGCCGTAATTCGTTGGCAAATATATACAATTATACTTCTGCCTCCAAACTTTCTGACTCATATTTAAGCATCTTTAGCGATTTACCATTTTAAAGGTATGTGCCTGGTAAGTTAGTATAGTAAATTGGATAAGTTCTTGCTACCAAATTTTCCTGCCGAGGAAAATAAAATTCCCTGCCGAGGAATTTTTACTTTCCTCGGTAGGGAAAAATCCTACCATACTCCGTGACTAAAACACACAAGCTGGTAGGATCTCATGAAACAGTAATATATTAACAGTTAATTGACTCACTTAAAAAGCTAAGAATGGGCGGACATCATAGCGTTGCTGCGCTTTTGTAGATGAAAATCTATAATTCAAATCAGTAAAAAACATAAAAGCATTAGAGTAATACCAAGCATACGAAGTGAGTATTTGTACCATATAGGATTCATCATATTCAGAAGAAGTGGCAGTGGAGTAAGCAGAAGATGCAGTATGTACAAACTCAGTGTTATCAGTTCCAAATTTCTTTAAAAAATTCTCAAGTTTAGTCTCTATTCCTGCTAATTCTGTAAGTGGCGAATTACTTAAGTCATTTATTTCCCATTGAGCATGTTCAAAGTTTGAATCTAACTGATAACACATGGAGCACATTTGACCAGCCGATGGCAAGAACCACCCTGTTGACTTATCCAATGGAGCACTATACTCTTTATAGTTTTTTGCCATATTTGCAATCTGCACTCCCATATCCACATAGGCTTTAGTTTCCAGATAGCCAGAGCCATAAGGCTTGTCACCTGATTTTTTAATCTTTTCTGCTGTATTCATCTTTTCCCGATGGTAATCTGTAGTTGCTCCAAAAACGTATGCTACATGACTCTCCCAACCTGTAGAATTTACTTCCTTTCGACACATCACCAAGGCATGACCGCCATGTTTACAACCGTCGGTATTCTTCTCAACCCAATAATCATCATTACCTTTTGCGATATAAACAACAACACCTATAGGTG
Organism: uncultured Prevotella sp.; assembly: GCA_934281565.1. GTDB lineage: Bacteria > Bacteroidota > Bacteroidia > Bacteroidales > Bacteroidaceae > Prevotella. The sequence continues at coordinate 11,376 of CAKQXI010000055.1, forward strand.
TCTTACCTTGTATTAAGTTATCCTTTTGATGAGATAGACTACCATCAGAATAATAAATATCACCAACCTCCAACTTATAAGTCTGATTAGTGTTATTAGCAGACATAGCCGTTTGCCTGTCCACATCTCCTGCACTCAATGTAAATGAAAGAGGGCTTCTCCATGCTGGTCTATCGGCAGAAGCTGTGGCATTAAACTGATGAGTACCAGGTTTGACAATAGCCACATAATGAGCATCATTTATTTTATAGGGAGTAGCTGGTCCCTGAATATTGTCACTAACAATCTTGCCACCATTCCATGTATAGGGTTCCCCACTATCTAATTTATAAGTGATTTCTGAACCTAATTGAATATCGGCAAGTCCCATCGTGTGCTGCATACTAAAGTTAACACTAACACCCGTATTGCTTACCTGTCCCATACCAACTTGCAAGTCACTGGCATCCAAACTCTCCTTATTGCTTTGATCTTTCCGTGGAGTCCAAGCTGTTTCCATATTTTTAAAGAAAATATTTGCCGAAGCACATTGGGTCGCTACATCTATGGTTGTTGCTACGGTTGGCAAATTATTCTGAGTTGCCTGATAAGGGTAATAAGCAAAGAAATGATCCATGGCATTGAAACGAATAGTTTGACCATTGTCTAAGGTCCAAGTTGTTCCATTATAAGTTGCAGGAAGATTGGCTTTCTTAACAAGTCCAGTCTGGTCAACGACATATATTCCTATTTTGTCGTTTGCCTTAAACTCTGACCTCATCTTGTCACCATAACAACTGCATTTCCATTCAACAGGGAAAGTAACAGTACCCAAGGTTAACGTGGGTTGTAAAGCTGAGGTAGATATTTGATAGACTATGGTAGAACCAGCATCCCATATAGTATTATTCAATGAAGCAGTAAGAGTACGATCCTTTTTCTCTCTCTTATCATTAAAGAGTATTTCTATCTTGGCATCACTACCTAAAGTCTGCGGTATCATCATTAAGGTCTTATCCCCTGTGGTAAGGGCAACATCTTTTTGACCTGTAACTTCCAAACCGTTTCCATCAGTACCAAGCTGCAACTTAAAATCCACACTGCCAGATTGGTTCTTCCAAGTTTGAGAAGCCAAGTCATAATCTCCAGCATTCTTCACTCCTTTGATGGTAATGCTTTTCACTGTACCGGGAGTCATGTCAGAACCTACGGAAAAGGTGATTGCCGTCAAGACATGGGAAAAATTCAAACTAACAGAGTTTGGGGCATCCGTTGAACCATGAGTGACATTTTCATGCTTCGCTATAATAAGGTCTGGCTGATTTACAATATCTGTTGCAGATGCTACATAATGCACAGTCTTTGCATTGGCAACAGTCTTATCCACGGACTCTGACAACATCTTATGACTATCATCACAATAAGGTGCATAAGCGTAGAATGACAAAGAGCCTGCGGTAGGCCAATATTGGGGATCGTTAGTTACCCAAGAACCGCCATCAGGAGTAGCTTTAAGATTTTGGAAAAAAGAGGATTGTTGATTGCTTTTATCCGTACGGATGGCACTAACGCCAAATGAAGTTGTCCAACCCGTACCATTATACTTGGCACCTCGTGTCCCAGCATCGTGATGCTCCACACGAAGCAAGTTGCCATCATTGGGCAGCGGAGCACCAGAACGAGTAACCAACTCATCCTTGGAATTGTAAATATAAGTACCAGCTTGTTCTATCGGATGGAGATAAAGAGGATGATCAAGGGAACTTTCCATCTTCAAAGGTTTATTCTCACCTGTAGCGACCGCTGCACGAGAACCACCGCTGAGCCCTTGCCATCCGTTTACAGTATTAGTACTAAAGGAAATCTGATTGTCAGAGAGTCCTACCCCCCCCCCGAGAGAACTCGGGGTGATCAGCACAAGCAGAAAGACATAAAGCTCCTGCAAGCA
>CAKQXI010000056.1 GCA_934281565.1 uncultured Prevotella sp.
AGAGTGGTGTGGGTACCATCGCTGCCGGTGTGGCTAAGGCAAAGGCCGACCTCATCGTTATCTCTGGTGCTGAGGGTGGTACAGGTGCCAGCCCTGCATCAAGTATGCGTTTCGCTGGTATCTCTCCTGAGATTGGACTCTCTGAGACCCAGCAGACCTTGGTGAAGAACGGTCTTCGTGGACAGGTTCGCCTCCAGGTGGATGGTCAGTTGAAGAGCGGTCGTGATGTCATCTTGATGGCATTGCTCGGTGCTGAGGAGTTCAGCTTCGGTACAGCAGCCCTCATCGTATTGGGTTGTGTGATGATGCGTAAATGTAATTTGAATACCTGTCCTATGGGTGTGGCTACACAGGATCCTAAGCTCCGTGCCCACTTCCGTGGTAGCTATAAGTACCTTATCAACTACTTCCGCTTCTTGGCAGAGGAGGTTCGTGAGTACTTGGCTGAGATGGGGTATACATCTTTGAATGACATCATTGGTCATACCGAACTCATCGTACGCAAGAAGGATGAGGAGGTATTGCCTACTGAGGGCGAGAATGCCAACGAGCCAGAGGTGGCTAAGAGTATCAAGGAAAAGGCTGATTTGCTCGACTTCACCCGTCTCTTGTATCGTGAGGCTGGTCATGGTTCTCTCTACCATACCACCGCTCAGATTCATGACCTCGACAATGTGCTCGACCAACAGTTGATTCGTGGTGCGCAGAATGCCATCGAGAAGCAGGAAGAGGTGAGCCTCGACTTCGCTATCAAGAATACCGACCGTGCCGCTGGTACCATGCTCAGTGGTATGATTGCCGAGAAGTATGGTGAGGCAGGCTTGCCAGACAAGACCGTGAACGTGAAGTTCAAGGGCTCCGCAGGTCAGAGTTTCGGTGCTTTCCTGGTTAAGGGAGTGGATTTCAAACTCGAAGGTGAGACCAATGACTATTTCGCCAAGGGACTTTCAGGAGGTCGTATTTCCATCCTTCCTCCTATCCGCAGCAACTTCTCCGCTGAGGACAATATCATCGCTGGTAACACCGGTCTCTATGGTGCCACAAGTGGTGAGCTTTACATCAACGGTAAGGTAGGTGAGCGCTTCGGTGTGCGTAACTCTGGTGCCATCGCCGTCATCGAGGGTGCAGGCGACCACTGCTGTGAGTACATGACAGGTGGTCGTGTGGTAGTGCTCGGTGAGACAGGCCGCAACTTTGCCGCTGGTATGAGTGGTGGTGTGGCTTACGTCTGGGACAAGAACCACAACTTCGACTACTTCTGTAACATGGATATGGTGGAGATCAACCTCGTGGAGGACAGCACCTATCGCAAGGAGTTGCACGAGTTGATTCGTCAGCATTATCTCTACACCGGCAGTAAGTTGGCTCGTACCATGCTTGATGACTGGAACCACTACGTAGAGGATTTCATCCAGGTAGTGCCAATCGAATACAAGCGAGTACTGCAGGAAGAGCAAGTAAAGAAGTTGCAGCAGAAGATTGCGGATATGCAGCGCGATTATTAATCGTTGAAGGTTGAAATTTGAAAGTTGAAGGTTATGATTACTATTTGTTGGACTCATTTTTACTTCACTTTCTGATTTCAGCCATAAGACAGCATATCATAACTTTCAATCTTCAAATTTCAATTTTCAAATAAAAAATAAAGATGGGAAATCCTAAAGCATTTTTGACTATACCACGCAAGGAAGCGGGTTATAGACCAATTCACGATAGAATTCTCGACTTCAGCGAGGTTGAGCAAACATTGAATAGTAACGACCGCCGTCAGCAGGCGAGCCGTTGTATGGACTGCGGTGTGCCTTTCTGTCACTGGGCTTGTCCACTGGGCAACAAGGCTCCGGAGTGGAACGATGCCCTCTACAAGGGTGACTGGGAGTTGGCTTATCGCCTCCTCAACAGCACCAACGACTTTCCTGAGTTCACAGGGCGTATCTGTCCTGCGCTCTGCGAGAAAGCGTGTGTGTTGAACTTGATGGAGCATGAGCCTACCACCAACCGTGAGGATGAGTGCGCCATCGTGGAACACGCTTTTTCTGAGGACTATGTACACGTTGAGATACCTGAGCGCAATGGCAAGACGGTGGCTGTCATCGGTGCGGGTCCTGCTGGATTGGTTGCTGCCAACCAGTTGAACCACAAGGGCTACAAGGTGACAGTCTTCGAGGCTCGTGAGAATGCGGGTGGTCTGTTGAGATATGGTATCCCGAACTTCAAGCTCAACAAGAGCATCATAGACCGTCGTCTCCACCTCTTGGAGGAGGAAGGCATCGAGTTTAAGTACAACCAGCATATCGATGTCACCAAGTTGCCTGAGGGCTTCGATGCCTACGTGGTATCTACAGGTACGCCTACCGCTCGTGACCTGAATATCCCAGGACGTGATTTGAAAGGCGTTTATTTCGCATTGGAATTGCTTTCGCAGCAAAACAGGGTCTTGGCTGGTATGGAGTTCTCCAAGGACGAGCTTGTCAACTGCAAGGGCAAGGATGTCTTGGTAATCGGTGGTGGTGATACGGGTTCCGACTGTATCGGTACGGCACATCGCCAAGGATGCAAGAGCGTTACCCAGATTGAGATTATGCCGAAACCAGTGGAGGGTCCTGACGATCCTCTGAATCCATGGCCGAACTGGCCCCGCACTCTCAAGACGACATCAAGCCACGAGGAGGGGTGCGTTCGCCGTTGGAATATCAACTCTCTAAAATTCCTCGGGAGGAATGGAAAATTATCTGGCGTGGAAATTCAAGAGATCTCCTGGAGGAAAAATCCAGAGGGTGGTCGTCCTTTGATGGAGCCTGTGGGCAAGCCTGAGATCATCAAGGCTGATGCCGTGTTCTTGGCGATGGGCTTCTTGAAGCCACAGCAGCCTGAATTTGCCGAGAATGTATTCGTGGCTGGTGATGCTGCCAACGGTGCTTCGCTCGTGGTACGGGCTATGGCAAGCGGGCGCAAGACTGCCGAGAAGGTAGATAAGTTCTTGAGAAAGTGATGGACTTTGACTTCTCTAACTTCTTTTAAGAAGATAATTATCGGTTATTTATAACTATAAGTAGTGGGGAGGCAGACCTTGTGATGGGGTTTGCCTCCTGTTTTGTTACTCTCTTGTTACCTTGAAACAATCGTCGATGAGGCTGATTGCGTGCTCCTTTTGCTTGCTGACCACCTTGGCATATGTCTGTGTCGTTGTTACGTTCTTGTGACCCAACAGTTGCGACACGGTATAGAGGTCTGCCCCCAAGGTTAATTCCAGTGTGGCAAAGGTGTGCCTTGCTGTGTGGAATGTTACTTTCTTGTTTCTGATGCCTGAGTTCCTTGCCCATTCTTTTATTTGGGTGGACAGCGTGTTGCTGTTCAAGGATGTGAATACCAGTCCTGTGGAGTATTTGGTATGGGGTGGCAGGTATTGGCAAGCCTGGGCGGACAATGGGATGGTGAGCCATTTCTGGGTCTTCTTGATTTTCTTGGTCAGTTGGTATTTCCCATCGTTCCGTGTGATTTGTTCCCAGGTAAGTTCCTCGATGTCGCTCTTTCTCAGTCCTGTGAGACAACTGAATAAAAATGCCTCTTTGAGTTGTGGGGTAGGGCATGAGGCTTTCCTCAACATCTCCAGCTCGTTCTTCTCCAGATAACATTTGTTGTTGTCTGGGCATTTGATGCGATAGCAAGAGGGGAGGTTGTCCATCGGGTTCTCCTTGATGAGCTTGAGCTTTTCCGCTTCCTTGAGGATGCTCTTGAGGATGCTGTATTTCAGATAGATGGTGCTGTCGGACAGCTTTTTGGCTTGCTGCATGTTGGTATGCAAGTCCTTGGCATTCTTGAGATAATCGATGAAGTTCTTGCAGAATTCCGTGTCCACGTCCTCCAGCATCTTGTTTCTTGCACCAAATTTCTCAAGGTGTGTCTTGATGGTCAAGACACTTCCACAGCGCCCTTCGTTGATGGTTTGCCCTGGCTTCTTGCGTTCTTCTGCATAACGCTGCACGAAGTCAAGAAGTCGCAAACCAGTCTTCTGGGACTGTTTTTGTTGGATTCTTTGCTTGGGATTGTTCTCTTGCTCGTAACCTTTGAGCAAGTATAGGGTCTTTTGTGCCTTACTTTTGATGGCTTTCTCTAAGATGATTTGGTTCTGTCGTTGTGCGAATTCATCTATTTCGGGCACAAGATAGAGGAATAGGAAGTCGTAAGTGCGCACTCCATTCCAATAAATGTCCAAATACAGACTTTTGTTTCCATCTTTGAGTTTCCTGTATCTCAACTTTACAGGTTCTTTTAACGTAAGTTGTCTTTTAATTGCTTTTTTGCTTTGGTTCATAACTGTTTTTTCTTTAGATAACGGTACAAAGGTAATCCTTTGCATCCGATTGAGCAAATATTTTATATAAAATTTTGAGTTAACGGCTTAATTTTAACGACAGTTGTGCCATAACTGTTGTGCTGCAAAGGTATATATTTTTTCTGGTTTCGCGAGCAAAAAAATCGCAATTTAACATGAAATTAACATTAAATAGCTAATATCTCCCTTGCGGTGGCATATTTTTCACGAAAAAAAGCCCTTATAAATAATAATAGGTGAAAAATGAGTGTTACTCCGGAAAGAAGTCATAGGAATATGCCGAGGGAGAGGCAACCCGCCAAACCGCTTGAAAAACTGCCATTTTCATCATTTTTAGCCCCTTTTTCAACAGTTATGGCACAACTGTTAAGACAATTAGAAACAAGAAAATTAATAAGAATATGAAGAGGTTAAAACGATATCTTATCATGTGTATCTTGACGCTCTCTTGTCTGGGCGCCAGCTCTCAGAATGTGGCATTGAAGTCTAATATGCTCTATGATGCCCTGGGGGTGGCATCGCTCGGTATCGAGGTGAAAACTTCCAAGCATTCGTCACTCAACTTGATGGGATCATATAATCCTTTAAAGTATTGTGGGGCTAAGTGGAAGAACTTCTCGCTCCAACCTGAGTACCGCTATTGGTTCCATCGAACGTTCACGGGACCGTTCCTTGCCGTCAATGCTGCATGGGGAGGCTTCAATACCGACAAGATGCATATCGGTGGACTTTACGGAAAGCATCGACAAGGACATTTCTATGGGGCTGGAATCGGAGCTGGATACCACTTGATCCTTTCTAATCGTTTGAGCCTGGACTTCACTGTCGAGATGGATGCCATACATTGTAAGTATGATAAATATCGAGAAGGCGATCTACCTTATATGGAAGGCAAGTTCTCAAGCAATGCCATCCTGCCTATCGGCACTGGCATCTCGCTGGCTTTCATGTTGTAAAACCAAAGAAAATAAAAAAATAAGTGAATGTTATGAAACAAGCATTGAAAAAAATCTCTGTTTCCCTTGTCGGACTGCTCGCTCTCTGCGGCAGCGGCTTTGCACAGACGGCATACAAGGGACAGCTGTATATCAATAACGAGCGATTCAATCTACAAGGTGACTTGCTCCGTGTACAGTTGTATGTGAGTTACAACGACGACATCCTCAACACAGGTGAGACTCTGAACTTTACGCCTGTCTTGAAGAATGGTCGCCACATGAAAGCACTCTCTTCTGTGGTGGTGCGTGGCACGGAACGTGGTAAGTACGAAAATCGTGCCGATGCCTTTTCGGGGCGTATACGTAATAACGTTGCCGTCGTGACTGCTGACAAGCGACATGGCACACGTTACTTTGTCTACGACACCACCATTCCTTATAGCGATTGGATGGGTACTGCTGCGCTCTACGTTGAGAGTGAGGAACGTGGATGGGGTAAGCGTCCTCATGTCTACGAGGACAAGGTGTTCAGCTCCATCAACATTTCTCGCCATGCTGCCAGCACTCCTGATGAGAAGCCGGAGAGCAATGCGGTTGCAAGGGCGGAGTGGATTCGTTTCCTCAATCCTGCACAGGCGATGAGTACGCAGGTGGAGGTGAGCGGTACTATCAAGCTGAATGACAGGCGACACTTAAGTAGGTTGCGTGGCAAGGACTTCAATCGTGCTATCTTCGAGGAAATCAACACCGACTTGATGAGTCAGTTGACGGTGCCTGGCACCACTGTGCGTAATCTGCAGATTGTTGGCTATGGTGCGCCTTGTGGTGACTATCGTACCAATGAGATTGCTGCTTCTGAGCGTGCCTTGAATTTGAAGAAGTATCTGATGAACAACCGTTTGCTCGGTTCTGATGGTCTTACGGTGACTTGGGTTGCTGAAGACTGGGATAGCATTGCTTCCTTGGTTGATAAGAGTCAGTTGAAGTTAAAGAGTGCCGTGCTCGATATCATCCGCACTGTTTCTGTTGTGGGTGGGCGTGAGCAGGAGATACGCTTGCTTGCCGATGGTGCTCCTTATTCGTTCTTGAAGAACGCGATATTCCCTGATGTGGAGCGTGTGAAATATACGGCTATCTTGGATAGAAGTGGTGGTGATACGCAGACTACTGTCAATGGTGACGACAGTACTGTTTCTCTTGACAATATGTTTATTACGGCACAGGGCTTCAAGGTGGGCAGTCGTGAGTATAACGACTTGATTGACTTGATGGCACGTCTTTTCCCTGACAATGCCGAGGCAAGCATCGATGCTGCTGGCGTGGCTTTGATGCGTGGTGATCTCTCATTGGCGGATAGCTACTTGAGACCTTGGAAGACCGACCCTCGTGCTTACTGTAACATGGGTGTGCTCAATATGCTGCGTGGTGACTATGCCAAGGCTGAGGTCTACTTGCAGATGGCTGAGGCTTCTGGTGTCAAGGAGGCTACCAAGGCTTTGGGCTACTTGATACAGCATAAGGCGCAAGATTCTTCTGATGATAAATAAAAAAGAACAATTATAGATAGGTACATATTATGAATAATCGAATAAAACTTTATTTCGCCAATTTCTTGGTGATGGCTGCTGGCTTATGGATGGCATCCTGCTCTGCCAGTGATGACAACTTAGTCAGCGAGCAGGGTGCTGATGTCGCAAAGAACGAACAGGGTCTGACGTTGAGTTTTATCACTGGCGCAACTTCTTTCGGTTCTCGTACAACGGATATTACAACTGATCCTGGTGCTACTGCGGAGAATACCATTAATAGGTTGACGATAGGTATCTTTTCTAAAGATGGTAACAGTGTTAAGTTTCTTCAAGATTTGAATAGTGGAGCAGGAAATAATGCGTTTGCAACGAACGGAACTTCTACGACTGCTACTATTGTAGCATCTTCTTTAGCTAAAGATGATAAAGTCCTAGTTGCAGTTAATGCTCCTGCTAATACTTTTGTGGGTGTTTCTAATGTAGCGGGGTTTAATGCAAAAGCAGATCAAGCAGTTGCTGCTTTGACTTATACTGCTGCAGCGGAAAAAGAGAATACGACAGAGGAAAATAATAATATTCCAATGTATGGCGATGGAACTTTATCGTCTACTAATGATAAGAATTTTACTTCAACAGTTCAGGTAATACATTTATTGTCAAAAGTAACACTTGAAAGTTTGTATGTTGATTTTGCAACTTCAAGTTCTTATAGTGCTGCAAGTTTTACCCCAACAACAATATTTCTTATCAATGAACCTGATGCTTTGCTTTTTAATAAGCAAGCTTGGGCTGGAGCGGGAAATCTTTTAAATGGTTTTGCTCAAACAGACAAGGTACATGGTACTTATAAGGAGTTTTTGGCAACTAAAACTTTAACAGAAAAGAAACTTAGTGGCGTTCATCAAGGAAATAATACACAATCTAATTTTGATACAAAATGTTATTTCTATACAATGCCGAATAGTGAAATCCAGACAGGTGGTAAAAATACCAAATTGGTTGTAGCTGGTAAATTTAAGTCAAATGCCACATCTCCAGAGGAAACCGTTTATTATCCTGTAGCATTAAATGCTAAGTATGAAGAAAATTCAAATTCTTATGTTGCTGCAGAAACAGGAACGGATGTATATAAAGTATATCCAAATAAAAACTACAAATGTACAGTAGTCATTAAAGCTAAGGGTGCTGCTAGTCCATTTGACAATTTGGATCCTAAGAAGGCGACCATCACTGTTACAGTATTACCATTTACTGATGTTTCTCAGACAACCGTCTTTAAATAACAAAGAGATTTAATATTGGCTTTTTATATCGTTATAGCTTTAGTATAAGTAACTTTAGCTTTATAATTAACATTAATTTTTATAACCGTAACAAATTATTAAGTGAAAATGACGGGCAATGGAATTATAAGAACAATGACGCTATGGGCAGTTTTGCTGTTGATGGCTTCGTGCAGCATCTACGACGAATATCCTAATCGCAGACAGTACGATGTCACACTTCAGTTGGCGGATAGTTCGGGCAACGTGTTGCCCGATTCCGTTGCCCTTGTTTCTGAAATTTACGCCTTTGTCAACGGCGTCTACCAAGGCAAGTTCAAAAAAGAGGCTGACGGAAAGGTACACGTGGCTTTCAATGACAACGATACTGTTACTTTCGTCGCTGTTGCTGGAAAGGATACTTCCCAGTATGTACGCAATGAGCCGAAGATTGGTACGCCGATTCAAGACACTTGGCTTCGACTTCATACTAATGGTGCGGGAGTTAATCATCAGCCTACTGCCATCTATTATGGTAGCATCTCTGAGGTTCCTCCTGTCGTGGATACCAATCCGCAGCAAGTGATAACTCTCCGGGATATTCGCTCCAAGGTGGGTGTGAAGATTCACGGACTCCGGGAGCACTTCGGAGATGGCAACTATCGGGTAGTCATCGAGGGCTTGCACAGTGGCATCTGCTACGATGGTACTGGGGGAGGTGATCCGATAAGCTATGAGATGAGTGGATCTTTCGATTCAAGCGACGACTGGAACGCTAACCCTGCCATAGTCCTTCCTGCTAAGGGAGACTCTGTGCGAGTTAAGATTTATTCGCAAGATGGTGCGCTCATCTTCGATGGTGACAAGGACGAGAATGGTAAACCGCTCACAATCAAGAGCAGTGACAATTCTGTGATTGTGATAACTGTCGGCAGTACGCCTGCACAGATAACGGTCAAGATTGTACCTTTCGAGGATGTCATAAACTCAGGCTTCTTCCAATAAAAGAAGCCTCCCTTTTTATTTAATTCGTTAATTCATCTGGTTTCTCAGTTAAATAATATTTCAGTATGATTCCAAGATTTAATATATATCGTTTATTGGGCTTTGTGGTGCTGTTGTGTGCCCTGTCTTCCTGCTCCGATGATTCGGAACAGTTGGGAGACAAGACTACTGTGACGCTCTCGATCTCCACTGCTGACTTGACTTCTTCCAATGCAGGGGAAGGCTCCAGAGCTGCTGGGGCAGGAACTGCCGTTACTGCTACTACCAAAGATAACAATATAACAGACTTGTCGGTTTATATCTTTGACAATAAGGGTGATGTGATAGGTAGTACTTATGGCAGTTATACCATTACAAATGCAAGCAATATAGATGTAACCGTACAAACTCGTAAAGCAACAGGTTGTACTGTTTATGCCATTGCAAATGTAGGAACGGTTGCTTCTCCTAATGAGTTTCAAGGAATGACTAAAAAAACAGAGTTTGATGCGAAAAAACATGTGTTGACACATGCTGCAGATTTGGATTCTCAAGATAAGGTTGCTCTACTTATGTTTGGACAGCTCCCGAATTTTGATACAAGCCAAACGAGCGCCACTATTCCTATGTCACGTTTGGCAAGCAAGTTTGATTTTTCAATTAATGTGGGAAATGATGTAGATTCGAAGTTGCCTATTACGGTTGATTCTTATCAGCTATGCAATGTTCCAAAAGAAAGTCATTATTGTCTTCCTGCGGATTTATCAACGTTGGACAAGACCACCATGTGTGAAGACGAGACTGCTGTTAGCTTGACAAAGGGAGCTTCTTTGCATTTTACTAAGTATATCTACGATAATGGGGTAGGGAAGCAAGCAAGTGTAACAGATTGGACGCATCGTGATAAAAAGGAAGCGCCACAAAATGCTACCTATTTGAAGATAAAAGCCCATACGGATGTATGGAATTCTACTTATTATGTATATTTAGGAGGAAAGGCTTTAGGTGAAACAGGTAACTATGATTATTCTGATTTTACGATTTATCCGAATTATCACTATACCGTGAATATAACAATTAGTGGTAGTGGGCACGCTGAGAATGGTCAAGGTTTGCGTGTCGAATATCAGGCAAAGCCTTATTATGGTATTACAGTTACACCATGGTCAACCGATACAAAGAAAAATATATCTAATTCAATTGATCTCAATAATCCATAAAGATATTAGTAATTCAAAATTTATAGCTGTATCGTATTGTAGTCTTAATTAAGAGTTAGTGTGTTGTGGTATATCTCTTTCTCTTCACCATGAAAGAAAACTCTATGAGACGAAAGTAATAGCACGGCAATTGCCGTGCTATTATCATATCCATATCTTGACGCAGCTAAATCCCTCATCTATTGGTAGATAAAGTAAGTCCCTCCGTTACTCTTGCAATACTTTTTCAATAGCTTCTGGATAAACTCAGCATTGGCACGTACATTCTCCACGTTGCCATCATATCCATTGATAAGCACAACAAGGTGCGTAGTCTGTATTCCCATTTTTGTTCGCTCATTGTCGCTGGTAGGTGTTCCAACGCCACCTCTTAGGTCTCGGTACACTGGCAGTCCCTCAATATTGATGGTGCCTCTGCCGATACCCTCGTAAGGCTCGTCCGCCTTTCCGATGCCAAGGGTCAGTGTATCTCCCTCAAACTTATCGGCATCGAAACCTCCGATGCTATAACCGTATGCGATGCTTGCTAAATTTACAAGGTCAATGAGCGTATCCCTCTGGTACAGCTTCTTGCCTTGTAGCATCCTACGAATCAAGGCTTCCGATGCAGGGCGATAGCGTGATGGGTCCTTGCCACAGGCACGGTACACTTTTCGAGTGGCAGCGATACCGCTTATTTCTTTCAAAGATTCAGTAGTGAGTGTTTCTTTATATTTCTCACCAAGCATCTCTATTTCGTCCCATAGCTCTTGACAGTATTCGCTGTTCTCAACTTTTGCTTCCACGCAAGCCCCCACAAAGTTAGGGCACACGCTTTCAATCTCTTTCGATACAATGATTTTCATCTTTCATCCTTTCTTTAGTATTCTTACAGTTTACAAAGGTAATGAATTTTTTGTATATATGCAAACTCTATGTGATGATAAAGTGAGCCTTATCCATGAGAAAACAACCTTTAATGGGTGGCTTTATACCACTGCGTTGTATTTTTAGAATTGGTTAATCTATTGTTGCTTGGGTCCGATGTCGTAATTCCTGAGTAATGATTTATGGGTAACACCCCTTTCAGTGCAGAGAAATATTGCTGTGTCTGGCACTTAAACAGCACTGTTCTATTCAACTGAGATGAAAACTCGCTACGCATATTGGCATCCGTACATTTATTATAAATATAGTCTTCCAAATCGAAAAAAATCGATGGTGTGTATCCATCCATTACTTGAATGTTTTGTACTTTCACGTTCTCATTTGGGTTTCCTATATTGATTTTTTTAACGATATCCGCCAGTCTATCTAACTCCTGGCAATTTGTAACGGCAGCTGTTCCGTATGGATATGTATATTGACTATAAAACTCATGAAAGGCCTGAATGACAGAATTATAGTCTACCTTTCCTATAAGATATTTCCCACATTTCTGATACGGAAATCCATATGCCATGATTTCAGTAGGGCAAGCTATTAGATAGTTGGTGACATCCTTTAAATCGTATGCAACTTCAATCGAAGACATATAGCAATCATCAAATAAAATATATTCCATCATAGTCCCCGAAGCTAAGATTGCTTTAGCAAGAACAGTAGTTTCTATTTGATATTTACTAGTCAATCCCCCAAAATATCTTGTCGTTAGACCATTATTTATGTTATAATGATATACTATATCTTGAGCGTTTTTTTGAGTCCTTTTTGATTTTGTATGTATAACGGGCAACCAACCCATTCCATGGCAGCCTATAATTAAACCATACCTCTTCCCCGGTGCATGTTCTTTTATTGTTTTCAGAATATCAGTAATATCCTCTTGAGATGTAGATGTCTGATTTTCATAAGTTTGGATACAGTCTATGTTGCAACTTCCATTATCATATTTTAATTCCAGCAACTCTGCTGTATTTGGCGAAGTAGCCAAATATGCAATTACTCGCTCATTTTTCAATCCTCTGCTCTCTATACTTTTAGAAAAGTCTTTTATATTTTGACGAAAATGAGATAATAAATTGGAACTCCAAGGGAAAAACATGATGACTGTTTGCTCATTTCTTTCTTTTTGCAGCGCAAGATTATCATCATTAGAGCAAGCAACTATCCCCCCTGTTAGTATAGCAAACATAGTCACGATGATGGTTATTTGCGATAATTTACGTATATTCATGTTTTGGCATACTAATTTAATGCTATTCATTTTTATACATTTAGGTTTTTATTCATTGTTATTTTGAGTTTAGGCAATGTCTATCAGGAAACATTGTACTGCAAAGATACAGAAATCTTCTCATATATGCAAGGCTTTTTTGTATTTTTAATATTGTGTAAAATTCCCTCTCTTTTCATGGTGCTCTGACAATTACAGTTCTGACAGTTTTTTTTTCAGAGGAGGTACTTTTGAAGTGTAAGTATGTATTTCTCAAGCGACATTCATCTCCCAAGGTACCCTTATACCGCGTTTCACGGTATCATGTGGCTTAACTTGTTGATTTATAATAAGTTAATGGTTTTAAAAGCCAAGCGTCAGAACCCCAATAACAGTCTCAAATCTCAGTAATCTCAGTTTTTATCTTGCCATTCCCAAGGCCTAATTTAGATAGATATTATATATTATTATATATAATAATATATAATATAATTTTAATACTTACAATCTGTAACCTCATTTTCCATGCAATGGTCACAAAAAAACTGAGATTACTGAGATTTGAGACCGCTCCATGATTTTTCATACCCCCTCCAGAAAAACTGTCAGAACTGTAATTGTCAGCGCTGTGCATTTTCCCCTCACCAATTTCCCCGCCACTATCCCATATCTTCCAGCCCCCAGTCCCATAGCTTCCCATTCAAAGAAACTACGAGTTAGATAAATTAACACAAGAATAAAAAATCTGCTTTCTATGTTAATATCCAAATTTTTTAACCATTATTTTCATTTTAAGCTGAGATTTTATACTCGAGGTTGAATAT
>CAKQXI010000057.1 GCA_934281565.1 uncultured Prevotella sp.
CCACGAAGGTAACATGGACGGTCGCGCATATACAAAAGTTATCAAAATGGTTAAGAGCCCTAAGACAGGTGCTTATATCTTTGATGAGAAGATGGTACCAAATGAGGCTGTTAAGGATTTCTTCAAGGACTAATTTTTAGCACTTAGCATATTGGAAAGGTCGCATTTCAGATGATTTGCGACCTTTTTTATATCTATATTTCTCATTATCATTTATTTTTATTATCTTTGCAACCAAAAAGCATAGGAATACTACTTGCTTGCAAAATGTTATTTTATGGGATTATTTGGTTTATTTAGTAATAAGAAAAAAGAGACTCTTGACAAGGGCTTGGAAAAGACGAAAGAGAGTGTGTTCAGTAAGTTGGCACGTGTTGTCGCAGGTAAGTCTACCGTAGACGATGATGTGCTTGATGACTTGGAGGAAGTACTTATTACTTCAGATGTCGGTGTTGAAACTACATTGAAGATAATTCACCGTATAGAAGAACGAGTAGCTCATGATAAATATGTGTCTACTTCTGAACTTAATCAGGTTCTTCGAGAGGAAATCGCCAATCTGCTTGCTGAGAATCATTCGGATGATAATGATGACTGGGATTTGTCTTCCAGTCATAAGCCATATGTTATATTGGTTGTTGGTGTCAATGGTGTAGGCAAGACCACGACAATTGGCAAGCTGGCATACCAATTTAAGAAAGCAGGAAAAAAAGTTTATCTTGGTGCTGCCGATACATTCCGTGCTGCTGCCGTAGAGCAGATTTGCATCTGGGGAGAACGTGTGGGTGTGCCTGTTGTCAAACAACAAATGGGTTCTGATCCTGCCTCTGTAGCTTTTGATACCTTGCAGAGCGCAAAAGCTAATGGAGCGGATGTCGTACTTATTGATACCGCTGGTCGTTTGCATAATAAAGTGAACTTGATGAATGAGCTAAAGAAGATTAAGGAAGTGATGAAAAAAGTATTGCCTGAGGCTCCAGATGAAGTAATGCTCGTCTTGGACGGCAGTACGGGACAGAATGCTTTTGAGCAAGCTAAGCAATTCTCTGCTGTCACTAACATAACATCACTTGCTATCACCAAACTGGATGGTACAGCCAAGGGTGGTGTCGTTATTGGCATCTCTGATCAGTTGAAAGTGCCAGTGAAGTACATTGGACTTGGTGAAGGAATGGAAGACCTCCAACTTTTCAATAAGAAAGAATTTGTAGATTCATTATTTAAGTCGTAAAAGAAAACATTGTGAAAAAGAACGAGATAGATATCGTAACAATGGGTTGCTCCAAGAATTTGGTAGATAGCGAATTGTTGATGAAGCAATTTGAAGCGAATGGTTATCATTGTGTCCATGATGCCAAACGTCCACAAGGTGAGATAGCCGTTATTAATACTTGTGGGTTTATAGAGGATGCCAAGCAAGAGAGCATTGATACCATTCTTGAGTTCGTGCAGCGTAAGCAAGAGGGACGATTGAATAAGCTCTATGTCATGGGCTGTCTCTCGCAGCGTTACCAGAAAGAGTTGGAGGCAGAAATCCCAGAGGTGGATAAATTTTATGGTAAGTTCAATTACAAGCAGTTGTTGCAAGAGTTGGGTAAGGCTGATGTGGTAGCTTGTGATGGTCGTCGCCATCTAACAACTCCTCATCATTACGCTTATGTTAAGATAGCCGAAGGATGTGACCGTCATTGCGCCTATTGCGCAATCCCGATTATAACAGGCAAACATACGAGTCGTCCCAAGGAGGACATATTGCAAGAGGTCCGAGAGTTGGTGGCTGATGGTGTGAAAGAGTTCCAGATTATAGCTCAAGAGTTGACTTATTATGGTATAGACATAGATGGAAAACCGCATATAGCAGAGCTGATCCGTGAAATGGCGGATATTTCAGGTGTCAAATGGATTCGTTTGCATTACGCTTATCCAAATCAATTTCCAATGGAATTGTTAGATGTAATGTGCGAAAAATCAAATGTTTGTAAGTATCTCGATATTGCTCTCCAACATATTAGTGATCATATGCTTACACGTATGCACCGTCATGTCACCAAACAAGAAACCATAAATTTACTCAAGGTTATTCGTGAGCGAGTTCCTGGCATTCATATTCGAACCACATTGATGGTAGGATTTCCTGGAGAAACAGAGGAAGACTTTCAAGAACTAATGGATTTTGTTAGAGAGGCTCGCTTTGAGCGCATGGGTGCTTTTGCTTATTCAGAAGAAGAGGGTACATATAGTGCAAAGCATTATGAGGATGATGTGCCTCCAGAGGTTAAATCATGTAGGTTAGATCAATTGATGGCTCTTCAACAGGAGATTAGTACGGAAGTGGAGTCTAAGAAAGTTGGAAAGGTCATGAAAGTAATTATTGACAGAAAAGAGGGAAATTACTATATTGGTAGAACAGAGTTTTGTTCACCAGAAGTTGATCCCGAGGTGTTGATTCCTGCTTCGACTAAACGATTGAGAGTTGGCAATTTTTATAATGTTAAGATTGTATCAAGCGAGGAGTTTGATCTCTATGGTGAGTTGGTCTAAAAACGAGACAAAGATAAAAATATGGAAATATGAATAATAAAGAATACATAGCAGAACTTGCTCAACGATGTGGCTATTCACAAGAAGATAGTCAAAAGTTTGTCCGTCATGTGATAGATACCATGATTGCCGAGTTTGAGGAGGGGGAAACAGTCTCCATCCCTGGGTTTGGTACTTTCGAGGTAAAGAAGCGTATGGAGCGAGTAGTGGTAAATCCTACGACCAAGAAGCGCCAGTTAGTACCTCCAAAGTTAGTATTGGCTTTTCGCCCAGTAGCTTCTATGAAAGAAAAACTAAAGAATGGAGGGGAAGGAAATGAGTAGTAAGTCTAGTATTTCCATATTAGCAAAGGCTTTGGTCGAGAAAGATGGCTTGAAGCAAGCAGATGCAGAGAACTTTGTTACGTCTATGTTCGAGGTGGTTAATGATACTTTGCAAACAGATAAGCTCGTTAAGATGCGTTGGCTCGGAACATTCAAGGTTTTATCAGTAAAAGACCGTGAGAGTGTGGATGTGAACACAGGGGAACGTATCGTGATAGAAGGTCGTGATAAAGTTTCTTTTGTACCAGATAATATCTTAAAAGAGATTGTTAACAAGCCATTTGCTCAATTTGAAACAGTGACCGTTAATGATGGTATAGATTTCTCTGAGATTGATGAGAAGTTTGCTAAACGTGGGACTGATGGCTATGATGTAGGAGAAGAAGAAACTATTCCTGTCGTAGATCAAGTTGCTGAAGTGGAAGCTGAAGCGATGGAAACGAAAGAGCAGGTGGAGCCAGAAGTGGAGATGGAAGCTGAAACAGAGGCGGAAAGGGAAGTAGAAACTGTACCAGAAGATGAGAAAGTTATGGTTGTTGAGGAAGCAAGTTCTGATGAGAAAGAAACAGAGAGTGTGGAGGCAACAGTAGGAGAGGAGGAAGCTGATGTTGAATCAGAGCAAGCTGTTGTTGAACAGGAACAAGCTGAAACTCCGGTGGAGGAAGTTCCTCAAGTTCAAATGGAAGCCCCTCAAGTAGAAGTTTCTCAGGAGGAAACTCCCCAACAGGAAAATTCTCAGGTGGAAGTTCCCCAGATGGAAACATCTCAACAGGAAGCATCTCCTATAAACTCTATGGTTGAAGATGTTCAGAAAGAAGACCAAGTAAAGAAAGAACCTGTAAAACAGCATCATATCGTGGTTCCGCGCTATTTAGTTGTTGTCGCTTGTTTTTTGGTATTGGCATTGATTGGAGGTCTGGGTTGGTTTGCTTTTAGCTATGGTAAGATGGCTGCTCAACGCGATTATTTGGCTAATCAGCGTGATTACTTGACTTCTCAATTAAAGACTATCAAGCATCAGCAGGCTATTGTAAAGGCATCTGCGCTGCCAGCAAACGAGGATAGCGTTCAACTTGAGTTGAAAAAGAAAGCCAAGGAAGATAGTATTCGTATGGTGAAAGTGAGCGAGACAATCAAGGAAAAAGCTGCTAACCAGCAGGTAGAGAAAAAGGTAGAGGAGAAATCACGGAAAGTAGAACCTACAGTTTCGTCGAGTAAGTATGATAATGATGCTCGTGTCCGTACAGGGGCTTATCGCATTGTAGGCGTAGCTCAGAAAGTTACCGTAAAGCCAGGTCAGACGCTGAGTAGCATTAGTAAAACATATCTTGGAGCTGGTATGGAGTGCTATATTGAGGCATTGAATGGCACCTCGAAAGTAACGGTTGGACAGGAAATTAAGATTCCGAAACTTGAACTTCGGAAAAAGAAAAAAGAATAAAGTAGGGGAAATAAAATAATAAAGCATCCTTTTGTGACAAATGCAAGAAGCAGTCACAAGAGGATGCTTTCTTTTTTGGGGATACATTCTATTATATCTTTGTCCAATCTAAGCTTCTGATAAAAGCAAGTGTCTTGACCCAATCACAATCCAGACAGAACTGGATAGGATAATCTTTGTTGTTGTAATACGACATGACGAGTTCTGTATCTTCATCCTTGAAAAGGCGGTTGTCGTAAGTTGCTTGTTTGAAGATGCTCGTCACCATGTATCGATTCTTTGGTTTCGCCTCTTTCATGCGGCGTTGATACACAGTGACCAGTTGGTTCATAGCCAAGGCTTGTTCATTGAGCAATCTGATGTGTGCGTTAAGGGTGTCAAGGTTTACACTATCTGACAGCATCTCAGATGGTTGCATTACCCTGGAGCGCAGATAACTCATGGCATCGTATTTGAATACAGCAACCTTGCGTACTTCAAGGCTTAGCGTTGTGTCGTTAAGGGTCTTGTATGATGACTTCACAATTTCATTCAATACATCTTGAGCATGCACAGGGATTGTCATCAAGTCGAACATGGCGATTAGTAAAACTATTTTTCTCATATCTCTTTCTTATTTTAATTTCAGTGTAAAGGCTTATGTGTGGCGAACCAAGAAAATACTATGGTCAATGCAAGCAGGAAGTTCTTCCTTGTAGTGGGTGACCATGATCATGGTCTTGTTCTTACGCTTGCAAAAAGCTTCGATGACATCTTTGACGAGTCTTCGATTTCTATTGTCAAGACCGTGTAGTGGTTCGTCCAAGATTAAAAGTTCGGGATCCTTAACGAAAGCACGAGCTAAGAGCACTAAGCGTTGCTCACCACTTGAGAGCTTGAGAAATCCCCTTTCTTCCATATCTTCCAATCCGAAAACAGACATCCAGAAACGACAGATCTCATAGTCTTCTTCCTTAGGCTTTACATAAAGTCCCACGGAATCCATCAGTCCACTGGCGACAATTCGTATGGCAGGCATATCACGTTGGTAAGAACGATGAAGCTCAGGTGAAACGTAACCGATATGTTTCTTGATGTCCCAGATGCTTTCTCCGCTGCCACGATGGTTCCCGAACAAGGAAATATCGCATGCGTAACTTTGGGGATTGTCTGCACAAACCAAGCTCAAAAGCGTAGATTTGCCCGCTCCGTTTTGCCCGCTCAATGCCCAACGGTCACCATTGTGTACCGTCCATGTCAAGTCTTTCAAGATGATGCGCTCACCGTATTGTATGCACACCTTATTCATCTTTATTACCTCTTGGTGATGGTATTCACGCTCACTATACGGTAGGTTGATGATAGCTTGTTCTTTCTCCTCGCTGAGTATATGATTGTAGAATATTCCTCCATTCTTTTTTTGTGGAGCGAGATAATCATCTTTAGTTATCTTGGGCATCACCTTCATGTCCTTTACTTCCACAACATGAGTGATGAAACTTGGTATATCATCGCATTTGCTTAGTACAAGGATAATTTGCAGGGCACGCTCGGCGGATAGGGTGCTTAGTAGCTCTTTTAGTTGGTCACGAGTTTCGGCATCCAGTCCGATGAAAGGATTGTCCATAATGAGTACACGAGGTTCTGCAAAAAGGGTAGAGGCAAGTTTGAACTTGCGCAGTTCGCCACTCGATAGCAAGATGACATATTTGTCGAGCAAGTGCTCCATATGGAAAAGTTGGTAGATGTGTTTTTGCAACTCTCTACGTTCAGGTGTGTCCGCGCCCGCTATCTGGAAAGCTTCCTCAAGTTTATCCTTTACGATAGGTGTCGACTCGTCGATTTCAAGTTGGTTCCATCGTTGCTGTAAGAAGTAAGTACGGTCGTTGTCGCCTCCATAGGTATCACGAAAGGTAATATACTTGATATTGTCACTCACCATAGGCTTCTCGCTTGGTGAGAAATCATACGATGGGGCGTTCTTCAACAGGGGATGTCGACCTACTATCATGTCAACCAGCATCGACTTGCCACCACCATTAGGTCCTACGATTGCAATGTGCTCACCCTCGCAAGTCTCAAAGTTTACAGGTTCTGCCATACGCCATTCTGGCATACGGGTAACGCCATTTTCTATCTTGATTATTGTTTGCATATTTCTTTTATTTATGCGTTGTTCGATTAAGGGCGGCCATGAGTTGTGCTCTGGGTCCGCTGAGTTTCATACTGTTATTTCCGTCTATTTTTGATTGATTTCTTTGTGCGAAGTCTTTCCAACTGTTATAATGCTTGACGTTGGTTTCTGGTCGTCCCATTTGCAGGAAGTGGCAGTAGGCGGCACCCAGTGCATCAGTGGCATCCATGAACTTAGGCATATCTTCTTCCTGGATGTTGAGCATCCGTTGAAGCATTGCCGCCACTTGCTCTTTCGATGCCTGTCCTTGTCCTGTTATTGCCATTTTTATTTTGAGCGGCGCATATTCATGGATGGGTACGTCATGATGGATGGCTGCAGCGATGGCGACACCTTGCGCCCGTCCTAACTTAAGCATGGATTGTACGTTCTTGCCAAAGAAAGGAGCCTCGATAGCCATTTCATCGGGCAGGTATTCATCGATGACTCCTGTCACTCGCTCAAAGATTTTCCCAAGGCGTAGGTAAGGGTCACTTTCCTTTCTCATGTCAATGACTCCCATCACAACGAGTTGCGCCTTGTTGCCCACTACTCGAATAACGCCATATCCCATGACATTGGTGCCTGGGTCGATGCCGAGGATGATCTTCTCCACTTTCATCGGTCCATATATGGGTTATGTGCCAGTTCTTCCCCGATGGATGTCTGTTCACCATGACC
Source organism: uncultured Prevotella sp. (assembly GCA_934281565.1). GTDB lineage: Bacteria > Bacteroidota > Bacteroidia > Bacteroidales > Bacteroidaceae > Prevotella. The sequence goes on from CAKQXI010000057.1 coordinate 7,139, forward strand.
TGGCAATACTTTGGTCTCATCTGGGAGTTGGGCCAATAATCTTAAACTATTGATTATTTGAAACATCGAACCATCTTTGAAGTCGGTTCTTCCGATGGAGTTACGGAAAAGGGTGTCACCCGTAAAGGCAACATTTTCTTCTTTGCAGTGGAATGTGACGGAACCTCGTGAATGACCGGGTGTCGGGATAATCTCAAGCTCATGGTTTCCAAACTTGATAGTTTCGTCTTCTTCAAAGAAGTGTCCAATAGGTGGAAAGTCGTAGTCTATCTTGATTTGATAGAACGATTCGGCTTGTTGCTTCAGGTGCATCATCAGCCCTTCGTCTTGTGTTGCCACTTCTGGTTTCAAACCAAATTCCTTGTAAATGGTATCATTGCCAAAGTTATGGTCCAGATGCCCATGCGTTGCGAGTAGGTGGACTGGCTTCAGATGGTTTTCCTTTATATAATTGACAATGGTGGTTCGCTCCTCGGGATAGAAAGCTCCGCAGTCTATGATGACACATTCAGAAGTCTCATCTCTCACTACGTAACAGTTCTCTTGGAGCATATTGCATTGGAAACGTTCGATGTATAGCATATTGTATATTCCTTTATTGTTTGTTCTTGGTGCTTAGCAAGGCACATAGACAAGTTGTTTGTCTTGTGCAAACCATTCTTCGTCGAAGAAAGTGCTCAATGGGGTTATCTCGGCGATGTTCTTGTATGCCTTGAGTTCTTCGGTTAGGTTGCCGCCTTTGAGGCACAGCAATCCGTTGGGCAGCGCATTCTGGTTGACTTTCTTGAAGTTCTTTTTAATAATCTTCATCAGGTCTGGTAGCTGCATCACGGCACGGCTTACGACAAAATCATATTTTCCTTTCTCGTCCTCCCCACGCAAGTGCTCTGCTTTCAGGTTTTCCAGACCGATGGCATTGGCAACTTCTGTGGCTACACGTATTTTCTTGCCTGTTCCATCTATCAGCTTGAACTTACATTCTGGAAATAGAATGGCGAGGGGAATGCCTGGAAAGCCACCACCACACCCGAAGTCAAGGATTTCTGTGCCCGGTCGGAAGTTGATAACCTTGGCGATTGCCATTGAATGGAGCACGTGGTGTTCATAAAGGTTGTCTATGTCCTTGCGACTTATCACGTTGATCTTGGCGTTCCACTCACGATAGAGGGCATCGAGTTGGGCTATTTGGTGCTTTTGCGTGTCCGTGAGGTGGGGAAAGTATTTATTTATAATTTCCATAATTTGCATGATTGATATATTGGTTGCAAAGGTAGTGCTTTTTTTCGAGAAACGATTAAAAAAACAAACTTTTTTACGATTAGTGACATCCATATTTGGCGAAACCTAAAAAAAGCCGTACCTTTGCAGCCATTAATCAATTTAAGGATAAAGACATGAAGATAAAAGCTGCTTTGTTTGACTTGGATGGTGTCGTCTTCGATACCGAGACACAATACACAATTTTTTGGAGCATGATAGGTAAGGAGTATCATCCAGAGATGGAAGATTTCGCATACCGTATCAAGGGGCAGACCTTGGTTCAGATCTATGATAAGTATTTTTCTGATGCAGAGGTATTTGCACGTGTCGGTGAATGTGCTGGTGTAGCGGATGGACAGGCGAAGATTACGGCTCGTCTTGATGCTTTCGAGCAGGATATGAAGTTTGAGTATATTCCGGGATTCGAGGATTTCGTGAAGGACTTGAAAGCCCATGGTGTGAAGTGTGCTGTGGTAACGAGCAGTAACACTCGGAAGATGCTTCATGTTTATAGGGAACACCCGGAGTTCAAGGACTATTTCGACCGAGTGCTTACAAGCGAGGACTTCAGCAAGAGCAAGCCTGATCCTGATTGCTATCTCAAGGGTGCCGCTTGTTTCGATGCCTTGCCTCTGGAGTGCGTCGGTTTCGAGGATAGCTTCAACGGATTGAGGGCGGTGCGTTCCGCTGGGGTGTTTACCGTTGGCTTGGCTACCACGAATTCGGAGGATGCCATCAAGGACTATTCCGATTATGTGATTGGCAACTATGTCGGCTTTGCTTTTGCAGATTTATCAAGAATAGTTGCTGGGTCTCGATAATTATTAGTACCTTTGCACGCGGGTTAAAAAATACAGACATAAAATGGGATATTTATCTACAGATAAAAAGAAGATTACCGCCAAGACTTTCGCGGAGATGAAGAAAGTGGGCGAGAAAGTGACGATGCTCACGGCTTATGATTTTACGACGGCTGGCATCATTGATGCTGCTGGCATTGATAGCATTCTGATTGGTGACTCTGCTTCCAATGTGATGGCAGGCAACGAGGATACTCTGCCCATCACGGTTGATCAGATGATTTACCACGCTCGTAGCGTGGCTCGTGCGGTCAACCATGCGATGGTGGTCTGCGATATGCCTTTCGGCAGTTATCAGATCTCTCGCGAGGAGGCGCTTCGCAATGCTTGCCGTATGATGAAAGAGACTGGCGTGGATGCCTTGAAACTGGAGGGTGGCTTGGAGATTTGCGACACCGTCAAGGCGCTCATTGATGCAGGCATTCCTGTCCACGGTCATTTGGGCTTGACTCCCCAAAGTGTCAATAAGTTTGGTGGCTATGGCATCCGTGCCAAGGAAGAAGCCGAGGCGGAGAAATTAATGAGCGATGCCATTGCCCTTGACAAAGCTGGTGTCTTCGCCATTGTTTTGGAGAAAGTCCCTGCTAAACTGGCGGAAGAAGTGTCTCGTCAGGTGAATGCCGTAACCATCGGCATTGGTGCAGGAAACGGCTGTGATGGTCAAGTGTTGGTTTATGCCGATGCACTGGGGATGACCCAAGGCTTCAAGCCTAAGTTCTTGCGCCATTTTGCGCAAGTGGGCGAGGAGATGTCCAAGGGAGTCAAGGCGTATGTGGATGCTGTCAAGACGGGTGACTATCCTAATGCCAATGAGTGCTACTAAAGGTAAATGAGTGCTACTAAAAATAATTGAAGATTGTTGGGATGGATACACAGAATACGCCTGTACATATTAAGTTGTGGCATCGTGAGTTTTGGTGGATGACAATAGCCAATTTGCTATTGATGATGAGCACTTATATGCTCGTTCCTGCCTTGCCACCTTATCTGCAAAAGGTTGGATACAGTGCTTTTCATATTGCCAGTGTCATGGGTGTCTATGGCATTGGCGTGTTTGCGCTGGGAGGCTTTTGCTCCTATTTGGTGCAACGTTATCGTCGCAATCATGTGTGCCAGTACGCTGTCTTGGGCGTTGCCTTGTCGATAGCGTTGCTTTATTATCTCGAGTTTGTTCTCAATGTGAAGTTGGAGTATTGGATGATACTCTGCGCTCGCTTTGTGCAAGGTGCTTTCCTCGGGTTGGCGCAGATGACGTTGGCGAGTACTTTGATTATTGATACCTGCGAGTCTTTTCAGCGTACGGAGGCCAACCATACGGCAGCTTGGTTCTCTCGTTTTGCCTTGTCACTGGGACCTGTTGTCTCTTTGCTGGTGTATAAGTGGCTGGATTATAGTTGGGTTTTGATTGTTGCGTGTTGCTTGGCTTTGGTGGCGTGGGCGTTGATAGCCATGGTCAAGTTTCCTTTCAAGGCACCGTCCGATACCATGAGGGTATATAGCCTTGATCGTTTCTTCCTGCCTCAGGGAACCTTGCTTTTCCTCAATCTGATGATGATGACCACGGTCGTTGGCATCTTCTTCTCCATGGAGCATACCGAGACCTTTTATTGTATGCTGATGCTGGGCTTCATCCTTGCGTTGCTGGCGGAGAGATACGTCTTTGCCAATGCCGATTTGAAGAGCGAGGTTGTCAGCGGACTTATCTTGATGACTGCTGCAGTGTTGATTATGTACACCCATCACGAGACGGCTATCTCATACGTTTCCCCAACGATGATAGGCTTTGGCATCGGCATCATCGGTAGCCGTTTCCTCTTGTTTTTCATTAAGTTGGCGAAGCATTGCCAACGAGGTACGAGCCAGAGCTCTTTCTTCCTTTCTTGGGAGTTGGGCATCAGCCTTGGACTCTTTGTCGGAATGGTGGAGCGCCAACACGTACTCGTCATTTGTTTGGTCTTGTCGGCATCGAGCCTCTTGTTCTATAATTTTCTTGTGCATCCATGGTATATGAGGCACAAGAACAGATAAGCGTTTTTTATGGATTGACTACGTTCTGTGGGTGTCCCTCGATGAATGCTTTCACGTTCTGGGCTACCATCTTGTTCAGGCGTGTGCGAGCTTCGAGGGTTGCCCATGCGATGTGTGGGGTGATGAATGCGTTGGGCTCGTTGAAAAGTGGGTTGTCGGCGGATGGTGGCTCCTGTGTCATGACGTCGGCACCGTATGCGCTCAGTTTGCTCTCGTGCAAAGCCTTGGCTACCGCTTCCTCGTCTACCAGTGGTCCTCTCCCTGTATTGATGAGGATGGCAGTGTCTTTCATCTTTTCGATACTTTCGGCGTTGATGAGATGGTAGGTGTCCTCCGTCAATGGACAATGGAGCGAGAGGATATCCGAGATGGCAAGCAGCTCGTCTTTACTTACCTTGGTGATGTTTTCGGGCAGTTCGTCAACCTCTTTGCTGGTGCAGGCATATACGTTCATGCCGAAGTCATGGGCGATGGTGGCAACTTTCTTGCCGATGTTGCCGAGTCCCATGATACCGAGGTTCTTGCCTGCAAGCTCCATCAATGGGGTGTCCCAGTAGCAGAAATCTGGATTGTTCGCCCATCTGCCGTTACGGTTTTCCTGCGTGTAGTGCTCTACACGGTTCGTGATGGAAAGGATGAGGGCGAAAGTCATTTGTGCCACGCTCTCCGTACTGTAAGCAGGGATGTTGGTCACGACGATGCCACGTTCTTTGGCTGCCTTGATGTCTACGACATTGAAGCCTGTGGCTTGTACACCTATGTATTTGAGTCGGGGCAGTTGGTCAAGGGTTTGTGCATCCATGTGTACCTTATTAATAAGGATGATGTCTGCGTCTTTGGCACGTTCTACCTTTTCTTCTTCGTTTGTTCGTGGAAAAACGGTCACGTTGCCCAGTTTTTCCAGAGCGTTCCAAGTCAGGTCTCCCGGATTGGAAGCGTATCCGTCTAATATGACTATGTTCATGTTCCTTTGTTTGTTTGATTTTACAATATGAGGCAAAATTACTACTTTTTGCCGACAACAACAAAAGATTTGTAGAAAATTGAGCGGTTAAGATTAAATTCTTGTTAAAAGATGAGTGGCAATGCTACGAGTTTAACTTGAAAGTTGTAACTTTGCGCCCACAATTTAGGTAAATTATTTATAAACAGTTTAATTAGCTCAAAGTTATGAAGCAATTTAATTTCTTGATGCTTGCAGGAGCTTTATGTCTTTCTGCTTGTGCTGATCACCCCG
>CAKQXI010000058.1 GCA_934281565.1 uncultured Prevotella sp.
GTCCATGTCGATGTCGGTCCTGCCCTCGGCATAATATACCACGAGGGAGTCCCTAAACACCTGGCCCCAACTGCTTGTGGGGAACAGGCTGAGAACTGCGAGGATGAGTACGGTTCGTGTCATGCTCTTACACCTTAATTATATACAATGGCTACCGTGCCATCATCCGCTGACTCCCTTAGCAGATTGTTTAACTTAACTTTATTGCTTTATAATTAACTTTATAAGCCTTAGTATCCAATGTCTAATATGCTGATATACAGACAAATTCAAAAATACGAAAACAGGCTCAAGCTATTCAAAAGATATTGGCGTAGGAGTCCTCTTACTTTCCTTCACCAATGAGGTCTTCGGAAACCCATAGTTATAAAGGATTAGAAATAAGAGGACACACCTACGCCAACATTTAGTATATATGTATGAAACAAAACACAAAGTACTCCCTTTCATAAAGAAAGGGTGCACTTGTGCCGTGCAAATATATACACGCTATTGTAGACATCCACTGTCACCTCCCTCTGATAACTATATGAAAGTTCCGAAGTTTCATTGGTCAGAAGCATACGTGAGTAAACGTCAAAAATCTAAAAAATAGGTCACAACATAGACTTATCTGCCAGCATCTCATTGCCGACAATCCATGAAATGACGGTGCAAAAGTAATGAAAAGATTTAAACTGTGCAAGAAAAGTCGATATTTTTTTCTATTCTCTCGCAGAATTAATTAAGAATTAATAATTAAGAATTAAAAATTAAGAATTTGCCACTCTTATTTGCCCCTCTTGTCACTCTGCCACCTGTTTTTAAAACTTATATATAGACATGATAATTATTATTACTTTAAAAATAAAAGTTCCTGCCCGCGTATAGGGTTTTATAAAAACAGGTGGTAGAGTGGCAAGAGTGACAAATCTTTTAGTTTGCTCCGTACCAAGTCCGTATCAACTCCGTACCAACTCCGTACCATCTCCGTACCAAGTTTACCCCTGCTCCGTATCAGGTTTACCCCCTCTCCGTACTTGCTCCGATAAATAACGGATATTACATTGATATATGTTGGTCTGCATAACCCACGAGCATTTCTTTCACAAAAAGATAGTAATAAAACTAAAATACTATCAAAATGCAAAATATTTATTTAAAACACTTGCAGATTAACAATAAAATATGTATCTTTGCACACAATTTAAGAATATAAAAAAGAAATCGTATGAGTAAACTTATCAAACCTGTCGATTACAAGGCTTTGCTGGATATGAGCCAAACCGAAATGGGTATCAAGCTGATCAAAGAGTTCTTCCAGCAGAACTTGGCCACCGAACTTCGTCTTCGCCGTGTCACCGCACCCCTTTTTGTACTAAAGGGACTGGGCATCAACGATGACTTGAATGGTGTAGAGCGTCCTGTTACTTTCCCTATCAAGGATTTAGGTGACGCCCAGGCAGAGGTGGTTCACTCTTTGGCTAAGTGGAAACGCTTGACTTTAGCCGAATACCATATAGAACCAGGATATGGCGTTTATACGGACATGAATGCCATCCGTGCTGACGAGGAACTGGACAACTTGCATTCTCTCTATGTAGACCAGTGGGACTGGGAGGCTGTCATAGAGAAAGGTGACCGTACCATTGCTTTCTTGCAAAACATTGTGCGCCGTATCTACGCCGCCATCCTACGTACCGAGTATCTCACTTGTGAGCACTATCCACAGATTAAGCCTTTCTTGCCAAAGGACATTCACTTTGTCCACGCACAGGACTTGCTGGATATGTACCCAGACAAGACCCCAAAAGAGCGAGAGGATGCCATTTGCAAGAAGTATGGTGCCGTATTCGTAGAGGGCATCGGAGGCAAGTTGAGCGATGGAAAGAAGCATGACGGTCGTGCTCCAGACTATGACGACTGGAGTACTGTTGCCGAGAATGGCAAGGAGGGACTAAACGGTGACATTCTTATCTGGTATCCCGTCTTGGAACGTAGCTTCGAGTTGAGCTCAATGGGCATTCGTGTAGACAAGGAAAGTCTGCTTCGCCAGCTGAAGATAGAGGGCAAGGAAGACCGTAAGAAACTTTACTTCCACCAGCAGTTGCTAAACGACAAATTGCCATTGAGCATTGGTGGCGGTATCGGTCAGAGTCGTCTTTGCATGGTACTGCTCCATAAGGCTCATATCGGCGAGATACAAGCCAGCATCTGGCCAGAAGAAATGCGTAAGGAATGTGAGGAAGCAGGCATGACCCTTATTTAACAAGGGTCATGCTTATGCCATAGCAAGTTTAAGCGAGACACATAGCTTCTCGATGGCAGGGTTGCCTTTTCTCATCTCATCGAAAAGCTCTCGCTTGCTGAGTATCTTGGTAACTTCCTCTTGTCTTGCCAATCGGAAATCCATATTGAGCTTTCCATTGCGCAATCCTTGGACAAAAGTAAGTTTGATACGGTTCTTAATCTTCAATAGGTCGTCCAGCAAGAACTGGTTGTCCGCCACAACCTCTATGTTTGGGAATGTGGTGATCTTGGGAGTGATGGCTTTCATACGTTGTGACAAGCCGATGAACTCCTTGATATTCTGCATTCTCATACACATACTCATCCATTGTGCCTCAACTTGTTCTTGCGTGAAAATCTCTTGTTCTCCAGTGGCACGAGTGTTTTCCTCAGTCGTGTCTTCCATCGAACTCAATCTTTTCTGAGTGATTTCCTCCGTCCTCTTAAGGTTCTTGAAACTCATGCCTATATTGCCAATCTTCACTTGGCTGAAAGCAACTTTCTTAGGAGTGTGGATGCTGGTAACAAGCGTGGATGCCTTTTTATCATCGGTATGCCCAGCACCTGTACCCTGAGTGGCAGGCTTAAGTTGGGCAACGATTTTCTGAAACAGGGATTTTAATCTATGGGGCGTACGCCCCGCACCAGGCACATCTTGGTCTTCGGGTTGGGTAATTTGACCTATCTGTATCAAGGTAAGCTCCACCAACAAACGTTTGTTGGAACTCTGGCGATATTGCACATCGCAGTCGTTCATTATTTTCAGAGCCTTATATAAAAAAGGTGTAGGTGCTTTCTTGGCTTGTTCTTGATACTTAGCTTTCTGCTCGTCACTGGTCTCAAGCAAAGACAGGGTCTGAGGGTCTTTTGCCATCATCACATTGCGAACGTGCTGAGCAAGACCTTGTATCATATTGCCACCATCGAAGCCCTTGCCCAGAATGCCATCCAGCAATACCATCATTTCGCTGACCTTGTTTTCCAAAGCCAAGTCAATCGCCTTGAAATAATTGTCGCTGTCCAGCACATTCAAGTCTTCGATGACTTTCTTATAAGTGATGTCCCCTTGGCAGAAACTGGCAGTCTGGTCAAAGATAGAGAGAGCATCACGCATACCACCATCAGCTTTCTCCGCAATGACAGCCAGAGCCTGTTCCTCATATTTGATGCCCTCTTTCTCGGCAACCATCTTCAAGTGGTTGATGGTGTTAGGCACCGTCATGCGTTCAAAGTCATAGATTTGGCAACGGCTTAAGATAGTAGGCAAAATCTTGTGCTTTTCAGTTGTGGCAAGGATAAATATCACGTGCGATGGTGGTTCTTCCAAGGTCTTGAGGAAAGCATTGAAAGCGGCGGCACTCAACATATGAACCTCATCGATGATGAATACCTTATACTTACCTACCTGAGGAGGGATGCGTGTCTGGTCCATGAGAGCCTTGATTTGCTCAACGCCATTGTTGCTGGCGGCATCCAGCTCAAAGATGTTATAGGAACGCTGTTCGTTAAAAGCCTTGCAACTCTCACATTCGTTACAAGCCTCGCCGTCCTCACGAGGATGCTCGCAGTTGATAGCCTTGGCAAAGATGCGGGCGCAAGTGGTCTTTCCCACTCCACGAGGACCGCAAAAGAGATAGGCATGAGCGAGCTTTCCGCTTCTCACGGCATTCTTCAAAGTTGTGGTCAAAGCACTCTGTCCAACGACCGAATCAAAGGACATTGGACGGTACTTCCTTGCAGAAACAATATATTCTTCCATTATTTTTTCTTAATTGATGATGCAAAGATAACAAAAAAATATTATCTTTGCAAACAAAATAATAAATTAATGAGTAAAAGATTAGGTGCAATATGGGATTATCTCGCTCATTATAAGTATCTTATAGTGATTATACTGGGCATCTTGATAGTTGGGTTCATCGATGACAACAGTATCCAACAGCGTGTTAAGTACCAGATGGAGATCAGCAACCTGCGTTCTGAGATTGAGAAATATGACACTCAATACCAGAACGACATGAAGCAGTTGCGAGATATGCGCAAAGGTATCAAGGCTTATGAGAGAATAGCCCGGGAGCGTTATTTCATGAAAGCAGACAATGAAGATATCTTTGTGCTAAGTACCGATTTGCCTAACAATGACAAGGAACAAAAAGACAATGAAACAGTTGAGTAGGATTCAGAGTGTGATTTTTCTGTCGGGTGGCGTGCTGATGGTTATCGGGGCAGGCTGCTTTGCGTTTGGTTTTATACATCCCCAGATGTTGCTTTATACAAGCTGGGGGTTCTTGCTTGGCACCGTGCTTTTCAGTGTCATCCAGGCAATGCAGTTTTATGAAGGAACCTCAACGGTGATACACCGATTGAAGCGCATACAGGGCATAGCCGACATCTTCTTCGTGCTGTCGGGCATCTCGATGGTAGATACTGTATATGCCTTCGCCCGAAACTGGTTCTCCAATTACGAGACCTATATCACCTATTTTTATAATAAATGGGTCTTGTTCTTGTTGATTGCCGCTATACTGGAATTATACACAACTCATCGCATTTCACATGAGTTGAAAAAGGAAGAATGCAAATAAAACCTAAATAAAAGTAATAATCAATTAAATAGCATAAATTTTTTTTTGTACTTCAATTTAAGATTGTACTTTTGTTCTCTGAAATAGAGATACAGCTTATGAATAAAATATTTTACGCAATTATGACCTTGTTGGCATTTACGTCTTGTGCCAATACTTATGATATTGCAGGTACTTCTAACATAAGTACGTTGGATGGACGTATGTTATACCTGAAAATCTTGAAAGACAACGATTTTAAAAGCATTGATTCATGTGATGTCGTTCATGGACAGTTCCATTTTGAAGGGAAGATGGACTCCGTGAGGATGGCAAACATCTTTATGGACGATGAGCCTGTGCTCCCTTTGGTGCTGGAGAATGGCGATATTGTGGTGAAACTTGACGATACCCAGCAAGTGGTAAGCGGTACCCCTCTGAACGACAAGCTATTTGGTTTCTTTAAGAAATACCAGCAGTTACAGAATCAGCAACGTGAGCTTATTCATAAGCATGACCAGGCTATCATGAACGGTAGCGACATGGTTGCCGTCACCCGTAAATTGAACGCAGAGGCCATCAAGCTCTCCGAACAGGAGGACAAGTTGGTTACCTCTTTCGTGACAGATAACTTCGACAATGTGTTGGGGCCAGGCATCTTCTTCCTTGTGACAATGGGCAACCAGTATCCAATGCTCTCTCCTTGGATAGAGGACATCATGAGCAAGGCTACGGAAAGTTTCAAGAACGACCCATACGTGAAGGATTACTACCAAAAGGCACAAGAGAACGAGCAAATCATGAATGGTACTCGTGATGCACAAATGGCTCCGCCTATGGGAACAGCCCAGACAAATCCAGACGCAGCCCCTGCCCCTACTCCCAATGAATTGGCCAAGCCAACTATCGCTGGAGACAAAGCAGAATAAGAATATTGCCATGGGCAATGATATTATAAATTATAGATGAGAACATTAATCAAAGATGGAACCATCGTCAACGAGGGATGCTCTTTCAAGGGCAGTCTCGTTGTTGATGGCGAGCAGATTACAGAGATATTTCATGGAGAGGCACCCCGTGGCACCTACGACCAAATCGTTGATGCTTCGGGGTGTTTTGTCTTGCCTGGTATCATAGACGACCATGTGCATTTCCGTGAACCGGGCTTGACACGCAAAGCTGACATTGAGAGCGAGAGCCGAGCTGCTGCTTGGGGTGGCGTTACCTCATACTTTGATATGCCTAACACTGTACCCCAGACAACCACGCTTGAAGCTTTGGAAGAAAAGTTTCGCTTGGGTGCAGAGAAAAGTCATGTCAATTACAGTTTCTTCTATGGTGCGACCAATGACAATGTAGATACTTTCTTTTCATTGGACTCACATCGTATTCCTGGCATCAAACTCTTTATGGGTTCCAGTACAGGCAATATGCTGGTGGACAAGCACGACTCCTTGAAGCGTATCTTCAAGACTGCCAAGGAACTCAACTTCCTACTGATGGCACATTGCGAGGATACAGGTATCATCAACGCCAACATGAAAGCAGCCAAAGAGAAGTATGGCGAGGATCCCGATGTGAAATACCATCCATCTATTCGTAGTGAGAAGGCTTGCTATGAGAGCAGTTCGCTGGCAGTGAGGTTGGCACGAGAGTTTGGCACCCAGTTGCATATCGCCCATGTTACCACAGCCAAAGAGTTAGAATTCTTTACTCCGGGGGCTAATATTACAGGTGAGGCAGTTATAGCTCATCTATATTTCTCGGAAGAAGACTATGCCGACAAGAAGACCTTGATAAAATGCAATCCAGCCATCAAGACTGTAAAGGATTGCGATGCTTTGCGAGCAGCTTTGACGGATGGTCGTATTGCTGTCATTGGTACCGACCATGCCCCCCATGAGTTGAAAGACAAGCAAGGTGGCTGTTCCAAGGCTGCATCTGGAATGCCGATGTTACAGTTCTCCTTGGTTACAATGTTAGAGCTTGTGGACAAAGGTGTGTTGAGCATAGAGAAGTTGGTGGAATTGATGGCGCATCATCCTGCGACCCTGTTCCGTATCAACCAACGAGGTTTCTTACGCAAGGGTTATCAGGCGGATATTGTCATTGTTCGTCCTCATGCTCCTTGGACGGTGACAAAGGATGTCATCCAGAGCAAGTGCAAATGGAGCCCTATGGAGGGGCATGAGTACCAATGGCAGGTAGAACGAACATTCTGCAATGGACACCTTATATATGACAAAGGTTCTTTTGACGATGCCTATCGTGGACAGGCTCTTTCATTTTTAAGAGGGAAGAATTAATTAAGAATTAAGAGTTAAGAGGGATGATAAAAGTGTTGAGATACGAGATTTCAGAGATAGAGCCATATATCAATTGGCTTTATTTCTTTCATGCGTGGGGATTGAGTGGCAAGCCTCAGGCTGAGAAAGAACGTATGCAGCATGAGGCTCTCGAACTATTACATTCTTGGCAAGGGAAATACCATTCTCACGCCATCTTCGGATTGTTTTCAGCCAATAGTGATGGAGACGACTTGGTGTTGAGAATAGGCGAACATCCTGCACAGAACACTTGTCTTCGTATTCCGATGCTCAGACAACAACATCCGTCCGCAAACGGACAGCCCTATTTATGCTTGGCAGATTTCATACGCCCTGCCAGTAGAGGCATAGAAGACAAGGTGGGTGCTTTCTGCACAACCGTAGATGGAGAAATAACCGAACAGTATAGGCATGACGAATACTTGGAAATGCTGGCACAGACACTTTGTGACAGACTGGCTGAGGGAACGGCGGAGAAAATGCACGAGGAAGTAAGGCGCAATTATTGGGGATATGCGCCCGACGAACAGCTTACGATAGAACAAACACATCGAGAAGAATACCAAGGTATTCGACCTGCTATTGGTTACCCATCGTTACCAGATACCAGTGTCAACTTTATATTAGACCAGTTATTAGACATGAAGCAAGTTGGAGTCCGCCTTACGGAAACAGGAATGATGATACCACACGCCAGTGTGTCAGGATTAATGTTCGCCCACCCCAAGGCTCGGTATTTTGAGTTGGGAAAGATAGGAGAAGATCAGTTGAGCGACTATGCCCATCGCAGGGGAATACCCGTAAAGATGATGCGTCGCTTCTTACAGTCAAGTTTATTAAGAAAATGATAACAAGGATATTAATAACCATCATATTAGGTACGGTCTTGCCTTATTTATGGATAGACCTCCACTATTGTCGCTTCCATCTATGGTGGCGACGACTCCTTTTTTGGCTTCCAGCCTTGGGCGTGATAGGATATACATCTTATCTTGCCTGGCTGCCCAACTTTATTCCAGACAATCCCTTGTTGATAGACATCTGGTTTGTCGCCTTGGCTTTCTTTGCCGTACCACCATTTGTCTTTTCTTTCTGCAGCTTGGTTGGATGGAGCTGTATGTGCCTGTTTCGAGGACACCACAACTGGGGCAAACTATTAGGGATGTTTCTTTCCATCGTGTCATTCTTCTGTTTTTTTTATGGATTTACCAGAGGCTTCCGACAGTTGGAGGTAAAACACCTGACCGTGTATGTGCCAGATCTACCAAAGAGTTTTGATGGTTATCGTATCGTGCAGTTCAGCGACATTCATTTAGGGTCTTACTATGGATGGCGTGATGACTTGCCACAACGTGATATAGATACCATTCTTTCTTTACATCCCGACATGATTTGTTTTACAGGAGATTTGCAGAATGTGCAACCATCTGAGTTGCAACCTTATAAGAAACTGCTGAGTCGTCTGGAAGCCAAGGATGGCGTGTATAGTGTGTTGGGCAACCATGATTATAGCTATTATGTGGATGCCGATACGCTCACCAAGCAAGCATACGAGCGAGAAGTGAAGTCGTTTGAACATGAAGTAGGATGGCATTTGCTCAATAATGAGCACGCTGTCGTATGCCGTGGCAAGGACTCTATCTTTGTGGCAGGAACAGAAAACTATGAAAAGCCAGATCATGCGAACATTGCCAAGGCATTGTATGGCATCAGGCAAGGTTCCTTTGTGTTGATGTTACAACATATCCCTAAACAATGGAGGGAGACATGGCCATCCAACATCAACAAGATACATGGTTCCAAGGACACCGTGTTGGTAGCACCTCGCTTGACATTGAGTGGACATACCCATGCAGGACAAGTCTCGTTCTTAGGCATTCGTCCCACGATGTTCACTCCTTTTGATTACGGCTTGTATGAGAAAGAGGGATGCCAACTTTATACAAAGGCAGGCTTGGGGGGTACGGTTCCTATCAGGTTGGGGGCTACTCCAGAGATTGTTGTTATCACGTTGCGATGCAAGTGAAGAATTAAAAATTAAGAATTGAGAGTGAAGGATTAATCTATAAATATCAAGTTTCAGCTTAAAATGAAGTACATCTATCGAATATATCAGTTGTTCGTATGTTTGCCTATCTTGTTGGTAGCAAGCATTATCACCAGTTTTACAACCGTCTTGGGTTGTATGTTGGGCAATGGTCATTTCTGGGGGTATTATCCAGGTAAGTTGTGGTCACAGTTGTGGGTACGTATTCTTCTGCTACCAGTGAAAGTAGAAGGCAGGGAGCATTTGCAGAAAAATCAGAGTTATGTCTTCGTGGCAAACCATCAAGGAGCTTTTGATATATTCTTAATCTATGGTTTCTTGGGACGTAACTTCAAATGGATGATGAAGAAAGGAATACGTAAGATTCCACTTGTAGGTGTAGCTTGCGAATATGCCCATCATATCTTTGTTGACAAGAGTGGACCATCCAAGATCCGTGCTTCTTACGACCGAGCAAGGCGAGAGCTCAAGGAAGGTATGTCACTGATGGTGTTCCCAGAGGGTGCCCGTACATTCACTGGTCACATGGGAGTATTCCGCCGTGGAGCATTCATGTTGGCTGATGAGCTTCAGCTTCCTGTTTGTCCATTGACCATCAATGGCAGCTTTCAGGTAAAGCCACGTATGAAAGACCTCTATTGGATATTCTGGCATCCTTTGAGATTGACAATTCATGAGCCTATTGCACCGATAGGCAAAGGACCAGACAACATCAAGAACCAGATGACCAAAAGTTATGATGCCATCATGTCGGGACTGGATGCAAAATATCAGGGATTTGTAGAAAATCCCGATCAATAAGGCAAGTAATTTCCCTTTTTGGTGGATAAAAGTAAAAAAACTCTAAAAAGTTATAGGTTTCATATAAAAGTAGTATCTTTGCAGTTGGTTACAATTATGAATAAGATGAGCGACAGCATTGTTATCATTCCTACATATAACGAAAAGGAAAATATCGAGAAGATCATTCGAGCAGTATTTGGGCTCGAAAAGCAATTTGACATCCTTGTGATTGACGATGGAAGTCCTGATGGAACGGCTGACATCGTGAAGTCATTGATGGCTAACGAATTCGGCAGTCGCCTACATATCTTGGAGCGTGAAGGTAAGCTCGGTTTGGGTACAGCTTATATCATGGGCTTCAAGTGGGCATTGGAACACCAATATGATTATGTCATTGAAATGGATGCCGACTTCAGTCACGACCCTAATGACTTGCCACGCCTTTACGCCGCCACTCATGACGAGGGATATGACATGGCGATAGGTTCACGCTATGTGTCAGGTGTCAATGTTGTCAATTGGCCTATCGGTCGTGTACTGATGAGCTATTTTGCCTCAAAGTATGTCCGCATGGTCACAGGTTTCAAGGTACACGATACGACGGCAGGATTTGTGTGCTATCGCCGTGAGGTCTTAGAGACGATAGCCTTGGATGAAATTCGTTTCAAGGGATATGCTTTCCAGATAGAGATGAAATACACCGCCCATAAGATAGGATTTAAGATTAAGGAAGTGCCAGTTATCTTTGTCAATCGCCGTGAAGGGGTAAGCAAGATGAACGGTGGCATCTTTGGCGAGGCATTCTTTGGTGTGATACGCCTTCGCCTGGACGGATGGTTCAAGAAATATCCCCAAAAGACCACTAAACAGAGTAAGTGATATAAAAAGTGACAATACAAGAATTAGATAGTTTTTATGGGCACTCGCCACAAGCAGGTGCCCTATTGGATTTGCTTGAAAAAAAGGCGTTGAGAACAATTCTTTTGCAGGGGTTGGTATGTTCTTCTGCCCCACTGTTCTTCGCCTCCTTACGTGAACGATTGGATTGCCCCGTACTTTTTGTGCTGGATGATGCTGACGAAGCTGGTTATTTCTATCATGACCTAACCCAAGTGATGGGACAAGAACGAGTGTTCTTCTTCCCTTCCAGTTATCGACGTGCAGTGAAGTACGGACAGAAAGATGCTGCCAATGAAATCTTGCGAACAGAAGTGTTGGCTCGGCTGTCTGCCAATCATTCCATGTTCATTGTTTCTTATCCCGATGCCTTGGCTGAGTTAGTCGTTTCCAAGAAGAACTTGGACGATAGAATATTAAAGCTCTCCGTGGGACAAGAAATATCTTTGACAGCCATAGCCCATACTTTGCGAGAGTTTGAGTTTGAGGAAACCGACTATGTCTATGAGCCAGGACAGTTTGCCATCCGTGGTAGCATCCTTGATGTCTATTCTTATAGCTGTGAGTTTCCTTTCCGTGTAGATTTCTTTGGCGACGAGATAGATACCATTCGTACCTTTGATGTGCAAAACCAGTTGTCAAAGAACAAGAGAGAACAGATAGAACTTGTTCCTGAGCTGGCACGATTGGAAAGCACCAAGCAGCCTTTCTTGAGTTTCATGGGCGAGGATACGTTGATTGTCATGAAAGACTATACTTTCGTCCATGACCGCATTGACCAAATTTATAAGGATGGCTTTTCTTCACAGAGCTTGACGGAACAGTTGGAGGGTGCTACCGAAATGGAAGCAGAGCAGATACGCCATGCTATGAGGAAAGAACTCAACCTATGTACGGCAGTCCAGTTCCAAGAGGAAGTGGCAAAGAGAAAACGCATAGAGTTTGGGACGATTGCAGAGAACAAGATGGATGCCAAGAGAAGCAGCACTTCAGCCATTATATCTTTCAAGATAGTTCCCCAACCTCTTTTCCATAAGAATTTTGATTTGTTGGCTAAGACTTTAGACGATTATATTCTAAAGGGCTATTCCTTATATATATTGGCTGATAGCCAGAAACAGCAGCAACGCCTGAAAGACATCTTTGAGGGTGATGAGCTGAAAAGTTATCAGATACATTTCACCCCTGTCGATAAGACTATCCATGAGGGATTTGTAGATGATGACAAGAAGTGCTGTTTCTTTACCGACCATCAGATATTCGACCGTTTCCATAAGTACAACCTCCGTTCCGACTCGGCTCGTGCTGGAAAGATGGCACTCACCATGAAAGAGTTGCAGGAAATGGAACCCGGCGACTTCATCGTCCATGTGGATTTCGGAATAGGTAAGTTTGGCGGACTGGTACGTGTCCCTACTGGTAATAGCTACCAAGAAATGATACGTATCATCTATAAAAACAACGACAAGGTAGATGTATCCATCCACTCCCTTTATAAGATTAGCAAGTATCGTAGGAATGACACGAACGAACCACCTCGTTTGTCTACTTTGGGTACTGGTGCATGGGAC
>CAKQXI010000059.1 GCA_934281565.1 uncultured Prevotella sp.
CGTTGTTGGCAATCTGTTCACTGATGTCTGCAATCTTGTTGGCAGCAGTGATGGCACCACCCATATAGATAGGTTGGCGAAGCATGATACTACCAGCCCAGATGTTTCGGGTATCGGTGCGGAAAGCATCAACTACACCTTGACCTAAAGTATTGCCTTTTTCTTGTATAGGTGACATCTTATCAGATAAGAAAGCACCTATCTTTTGAGCTTCTTCTTGAGAGATGAGTCCTTGGCTGATCATCTGCCCCATCATGTCATTGACATTGCCACTGATGCCAGAAGCAAGGTTCGTACCTATATTGCTGAACAGAGCTTTCTGACCACTGTTGAGTAATGAAATCTCACGACTGAACCATTCGTAGCCACCCAATGCATCCACTTTAGGTAAGTACTGGGTACGAGCCGACTTACGTAAGTTATAGGCTACGTCTTTCTTTAGCTTTGAGGCATTTATTTGCTTGTTGTTCCTTAACGCCATGGCACGACAACTGTCAAGGTTCAAAACCATTTGAGCCTTGACAGGTATCAATACTCCTATGAGCATGAGTGTTGTTACAATCTTTTTCATCCTAAATCTATACATATTATATAATACTTGGATGCAAAAATATGGAAATATTTTTAAACGGCAAAGGAAAAAGGTTTATCAATTCTTCCATATCATTAAAAATATCTTAATTTGTGGAAAAATAGAACATTAGCTTTAGTTTTCTTTTAGAAATTATACTTTTCTTCACCTTCCCATTCGGGGTCAAACTTAAAAGTGATACCACTTGTCGTTTCTTTTGGATCGTAGGAAGAACTTTCACCATTCCCACTGTCTCCAAAAAGATTTCCACTGTAAGTAGTGATATGGTTCTTGTTGACGGGAATATCCTCAATCACTTTGGAGGCGACTTCCGTGCCTACTTCGTCTAAGGCGGTAATGGTGAGCTTGACCGTTTTGCTGTCTTCACGTGGAAAGGTGTATACCTCGTAGTCTTTTTGTCCTGCCGTGATGTTTAGGTTTTCTGTCTGTCTGCTATTTACGCAACCAAGTGCAGAAGTGGCATCCAGGGTACTGCTTCCTCCAGTATAATAAAACTTAAGTTGCTTTACGTTTGTTGGAATATCATCGTTTATGTGGATCCTAATCATTGCCACGGCTCTTGATAGATTGATTTCCTGTTTGGTTTCCTCGTCTTCATTAACTTCCAGCGTGCCATAGTAGAGGAATGTGTCGGTCATCTTGTTCTTGTAGAACTTGATTTTCTCTGGCGATGAGATAGTGCAATTGCCTTTGCCACTATGGGCGATGACGACAACACGATAAGTTCCGTTGGGTAAATTGATGTTGATGGTGCCAAAGTTGTCATCTCCAATCGACTGGTTGATGTTTTTCACCTTTTCTTCAATGTTGAAAATGGCGAAAGACAGTCGGGTACAGTTGTCTTCTAAGGCAGGTTCTTCAGAGAGTGAGTCATCTTCACTGCGTGTCAATGTCTCATTCTTTTCAAACTTGCTTTGAATGAAGTTAGAAACTTTAATCGTTACATTGGCGTTTTCGTCATAGCCATCTGTGTTGGTACTTTCGGCATAGAACTTTTCGCATGAGCTAAACATTGTAATGGATGTTAGCAAAAATAATAATCGGATAGTTTTCATATTGTTATCGCATTTTTATTAATGCTGCAAAGGTAATCTTTTTCTATGATAACTCCAAATAATACAGAGCTAAATTGAGAATGATGAACTTTAATTTCGTATTTAGGGTGATAAGATAATGTCTACACCTTATTATATATAGGATAGTATCGTTTAATTAATAAGATATTTCCCAAAGCCTTTACTCTTTCAATAAAATTAACTTCTTCGTCTTGGTAATATACTTGTGGTTTATCAAAAAGATACGAATTCTATGTAAAACGATAGCAAAACGTAGGTGTATCTATTAAAAATGAGCATAAATAACATAAATATCGTGTCGCGCAAGCATTTTATTAGTTGAATATTTGTTAATGTGAAGATTATTATATATCTTTGCACCCGATATTTATAAGTTGTTTAATTTTTAAGAGAGAGAAATTATGGTAAAAAGACTAACCATGGTGTTGGGGGGGCTGTTCTTCTTTATTGGAATGGCTCTTGCTCAAACACTTGTTACGGGAACGGTTGTTTCTCAGGATGATGGCGAACCTGTCATCGGTGCCTCTGTCAGAATTGCAGGAACCAAGACTGGTACTGCTACTGATGTGGATGGTAACTTCTCACTGAATGTTATTGGCAAGGATGTAATGCTTGAGGTGAGTTACTTGGGTATGCAGACAAAGAAAGTGAAAGCATCTCCTAAGATGAAGATAGTTTTGTCTTCTAATTCCAGAGACTTGGATGAGGTTGTTGTTACCGCTTTGGGCATCAAACGTTCTGAGAAGACATTGGGTTATGCTGCCAGTACGGCTAATTCTTCAGAGTTGACAGTTGCCAAGTCTGGCTCATTGATGAGCGGTCTTCAAGGTAAGATGGCTGGTGTTCAGATTAGCGGTGGTGGCGTAGCTGGTACCTCTCAGAAAGTTGTCATTCGTGGTATATCTTCTGTATCCA
Source organism: uncultured Prevotella sp. (assembly GCA_934281565.1). GTDB lineage: Bacteria > Bacteroidota > Bacteroidia > Bacteroidales > Bacteroidaceae > Prevotella. Next base: position 2,584 of record CAKQXI010000059.1, read on the forward strand.
GCAATAACCCTTTATATATTGTTGACGGTGTGCCAATCAATAATGAACGTGTTGGTGACAACTCTGTAGACTTTGGCAGTGGTGCTGGTGATATTAACCCAGAGGACATAGAGTCGGTAACAGTGTTGAAAGGTGCTTCTGCTACGGCACTTTATGGTTCTCGTGCAGCCAATGGTGTTATCATGATTACTACAAAGAAGCCACAGGGTGACAAGAAAGCAGCCATCACATACGATGGTTCCTTGACATTGACAGATGTACTTCGTGTTCCTATGACTCAGAACCTTTTTGGTCAAGGTTGGGGTTCTTGGTCTAACGAGGAAAACGGTTCTTGGGGACCTCGTCTTGATGGTCGTGAGCATTGGTATGGTTCTACGGGTTTGTCTGAGACATTGACCAAGCCATTCTCTTATGTCAAGAATAATATCCGTGATTTCTATCAGGTTGGTACAGAGTGGAATAATAACATAGCCCTTCGTTATGGAGATGAGAAAGTTGGTATCACCGCTTCATACGGTAATGTAAGTTCCAATGGTATTACTCCAAACAATGGCGATACCTATCATCGTAACACATTCTCACTCCGTGGCTATGCCAACATAGACAAGTTCCACTTGGATATGTCGTTGAACTATGTACGCAAGGATATGCGTCGTTCACGCGATATGTATATGGAACTGTTGCAAGGTGCTTCTGATGTTCGCTTTGCAGATATGAAAGACTATAACTTGGAGCGTAATAATATTGATAACTATTATACGCTTTATGCTACCAACCCTTATTATATGGTAGACAACTTTTATTCTACTTATCAGGATGACCGTATCTATGGTAAGTTGGAGTTGGCTTATGACATTACCAAGGAAATCAAGGTGATTGGTCGTTTAGGTGGTGACTTCACCAACTATAAGACAGAGCGCATCGAGCCACGTATCATCTATACTTCTGGCTCTTATCAGGCAGAGGGTAACGGAACTACCATCGGCAATCAAGGTTACTATGCAAAATACCGTCACCAGAATAGCCAGATAGATGCCAGCCTCTTGCTGACAGGCAACCATACTTTTGGTGATTTCTCCTTGGGTGCAACTGTTGGTTGGAACTTGAACCAACGAATATATGACCGTATTGGTGGTTACAATGAGCAGTTGGAGATTGTGGGTTGGAATTCCTTGAACAATACAATCTCAAACTCTCTTACGGATGCTACTTCTTGGAAGAGAAGATTGATAGGTCTTTTAGGTCAGGTCGAGCTTGGTTATAAGGATTGGGCATTCTTGAATGTCTCAGCTCGTAATGACTGGTCTTCAACCCTTCCGAAGGGTAACAATAGCTTCTTCTATGGTGGTGCCAATGTCTCTGTCTTGCTCAACCAAGCGATTTCTGGTTTGAAGAATATCAAGGCTATCGACTTGTTGAAAGTTCGTGCAGCCATCGGTCAGACGGGTAACGATGCCGATGTCTATATGACAAGTTCGTATTATCGCCCATTTGAGAACTATTATACCTATTTGCCTATTGCTGGTGTGTTAGGTCTTACGGAAGACAATCGTTTGCCAAACACAAACTTGAAGCCAGAGATTACCACGGAGTATGAGCTTGGTTTGAGCGGTACATTCTTTGGCAACAGATTGAGCTTCGATGTCGCTTACTATGACCGTATCACAAAGAACCAGATTATTTCCGCAACGCTTGCTCCAGAGACAGGTTATACGACAAATACCCGTAACGTGGGCAAGCTCCAGAACAAAGGTATCGAGGCAATGGTCAATATCACACCTATTCGTACAAAGGACTGGGAATGGAGCATTGGTGCTACTTTCTCCAAGAACTGGAGTAAGGTGAAAGAGCTTTGGGATGGTTTGGAAGAATATACTATCTCGTTGGGAACGGAAACCAAGAAATACTCAAGTATCCGTGGTGTCTCTTATGTGTTGAAAGTAGGTGAGCCTATTGGTGTGTTCAAGTTGCCGGCAACGGTGACCGTTACAGATAAGGATAGTCCTTATTATGGTTACAGAGTTGTTAATAGCAATGGTTTCTTGCAATCAAGCACTACCGATTATGACTATTTGGGTTCTTCTCAACCTAACTTTGTAATGGGCTTTACTACTAACTTGAAATGGAAGAACTTCCATCTATCTGCTACTGGTGATTGGCATAATGGTGGCTTGATGTATTCAGAGACATCGTATATCACTCACTTCAACGGTAACTCTACCGAGACTGTGTTCAATGAGCGTGATGCTTTCATCTATCCTCACTCTGTCAAGACTGTAGATGGCAAGTATGTGGAGAATAACATTCCTGTAGCTTCTAATATGATGAACTATGCCCAGGGAAATTATAGCTATAGTCCAGAGGCACGTCGTGATTTCGTTGTTAGCCGTTCTTACTTCAAGCTTCGTGAATTGGCTCTGACATACGATTTCCCTAAGGTTGTTACAAATGCTTTGAGAATGCAAAAGCTGTCTTTGAGCCTTGTTGGTCACAACTTGTTCTTGATTACTCCTAAGCGCCAGAACTACATCGACCCAGAGTCTTCTAACTTTGGTAATGATATCAGCTCTGAGTTTGGTGAGACAATGGGCTCGGTTTCTACTCGCAGCTATGGTGTTAACTTGAAGGTTGTATTTTAATTAAAGGAGAATACTTGTATGAAAAAATATAGATTTTTAGGAGCAGCATTGCTTGGTGCCGCATTGACAATGGGTACTGTTACTTCTTGTAGTGATTCTGGATATTTGGACATCAACTACAATCCTGATTACCCAACTACGGCTACTTATAAGCAACTTTTCCCATCGGCAGAAGCATCAACAGTGGCAGTCTTGGGATTGTATGGACAGTTGACTGGTAATTTCTGGTGTCAATATGCTACACAGGGCAACAGTACAAACCAGTTCAACACATTGGCTAACTATTCTGTAACAACAAGCAGTTCTTATCCTCCAGTGACACCCATTTGGAACAATGCCTATTCTAATGCCCTAAAAGATTTGAAGTTGTCAATCGCATCAGCGGAGAGTGAAAAGGTATGGAACTATTGGATGGTTTCCAAGATATTGATGGCTTATAACTATTTGGTCTTGACAGATACTTATGGAGATATTCCTTTTAGTGAGTCATTGGATATAGAGGCAAATCCAAACCCAATATTCGAGGACAGTAAGTCTGTTGTTTATCCAGGCATCATCAATATGCTTGATGAAGCAATCGCTAAGTATGATGATGCGGTTACGTCGGATAAGTCTTATCCTCTTGGCGAAACCTTGGATTGTTTCTTGGGTGGTGACCTCGCTAAATGGGTTGGCTTTGCAAAGAGCTTGAAGTTGAAGATGTATTTGAAAGACTTTGATGCTCATAAGGCAGATGTCGAAAAGCTCTTGGCTGATGGCAATTTGCTGGAAGAAGATTGTGCATGGACAGCTTGGGTGGATGCTACGAACAAGAGCAATCCTCTTTATGAGTACAACATTCGTCAGCTGAATACTACGGAGAACATGCGTGCTTGTCACACATTCGTAGAGTATCTCCTTGACAAGAAAGATCCTCGTATTGCTTATCTTTACGACCAGACGGCTGTTTCTAAGGAGAAATATTCTACGACAGAAGATTTGATTGACCACATGGACGAGTGCTATGAGGGTTTGCCTTGTGGTACAAGACCACCTACGACAGAGATCAAGATTTCACAATCTTCTCGTGTAAAACAGGCGTATGATGATCCTGTTTACTTGATGAATGAGGCGGAATGTGAATTGATGATAGCCGAGGCATACGCTCGTTTGGGCAATACGGATAAGGCAGAGGAATATTATAACAAGGGTGTCCTCGCTGGTTTCAACCGTTGGGAACTTGATGGTACAAGTTTTGTAAATGGTGTTTATAAGTTTGATAAGACGGATATGCTCAAGAGTATCGCAACTCAGTATTGGTTGACATACGCTGGTGCAAACTCTTATGATGGTTGGATGACTCGTAACCGTCTCGGCTATCCTGAGGTTCAGAGTGGTGTAAAAGTTCGTGTGTCCAATAAGGCGGGTGAGCGTACTTTGACTACAGGGTATCAACTCGGTAATTTGGTAGATCCGGGTTCTTCTAACTTGAATGCGGGTGAGTATCCTATGCGATTGATATATCCTACTTCTACATCTTTATATAATACCGCTGCCATGAAATATATCAAGGAGAATGGCAACGACATCACCAAGAAGTTGTGGTGGGAGAAGTAATATGTTCCTTATTAATAAAATAGAAAGAATATGAAAAAGATATTTTTATTGATGAGTCTCATCGTTATGTTGTTCTCAGCTTGTTCTGAGGGAACGGATTTCGATATTGACTATACACCGATAGCTCCAATTGGCGGACAGTATGCCTTGAACATAGAGAGAGGCTATGACCCATCCAAGACGGATGCCGAGTATTGGGCTTCTAATCCTACGAATGTGGAGAAACTGTATAATACGGAGGGTACTCTGCCCAACGAGAAAGATGGTACAGTTGTCTATGCTTATCTGAGCAATACCACCGATTATGACAAGGACAAGGCTTGGATTCGTGTTGGTAATTATAGCTCGAAGGCTGATTGGGCTATCAATGCAAAGGTTGCTATCGATATGAATAGTTATACTTTTGGAGGTGACAATGTTGAGGATTTCATCGGCAACTCAGCTACTTTCACTGATAAGGTAACTGTTAGTGGCAAGTGTGGGCATAATACCTATACTACGGTTTCTGGCACTGTGACAGATGAGATTACTTTCACATATTCTCGCTCAGACCAACCAGGATGGCATTATAAGGCTACTGGCTTTAAGTATACAGGCTGGGAAGAGGATACTCATTGAAACATTAAATAGGTATTTCACATATGGATAAACAGTGCCACCATGGATGGCATTGCTTTATCTCTCTCAAATGTTGGGGTTAGCGGTGGCTAACCCCTTTTTTGTTGTATTTGCATCGGTAGTAGCGATCAAGGCTCGTCGCTACTACCGATAACGCTTGATCGCTACTACCGATACTTTTATGGCGTTCTAACGGTATTATAATAAGGTTCTATTCTTGGAAAATTGACAAACTGCCATATTGTAATAATGATTATTCCGTTTGCTTACAGTTTGTAATGTGATTAATATTGAAAACTATCATATTGTTATGTATTTACTAATAATAAAACAAATTATCTGAAATATTGGTAATTATATATCAAAATGTTGTAACTTTGCGCTTGAAATAGAACAAAATGTAAGTCACATATAGATATTAACATAAAAAGAGAGGTAAACATGAAAAAGATTGAAGCAATCATCCGTAAGACTAAGTTTGAGGATGTAAAGGAAGCATTGCTTGCTGCCGACATCGAGTGGTTCTCTTACTACGATGTGAGAGGCGAGGGTAAGATGCGACAAGCTCGTATCTATCGTGGTGTCATGTATGATACCAGCAGTATCGAACGTGTACTTTTGAATATTGTCGTGAGAGACAAGAATGTGGAGAAAACTATTAATGCTATCCAACAGGCTGCTCGCACGGGCGAGATTGGTGATGGTCGAATCTTTGTAATTCCTGTAGAGGATACCGTGAGAATTCGTACAGGTGAAAGGGGCGACATCGCTCTCTATAATGCTGAGCAGGAAAAGTAATGCAAGGCTAAGGATGTATTGATAGACGGACTTTTGATTGATTTATGATTTATAAAGCATATCATAAACTTCAAAGTTCAATTTTCAAATTTCAAAGGAAAAAAGATTATGAGTGTACAGGATTTAGGAATTTCAGTTGATACAGTATGGATGCTTTTGGCAGCCATGTTAGTCTTTTTCATGCAACCGGGCTTTGCCCTCTGTGAGGCGGGCTTTACCCGTAGTAAGAACACGGCGAACATCTTGTTCAAGAACTTCGTAGACTTCATGGTCGGTTCTGTCCTTTTCTGGTTCGTTGGATTTGGATTTATGTTTGGTAGTGATGGAGCAGGTTTTATAGGTATGCCTAACTTTGGTGACCTTTCTTTCTATCATGGTGACCTCCCAACAGAGGGTTTCTTGATGTTTGAGACAGTATTCTGCGCTACAAGTGCAACGATAGTATCAGGTGCCATGGCAGAACGTACCAAGTTCTCTATGTATTGTGTTTATTCATTCTTCATCTCGTTGGTTATCTACCCAGTGGAAGGTCACTGGACATGGGGCGGTGGCTGGCTCTGCAATGGTGATGCTGGCTCATTCATGATGAATACATTTGGTGCTGCTTTCCATGATTTCGCAGGTTCTGCCATCGTTCACTCCGTAGGTGGTGTGCTTGCATTGGTAGGTGCCATTTGCCTTGGGCCTCGTCTTGGCAAGTATCGCAACGGCAAGAGCACGGCTATTCCTGGTCATAACTTGATGGCTGCAGCCCTCGGTGTATTCATCCTTTGGTTTGGATGGTTCGGATTTAACCCTGGTTCTCAACTTGCCGCTTCTGGTGAAGTGAACCGTGTAGCTATCAGCCATGTATTCTTGACAACCAACTTGGCGGCTGTCGCTGGTGGTCTTGGTACCATGTTTACTTCATGGATTAAGTATGGCAAACCATCGTTCTCATTGACTTTGAATGGTATCTTGGCTGGTTTGGTAGCCATCACTGCTGGTTGTGATTTGGTTAGCCCTGTCGGTGCGTTCGTCATTGGTCTCTTGGCTGGTATCATCCTCGTGTTCTCTATTGAGTTCATTGATGTGAAACTTCATATAGATGACCCTGTTGGTGCAAGTTCAGTACATGGCGTATGTGGTATCTTCGGTACCTTGATGACAGGTATCTTCGCTCTTGATGGTGGTGCCCTTTATGGCGGTGGCTTCGGTTTCTTTGGTGCGCAGTGCTTCGGTATCCTTTGCATCGATGCTTGGGCAGCAGTGACAGGTATCATTCTCTTTTATACCATCAAGAAAGTTGCTGGTATTCGTGTTGATAAGCGAATCGAGGAGGAAGGTCTTGACATCTACGAGCATGGTGAGAGTTGCTATAACTAATTGAGTGAAGGATGGAATACGAGAGATATTATTTATAAAAAGTTTGGGTGCGGAGGGAAAATATAGTACCTTTGCAGTCAAAACTTTTTAAGGGGATGTTTAACGATATAAAATAGGAGAGATTATGAAGCGTATATTAGATATAAAGAGGATGGGTGCGTTGGCACTCGGTTTGGTAGCTTTTACCTCTGGTATGAAAGCGCAGGACAAGGTTGAGACAACAATAGGTGCCGACATTGTAAGCAGATATTACTGGCGTGGTCAGGATTTGGGCAATGTCTCTCTCCAACCAACTCTCGGCATCGGTTACAAGGGATTCTCCTTGACGGCTTGGGGTAGTATTGGCTTGAACAATGTCACGGGTGATAACGGTGCTTTGAAAGAAGCGACCAAGGAGTTTGACTTGACCTTGGCTTACGAGACTGGCGGTTTCCATGTCGGAGTAACCGATTATTGGTTCGATACTCCTAACCAGAAGTATTTTGCATATGCTGCCCATGAGACTTCTCATGTGTTTGAGGCCAATGTTGGTTACGACTTCGGATCAGTGGCTTTGAACTGGTATACAAATTTTGCAGGCAACGATGGCGTTCTTTCAGATGAAGGCTATGACAAGGATGCCCGAAAATATGCTTCATACATAGAAGCTACCGCTCCTTTCAAGTTGGGTGGTTGCGATTGGGAGGCAACGATTGGTGCTGTACCTTATAAGACAGGTTTCTACAATGATGCCAATGGCTTTGCCATAACCGATGTGTCGGTGAAGGCAACCAAGGACTTTAGGATTATCGATTCGTTCAGTGTCCCTGTCTTTGCTCAGGTGGCAGCTAACCCAAGCACCGAAAAAGCTTATTTCATTGTAGGTTTTACCTTGCAGCCATAATGAAAATCAGTAATATGTATCATATAGCTTTCAATAATAATTTGTATCTTTGCAGCCAAAGAACACAATGTATAACATATTACTAATGAAAAAGCTATTGGTTATAGTATGGGCATTGATGAGTTTCACAATGCTTCGTGCACAGTCGAAGGTCTATATGACCAAGGAAATCAGCCCTGAGTCGCTGGTTCGTATCTACAAACAACTTGGTGTGCCTGCCCATGGTCATGTGGCTATCAAGATTAGCACTGGCGAGATGGGCGGTAACAACTACTTGAAGCCAACCTTGATTCGCAATCTTGTGGATGAAGTGAATGGTACGCTTGTGGAGTGCTGCACTGCTTATGGTGGAAGTCGTCAGGACAAGGGTAAGCATTGGGAAACAATCCATGCCCACGGCTTCGATTCTATTGCTGCCGTTGACTTGATGGACGAGTACGGTCAGATGCGCATCCCTGTGAAAGACAAGAGGCACATCAAGTATGACATCGTGGGCGATCACTTGGCAAACTATGATTTCATGATTAACCTTGCTCATTTCAAGGGTCATGCGATGGGCGGATTTGGTGGTGTGCTCAAGAACCAGAGCATCGGCGTTGCCTCGGCCGCAGGCAAGGCTTACATCCACTCTGCTGGAAAGGTGTCCGATGCTTCGTTGCTATGGCAGAACATTGCCCAACAAGATGATTTCTTGGAGAGTATGGCTGCGGCTGCGCAAGGTGTGGCGGATTATTTTGGCAAGAACATTATATATATTAATGTGATGAACAATATGAGTGTGGATTGCGACTGTGACAGTCATCCTGCCGACCCTAAGCTCAAGGATATGGGCATCCTTGCCAGCACCGACCCAGTGGCTCTTGACCAGGCTTGTCTTGACCTTGTGTTCAATCACAAGGCTCAACCCGGCGATGACGAGAAACCTCTCATTGAGCGCATCAATCGTCAGCATGGCACTTACATCACCGACTATGCCGAAAAGATAGGCTTGGGTAGCAAGAAGTATAAGTTGATCATGATTAAGTAACGGGAACGCATCCATGGTTACTTGGTAATCTTCAGCCTCGTCCAAAGCCATCTCGGTATGAGACGCCAGAAGAAGACGAGAATGGCATATCGCCAATCGATGATCTTTACGCCCTTGCCTCTCTCGATGGCTCTGACGATATGGTTTGCCACCATCTTTGCATCCAGTTGCAGAGGATAGGTACTGCCAGCAATGAGGTCGGTCTTTACGAAGCCTGGGCGTATGTCGGTGATGGCTATCGGAAGATGGCGTATATGGGTTTGTTGAGATAGACATTCCAAGTAATGGCTTTGGAATCGCTTGGTCGCTGAGTAGGCTGGGGCGGCACCGAGACCTTTTGTGCCAGCGATGGAGGTGATGCAAGCTATTTTGTGTTTCTCGTTTTGCTGTGCTTTTCCATTTTGCTGGACAAACCAGTTGAAAGCCGTATCTACCATTCTTACAAATCCCAGTCCGTTGGTAGATACGGTTTTCATTTCTTTCTCTATGTCAAGTTGGTCGTTTTGCCAACCAATGCCCGAACTATGGAAATAGAGGTCCATGCCTCCTAATTCTTCTATGAGTTCCAGTAGTTGGCAGGGAGCATCGGGATGGGTTATGTCGATTTGCTTGTAGCATACAATACCCCCAGAAGAAGTATTGCCGTCGTTGCCATTCCCTTGCGATGACTGTCGCATCACTTCCTTTAGTCTTTCCATCCGTCTTCCTGCGATGCCTACTTGCCAATCTTGAGTTGCCAGTAGTTTTGCCACTTCCATGCCTATGCCAGAGGTGGCTCCCATTACGATTGCTTTCTTCATATCACTAATTGCTGTCTATTGATC
>CAKQXI010000060.1 GCA_934281565.1 uncultured Prevotella sp.
TCTTATTTTCAAAATCAGAAAGCTACTCCCAGTGGCGGTTCTTGGTTGACCAATAATCCCCAATATTGGCCTACCGCTGGCTCTTTGTCATTCTACGCTTATGCGCCTTATTGTGATGACAGTCATAATATGCTTTCGGAGGATGCTACCGTTGATGTTAGCAAAGCAAGAACGGTTCATTATGTAGCATCTCCAACAGATATTGTAAATCAGCCAGATTTGATTGTTGCCAATCGTCCAAATGTTACTCATGGCTCAACGGAAGCTCCGACCTCCGTAGGTCTGACATTCTCTCATGTCTTGACCGCCATCACTTTTGCCGTAGGTTCGGACATGGTTCCCGGTACAGTGAAAAGCATCGCTATCAAGGGAGTAAAGAATACAGGTGATTATGATTTGTCCACTAATATGTGGAAGACATCTGGTAATCCAGTAGACTTTACTATCTCTTTGGGAAATGGAAACGGTACACAGGTTACAGGCAAACAAGATGAGGCATTAACTACTGGTGCCCAGACCTTGATGATGATACCGCAAACCTTTGATGCTAATTCTGGTGCCAAAGTGGAAATTGTCTTTAATAAGGATGGGCAGGATAGGACTCTTACCGCTCCTTTACGTGGTACTCAGTGGGAAGCTGGCTCTACCATCATTTACAAGGTATCTACTTCTTCCTTATTGCCAACCCTTACTTTGAACAAAGTAACGTTCCCAACAAATTGGAGTGCCCAATATGCTGGTAATCTTAAATCAACTTATTCCGAGGATGATAAAATAGGATTGTATGTTGTCGCCCCAGATGGAAAGGTAAGAGCAGCTAACGTACTTGTGATTTACAAGAATGGCAAATGGTCTTTCCCTACTGGTGGTGAGCTACATATCAATTCCAATGATAAAGTTTTTGCTTATTATCCGTATCAGCAAAGTCCACAGGGTAATTTACCATCAAAAGGTAGCACTGTAGATTTGGCAACTTTAGTAGATGCTAATACTTTCTTTAAGACTTTGGAAGCAGCTTGGTCTCCTAATGCTGACCAAAGTACAATGGACAAAATGAATGCCAGTGACTTGCAAGTAGCCAATGCTATATTAAGTAATACAGGCAGTGGCATTGACTTGACGATGGCACATGCCATGGGTTTGGCAGATATAACAATTGGAACAGGTCAAGTGCATTTCAAGTTGTCCAACGATGCTACTTATACTTGGGATAATCCTCATCTCGCCAGTGAGCAGTTTGCGGACAAGAAGCCTTGCAAGGTTGCAGATGCACATTATGTAGCCGTTGTGAAACCTAATGTAGCAACGAAGTTCAATTCTGCCAATGGTGTAGCTTATGCTTGGAAAAACGAGCTATCGTTTAGTCCTGCAGCCGATCAGATAGAAAAAGAAACAGCTACGTTGTTAGATGATGGAGTGCATCATCCTTTTACCTTGGCACTTGGTGACATTTATTATTCCGATGGTAGTCTTACTCATCAAAATGAAGACTTAACAAACGGAAAGACACCAATCGGCATAGTCGGCTATATTGCTTCTGGTAAGGATGATGATAACTATTGGGTTGAAAAGAACACGAAGCAATCTGGAATTGGTGGTCACGCTTTGGTCGTAGGATTAAAGGCGGTTGGCTCAAAGTCCAACCATGATGCTGGAGAAACATATTATTGGGGATGGGGAAATGGAACTCCAATAGGTTCAATAAATGTAAACAATCCCCAAGAAGTAAGGGACTCTAAAAATAACAAATTAGGGTCAGGATACCTATCTTCAACAACGATGAGTACTTGGAGTAAGCCTTCTCCAGCGGCTACAGCTGCTTTAAATTATAAAGAATTGTTAGCCCCTGCTAAGTCTACGGGTTGGTTCCTTCCATCAGTTGGTCAATATTATGCGATTATTGATGCTCTTTGTGGGAAGATACCTGATTCTTGGGGTTATCTGTCTAATGTTTGTGTTGCTGCAAATAATCGTGTAGAACAACTCATGAGTAAAGTAGGGGCAGACAATTATACGGACTTCTTTCAATCGACGAACGATTTTACGACCAGTACAGCAATGAGTGGTGCATCTGCTTTTGGTACTGCGGATGGAGGTGAAGTTTGGCGCATTCAAATATCTGGTGGGTATATTCATATCTGGGACAGTAATGGTTACAATCCCGATACCTATAAAATGTATCATGACCGTCCTTTCTTAGCATTTTAAGTCAAAAAACTGTTAATTGTTAATTACGTGTAAATCCTATCATACGTCGTGTTGAATAGACATGGCAGTATGGTAGGATTTTTTTGTGCCGAGGAAAATAAAATTTCCTCGGCAGGGAATTTTATTTTCCTCGGCAGGAAAAAAACGGTTAAAATCCCTCGGGCAATTCCATCCTGATGGTATCATCCTCCCATGTACCGTTTTTCTTGGCAAGAGCGATAGCCTTGTATTTTTCTTGATGGTCGGCAGCCCTCTTGGCAGCGTTTTCGGCTATTGCCTTTTTCTCAGGATTGTTTTCTATATCCTCTGGTGTAATGCGCCAAGCACCAGCATTATGAACAAGGTCCTTGATGACCTCACCGCCACAGATGAGACCAGCGGCAGCAGGAACGAAAGCATTGCTGGCAGGGATGTCACGGCGGTCGGTACACTTGCGCATATCTTTGTTGGGACAGATACAGTGGAAACGGCAACTGATGTTAGGGTCGTCGATAGGGCGCAAAGGTTCCTCCTCGCTATATACCACCTTGAGGCGGTTGATATGCAGCTTGCGCAACTTCTTGCGAATGACCTTGGCGAGCGGATCCATCTTGGTCTTGTTGATGTCCGTGACACGGAAAGCAGTAGCATCCATCTTGTTGGCAGCACCCATACAAGAAATCATAGGGATATGGAGCGCATGGCAACGTTTGATAAGCTCCAACTTCGCCGATACGGTATCAATGCAATCCACGACATAATCAAACTTGGAGAGGTCTATCTTGTCGGCATTCTGAGGAATGTAGAACATCTGGTACTTATGTACGATGCAACGGCGGTTGATGTCGTGGATGCGTTCCTCGCACACATCCACCTTGTGTTTTCCAACGGTGCTGAGCGTAGCGATGACCTGTCTGTTGACATTGGTAAGACAAACACGGTCGTCGTCAAACAAGTCAAGCTCGCCGACACCGCTACGTGCCAGAGCCTCAACGACATATCCGCCAACGCCACCGACACCGAACACCGCAACACGGCTCCCCATGAGTGTGTCAATGGCAGGCTTACCCATCAATAGTTGGGTACGTGAAAACTGATTTTGCATTGTTAATCCTTTTATCCTTAAAACATGATTTCAATATTACGAAAAGCCCGAAAGACGGAGAAGTCCAGTCTTTCGGGCTGCAAAGTTAGTTATTTTTCTTCTAATAAAAGAGAGATTCGTCAGATATTTTTAGCATCCGAAGAATACCATCAGTCCGCCAAGGATGATGTAGAGCACAGCATACGGGATGGCGGAGCGGAGTATCTCGCCGTCCTTGCCCTGCATATCGCAAGCAGCGGTAGCGATGGCGATGCTTTGGGGACTGATCATCTTGCCACCTGTGGCACCCGTCGTGTTGGCAGCGACGAGCCAGTTGCTCTCACTTCCCTCCATGCCGTAGAACGAGCCTTGGGCAGTCATGCCTAACTGGTTAGCCACATGAGCTTGGAGTTTGGCAAAGAGGATGTTGGACGAAGTGTCCGACCCTGTCACAAAGGTGCCAATGGCACCAATCAGCGGAGCGACGAGCGGATAGAAGTCACCCGTGATAGCCACCATGCCAGAAGCGATGGCGGTAATCATCCCACTATAATTCATTACGCTCGCCAAGGCTATCAATGAGCAGATCGTAAGCACAGTCTTGCGCAGGTTGACGGTGGTCTTCGCCAATATCACACAGAGTTGCCTGATACTTAGTCCCTGTATCAATCCACCGATGGTAGCACCCAGAAAGAGCATCAGGCCCGCATTGGAAATCCAACCGAACCTAAACGTGGAACCCAACACAGGCAAGTGGATCTCACTGACAAGATGAGTTTTCAAGAATTGGTTGACAGGAGGGCAGAGCGCACCCGAAACCAGAATGAAGATGAGAATGAACAGATATACGCTCCATGCCTTGAAGCTCTCCGCCAAGGTGAAATGCTTACGCTCGGCGTTGGTCTGCTGTGAGTTTCCCTTGGCAAATAGCTTGGCATAAACGATGATGGCGATGATGGCTGCGATGGAGCCGATGATGGCAGGTGTCTCGGAGCCAAGGTAATAGCCACAGGCAAACTGTACGATGACCGATATGGCACCAACCCAGATGGCAACCAAAAGGTTCTTGACGAGTGCCTTGCGAGAATGGTCGGTGAGTGTGAGGATGATGAAAGGCAACAGGAAGAAAAGAGGCGAGAGCTGGATGACGGCAAAGGCGGAAGTCTCGCAGATGGCTTCAGCGGATGCCGCACCGTTGGGAGCCACTTCGTTGCAAAGGGTGGTGACGGGTACGCCTACCGCCCCGAAGCCAGTGGCGACGGTGTTGCCAATCAACGCCACGAGTGCCGAGAACATAGGCTTGAAGCCCAGTCCTATCAAGATTGCCGCAGGGATGGCAACGGCGGTGCCGAAACCAGCCATGCCCTCAAGCAGTCCGCCAAATCCCCATACGAGCATCAGCACGAGCAAGCCACGGTCGTCGGTGATGGAGGTGAACTGTTGCTTGATGACCTCGATCTGCTTGCTTTCCACGAGGATGTTGTAGCTGTATATCGCCATCAAGATAATGACAAGGATAGGGAACACGGCTTTCAGGATGCCCTCTACAATCGCCCATCCCGTAAGGGCAAAGATGCTGTCAGAGGTGTGTGCCTCAGGGAGCATCCCCAACGGCGATGTCGTGAAGACAGCCAGCAATACGGTGGCGATGAGCGTGATGAGGGCACTTCGATGCCCCGACATCTTGAAGCCAAGCATCAGGATGAACAACAATACAATAGGTGTAATAGAAATAATCGCAGCCATAACACAATTTTTTAGTTATAAGTTTTTCAGGTTTGGGGGCAAAGATACAAATAAAATCTTAAGTAGTGTATAAAATAGTTACTTAAAGTTTCTTAAATGTCCGTGACGGATGGGGGCGAATTTGGGAAATCCAAAAATTAATGCTACTTTTGTGGGGAGGTTAATGTAGTTCTGGAAGTTAGAGAAGTTAAAGCCAAATGATTAGGCTGCTTCTTAGTTGCTTAAAGCTAATGTCTGTAACTTCTAACGACCGTAGGGAGTGATAACTTCTTTAACTTCTCTAACTTCTATAAATTAATTAGATAAATGAATCAAGAATTTGAGGAATATTGGAAGCAGCATCAGAAACACCTGATATTGAATGCTCCAAGAAAATTGAGAGAAGACTATTTGGAATCCAACAAGCTAAACACTCCGTTGGATTGGGTTTGCTTTATCATCCCGATAGGAGTGGGCATCACCGTCCAACCTCTCGTCAATTTGGGAAGCGAGATCCTGTCTTGGGCGGTGGTTGTGCTGGTCGTGGTCGTGCTCTTTACTTTGTTGCAGATGGTCAAGCCACTTCTTCAGAAGAAGAAAGACACCATCGAGGCGATAGAGCACATCAAGCAGTTTTATTACGAGCGTTATTTGGAAAGGGGACTTGAGCATCTGGAACCTTAGAGGTACTGATGCCCCCAGCTCATGAAACAATCATGAAGTCGCTCATGATGTCATCGGAAATATACAGTCCTGTGCGAGTGAGCGAAAGATGACGATGCTCGATTTTCATCAATCCTTGTTGGATATGTCGGTCAGCCTCCGCCAACAGTCGGTGATACGCAGACTCGCCAAACTCCTCTTTCATCTTCATGAGGTCAATGCCGTCACTGGTGCGCAAGGCAGTGGTGATGAGGTCGTTGTAGCGTGTATCTTTGTCCAGTATCTCATGTTCAGATGGCAGTCGGTCTTGGCGTATGCTGTCGATGTAAGCATGGATATCGTCAATGTTCCAGCTACGCTTGACCAAGAAGTCGTTTGCCGCAGGAGATTTCGTTTCCCTGTAATAAGAATGGGCGGCAGCCCCGATGCCGATGTAAGGTACCTCGTGCCAGTAGCTGCTGTTGTGGCGAGAACGGAAACCGGGGCGAGCAAAGTTGCTTATCTCGTAGTGCTCGTAGCCAGTCGAAGTAAGTTTGTCGATGAGTGTCTCGTACATCTGGCGACTCAATTCTTCGTCAATTTCCTCAATCTTCCCTCGTTCCAGCAAGCGGTGGAGCACAGTGCCTTCCTCATACATCAAACTATAAGCAGATATATGCTCCACGCCAAGGTCGAAGGCTTCGTCAATGTCCCTTTGCCAGTCAGCCAAAGTCTCATGGGGAAAACCAAACATCAGGTCGAGGCTGATGTTATGGATACCAATCGCCCTGATGCGTTCCACGGCTTGTCTGACCTCCTTGGCATCATGGCGGCGATGGAGGAAGCGCAGCCGTTCGTTGGAGAAAGTCTGTGCGCCCATGCTGATGCGGTTGATGGGGAGCGTAGCCAACGACTCGCAAAAATCCTCAGTCACATTGTCGGGATTACATTCCATCGTAATCTCAAGTTCGGGATTTCCCCTCAACCCCTTGAGAACTTCCCCTTTCATCCTTTGTCCATCATTTAGGTATCTCTCAATATGCAGGAAAAGTCGGGAGAGTTGCTCGCCCGATAGTTGGCTGGGAGTACCCCCTCCCAGATAAATGGTCTTGATGTCTTCCTCGCCTCCAAGGGCGGTGGAGATCGGGCGCAGCTCCATTTCATGGCAGAGCGCATCGATGTATTCGTCTCTCATGTCGAGCGAAGTAGTGCTGAAAAAGCCGCAATAGATGCATCGGCTCTCGCAAAAAGGGATGTGTATGTACAGTCCAGCCATAGGTATGTCTTAGCTTATATCTATTAAAATAAGGTGTAACCCTTAAATATTGTCTTAACAAGATGCAAAATTACTAATATGTTTTAAAAGAAGCATAGTTTTTGGCTAAAACTTTTGGCTTTCTGGGGATTTTTCCTTAACTTCGACCCTCGAAAGTGGAGAAAAACGAAGTTTCTCCTCCTTTTGACACATGTATAACCCTTAAAAATCTATAAGCGTCATGAGAGTTTATCAGACAAATGAGATTAAGAACATTGCATTGCTGGGCAGTGCGGGTAGCGGCAAGACTACACTTGCCGAAAGTATGTTGTATGAAGCAGGCATCATCAAGCGCAGAGGTTCTGTAGAGAGTAAGAACACGGTGAGCGACTACTTCCCCGTTGAGTTGGAATATGGCTATTCTGTTTTCCCTACGGTATTTCACGTAGAGTGGAACAACAAGAAGCTGAACATCATAGATTGCCCCGGAAGCGACGACTTCGTCGGCGGAGCAATCACATCCCTGAATGTCACAGACCAAGCGGTGATCCTTATCAACGGTCAGTATGGACCGGAGGTAGGAACCCAAAATAATTTCCGCTATACCGAGAAATTGGGCAAGCCAGTCATCTTCCTTGTCAATCAGTTGGATTCCGACAAGTGCGACTTTGACAATCTCATTGCCACGATGCAAGACATCTACGGTCCTAAATGTGTCCAGATACAATATCCTATCGAGACAGGTCCAGGTTTTAATGCTCTCATTGACGTGCTATTGATGAAAAAATACTCTTGGAAACCAGAGGGCGGCGCTCCTATCATCGAGGACATCCCAGAGGAGGAAATGGACAAGGCGATGGAACTTCACAAGGCACTCGTGGAGGCTGCTGCCGAGAACGACGAGGGCTTGATGGAGAAGTTCTTCGAGAGCG
This sequence comes from uncultured Prevotella sp., assembly GCA_934281565.1. Classification (GTDB taxonomy): domain Bacteria; phylum Bacteroidota; class Bacteroidia; order Bacteroidales; family Bacteroidaceae; genus Prevotella. The sequence goes on from CAKQXI010000060.1 coordinate 7,826, forward strand.
AGAGCCTGACCGAGGATGAGTTGCGCGAGGGTATCCGCAAGGGTTTGGTGACCCGCAGCATCTTCCCAGTGTTCTGTGTTTGTGCAGGCAAGGACATGGGCGTGCGCCGATTGATGGAATTCTTGGGCAATGTCGTGCCATTCGTAAGCGAAATGCCAAAGTTGCATAACACACGTGGCGAGGAAATAACCCCAGATGCCAACGGTCCTGAGAGCGTTTATTTCTTCAAGACAGGCATGGAGCCACATATCGGAGAGGTTAGCTACTTCAAGGTGATGAGTGGCAGCATCAAGGCTGGCGACGACCTGACCAATGCCGACCGTGGCAGTAAGGAGCGCATGGGACAGATTTACGCTTGCGCAGGTGCCAACCGTGTACCGGTGGAGAAGTTGAACGCAGGTGACATCGGTTGTACCGTGAAACTGAAGGATGTGAAGACAGGCAACACCTTGAACGGAAAGGATACCGAATGGCGCTTCGATTTCATCAAGTATCCTAACTCGAAATACTCTCGTGCCATCAAGGCTGCCAATGTGCAAGATACCGAGAAGCTGATGGCTGCTCTCTTGAAGATGCGCCAGGAAGACCCGACATGGGTGGTGGAGCAGAGCAAGGAGCTGAGGCAGGTCATCGTCCATGGTCAAGGAGAGTTCCATCTCCGTACCTTGAAGTGGAGACTGGAGAACAATGAGAAATTGGATGTCACTTTTGAGGAACCACGTATCCCATACCGTGAGACCATCACGAAGAAAGCTCGTGCCGAGTATCGCCACAAGAAGCAGAGCGGTGGCGCAGGACAGTTTGGTGAGGTTCACTTGATCGTAGAGCCGTATGCCGAGGGCATGCCAGACCCAACATCGTTCAATTTCAACGGACAGGAGTTCAAGATGAACATCAAGAGCCGTGAGGAAGTAGACTTGGAGTGGGGCGGCAAGCTGGTGTTCCTCAACTCGGTAGTGGGCGGAGCCATTGACGCTCGTTTCATGCCAGCTATCTTGAAAGGTATCATGGACTGCATGGAACATGGTCCATTGACAGGCAGCTATGCCCGTGACGTACGTGTCATCGTCTATGATGGCAAGATGCACCCAGTGGATAGCAATGAGCTGTCGTTTATGTTGGCAGCCCGCCATGCGTTCAGCGATGCGTTCAAGCAGGCAGGTCCAAAGATCTTGGAGCCAATCTACGACTTGGAGGTATATGTGCCAGCCGACTTCATGGGCGATGTCATGAGCGATTTGCAAGGTCGCCGTGCGCTCATCATGGGCATGGACAGTGAGGCAGGATACCAGAAGTTGAGTGCGAAGATTCCATTGAAGGAATTGTCCAACTACTCCATCTCACTTAGCTCCTTGACAGGAGGCAGGGCATCGTTCACCACCAAGTTTGCCAGCTATGAACTTGTTCCTAACGACATACAAGGCAAGTTGATCGCCGAGCATGAGGAGGAGTTGGCAAAGGAAAACGAGAACTGATGAAAGATAAGCAGAAGACAATGGTTTAACGCAAGCAATAACAAGGGGGAGGCATATACATCCAAACGTGTATGTCTCCCTTTCTCATGGTGTCTGGAATGCGCACGGTTAGTTGCTTATATGCAATTAATATAACAAATTAAAGTTAATTTCATGAAATATTATGGAAATAATTAACTTAATAGTGTTAACTCATTAAGAAAATACCTATCTTTGCCGACATGAAGAAAAGAACAATTTGGACTATCGCCATCATCATGGGCTTTTCGTTCCTTGCTTTGCTTTTCCTGCAGTTGAGTTATATCCAGGAAATGGTGGACATGAAAAAGGAACAGTTTGACGAGTCTGTCAATAGAGCCTTATATCAAGCCTCAAGGAACTTGGAGCTTAACGAGACCTTGCGCTATCTGGAAAAGGATGTCAACGAGACGGAGCGCAAGGCGAACAGGAAAGATTCCGTGGGTACCCGCAGTGGACAGCCCGATGGCACTGTCCAGCACTCACACCAGTACTCGGTGGTGGGAAAAGACGGAACGGTGTATTCCTCATTCGAGTTGAAGACCATCGCTACCAATCCTGCGAATATGCCAAAGGCAATGATACTTCGTAGTGACAAGAACTCGCTCAACGAGACCCAGAAGTCATTGCAAGAGATCGTAAAGAACAGATATGTATATCAGAAAGCCTTGCTCGACGAGGTGGTCTATTCCATCCTCTATTCGGCATCGGACAAGCCTTTGAAAGAGCGCATTAACTTTAAGCAGCTCGACCAAGACTTGAAGGCAGAAATGATGAACAACGGCATTGACATCCCTTATCATTTCACGGTGATGACACAGGATGGGCGAGAAGTGTATCGTTGTCCCGATTATTCCGACGAGGGTGAGGAATACAGCTATTCGCAAGTCTTGTTCCGCAACGACCCACAGTCAAAGATGGGTGTCGTGAAGATACACTTCCCCAGCATGGACAGCTATATCTTCTCCAGCGTGCGCTTCATGATACCGAGCATCATCTTCACATTCGTGTTGTTGATAACGTTCATCTTCACCATCGTAGTCATTTTCCGACAAAAAAGATATACGGAGATTAAGAACGACTTCATCAATAATATGACTCATGAGCTGAAGACACCTATCGCCAGCATCAGCCTTGCCGCACAGATGCTTAACGACCCAACGGTCTCCAAGAGCGAGCAGATGCAACGCCATCTGGGAAGTGTCATCAACGACGAGTCGAAGCGCTTGCGCTTCTTGGTGGAGAAAGTCTTGCAGATGAGTATGTTCGACCGTAAGAAAGCCGTGTTCAAGAAGAAGCAACTTGACCTCAACGAAATGGTCGAGAACATAGCCAACTCTTTCACGCTCCGTGTGGAGCATACAGGTGGCAAGGTCTATACGGACATTGAGGCAGTCGATTCCTCCATCTATGTGGACGAGGTTCATTTCCAGAACGTTATCTTTAACTTGATGGACAATGCCGTGAAGTATCGCAAGCCCGACGAGGCATTGAACATCACGATGAAGACATGGAACGACGACCAGCATCTCTATCTTTCCATCACCGATACAGGACTTGGCATGAAAAAGGAGAACTTGAGGAAAATCTTCGACAAGTTCTATCGTGTCCATACGGGCAACGTGCATGATGTCAAGGGCTTCGGGTTAGGACTTGCCTATGTGAAGAAAGTGGTGGACTTGCATGATGGAGAAATCAAGGTAGACAGTGAGTTGGGAAAAGGCACGACCTTTACCATCAAGTTGCCAGTGATACATGACTAAAAAGTCAAGAAAGTAGGATTATTAACAATTAAAACGATAAAGAATATGGAAGAGACAATTAAGATTTTGCTTTGTGAGGACGACGAGAACTTGGGAATGTTGCTCCGTGAGTATTTGCAAGCAAAGGGTTATGATACGACCTTGTGCCCAGACGGTGAGATTGGCTACAAGGAGTTTACCAAGAATAAGTACGACATCGCTGTGCTTGATGTGATGATGCCAAAGAAAGACGGCTTCACCCTCGCACAGGAGATCCGTTCATCCAATGCCGATATTCCAATCGTCTTCTTGACGGCGAAGACCTTGAAGGAAGATATTCTCGAGGGCTTTAAGATCGGTGCCGATGACTATATCACCAAACCATTCTCCATGGAGGAACTCGTGTTCCGTGTAGAGGCTATCCTCCGCCGTGTACGTGGCAAGAAGAACAAGGAGTCTACTTTGTACCACATCGGTCGATTCACTTTCGATACCCAGAAGCAGCTCCTTACCATTGGCGATAAGCAAACCAAGTTGACGACCAAGGAAAACGAGCTGTTAGGTTTGCTCTGCGCCCATGCCAACGAAATCTTGCAGCGTGACTTCGCCTTGAAGACCATCTGGATAGACGACAACTACTTCAATGCTCGCTCTATGGATGTATATATCACCAAGTTGCGCAAGCATCTGAAAGACGACGACCAAATAGAGATTATCAACATCCACGGCAAAGGCTACAAGTTGATTACTCCTAACGCAGATTAGTTTCTCTTATATATAATAAGGTGAGATGACTATCCCTTCTTGAGGGAATAAATATATCCTGCTATTCCAGCGATGATAAAGAAAAGTCCGGCGAATAGCAGGATATTGCTTTTGATGTTCATCACGAAACTTACGGCGAGCATCAGCACGCCAAGTACGATGAAAGCCATGCCCATGGAAGAAAGGGCGTGGAGGGATTGTCTTAATTTGTTGTTTGTCATAACCATGTATTTCTGTTCCAAAGATAAGTTTGTCCACAGGTCGAAACCAGCCGAAAAAGGCGATATGGACAAATATTTTCGGCAAAAGTACAAAAAATATTTGGTTAATTCAACAAAAAGTTGTAATTTTGCACCGCAATTCGTGGAAAGGGCATTGAAAAATGAAAGAAACACGGAAAGCACGAGAATTTCATTATTAATAATTAATCATTTAAAGTAGTATGAATCAATACGAAACCGTTTTCATTTTGACTCCCGTTTTGTCTGATGAACAGATGA
>CAKQXI010000061.1 GCA_934281565.1 uncultured Prevotella sp.
AAGAGGAAAAGATGGTTGTGGAAGATGCACGGGGAAATATCGTCTGGCTGGTGGGCGAAAGAACTTCCGAGCTCTGCAAGATTACAGAAAAGACCCAAAAGGTATTGGTACTAAAATATGGCAATGATTAATAAGAAAACATCACTCTATAAAAAGAGCGCCATCATCGTAACAGTTTTTATCATCGTAGGAGCATACATCTATTGTTGTCTCTACCCCTCCAAGGAAAAGGTTCGGGATAGCATAACCGACATCGAGGCTTATAGCTGGTATGAGTTTCAGCAAGACGGCAATACATTGTTTGCCTTTGATATGGACACCTTCAAGCTCAGTGCTTGTTTTGCCGACAAGTGGACTTTCATTCCATCCTGCCAAGGGCGTCTTGTGGGTGTTGGCAATTCCAGCTTGTTACGCTCTAAATATAGCGATGATGTTTCACCTCGAATTATATTCCAAGAGAAAATAGACTCTGTAAGTAAGCTCTACCAAGATGCCAAGTGGAAAGTGGATGAACTCAACTACTACATCCATTCGCATGACGTGAAAGACATGGGATTTGGTACGATATACAGGTATGCCATGCAAGAAATCAAAAAGAAAGAGTCTACAAAGAAACTATTGGATTCCTTGAAAGGCATGAAAATATCCGATGATATGCAACTCTTGCACCGTGTCAAATATGTTGCTCGCATTGTTAGCAACATAGACGACAAACGCAAGAAAACAACGCTCCTGCCCTGCCATTATGTGAAGACTTTGCCACAAGAAAACTGCATTCTCTTTCAGCTTGATTCCAAGGAATTGCCAGAGGGAGCAAGAAGCCTCTCCATGTCGCAAGCCTTTTCTTTGGCACGCATGAACAGCATGAGCCTTAAGCCTAAGTTTGACTTCTCCTTACGATATGATTCCCTCGGCGTTTACAAGGGCGACATCGTCGATGGAAACGGTATATGGGAGGGCAAGGATGGAAGCTATTACGAGGGAGAATGGATGAATGGCAAGAGAAATGGTTTCGGCTTTGCCATTGCCCCCAAGAAGCCTTTGCGTGTGGGCGAATGGAAGAACGACCGTTATCATGGTGAGCGACTTGTCTATACCTCTGAGCGCATCTATGGCATCGACATATCTAAGTATCAGCATGGCAAGGGCAAGAAGAAATATCCCATTGACTGGAAAGTGCTTCGTATCTCACACCTCGGTTCCATCAGCAAGAAAACCATCAGTGGCAACGTGAACTTCCCTATCAAGTTCATCTATATCAAGAGCACGGAGGGTGCCACAATGCTCAATCCTTACTATAAGCACGACTATCGTGCGGCAAAGGCATACGGCTTCAAGGTAGGCACTTATCACTTCTTCTCCACCCTGTCGCCAGCAAGCCTCCAAGTGCGCCAATTCCTCAAGCATTCCTTTATCGGCAAGGGCGATTTTCCACCAGTATTGGATGTAGAGCCTCTACCCAGCCAGATAAGGAAAATGGGCGGCATACAGGTACTTTTCAAGAGAGTGAGAACTTGGCTGAAATTCGTGGAGAAAGAAACAGGTGTAAAGCCTATCCTTTACGTTAACCAAACGTTCGTAAACCGCTATCTCAATGCAGCTCCCGACTTGAAGCACAACTACTTGATATGGATAGCGAGATATGGCGAATACAAGCCCGACTTGCACTTGATATTTTGGCAATTATGCCCAGATGGATATGTCAAGGGCATACATGGACACGTAGACATCAATGTATTCAATGGGTATAAAGGCGCATACGAGAAATTCATTAAGAATGAAGTAGTTAAATAATTATGTTAAAGTTAGTTATCAAAAATAACAACGTATTTGCTTTTTTGCTATATTTGCACCGTATTGTGAGTGCATGGAATATGTCAGCATTCCTACTCCACACGAAGATAATATTATCAGTTTTATAGGAGAACAGGAAAGAATGAGACAATTAAAGATTCAGAAGAGCATAACTAATCGCAATAGCGAGGCGCTTGATAAGTATCTTGTTGAGATTGGTCGTGCTCCAATGGTTTCTATTGATGAGGAAATAGAGCTTGCCCAAGCTATCAAGAAAGGTGGAAAAGCTGGTGAGCGTGCCAAGAATAAGTTGGTGGAAGCTAACTTGCGTTTTGTCGTGTCTGTCGCCAAACAATATCAACATCAAGGACTTACGCTTACCGACTTGATTGACGAAGGTAACATCGGGCTTATCAAAGCGGCAGAGAGATTTGACGAAACTCGTGGGTTTAAGTTCATTTCGTATGCCGTATGGTGGATACGCCAAAGCATCTTGCAGGCTATCGCAGAACAAAGTCGTATCGTGAGATTGCCACTTAACCAAGTGGGTTCCTTGAACAAGGTTAATCACGAAATCAATAAGTTTGAGCAAGAGAACCAACGTCGTCCAAGCGTTGAGGAACTATCTGCCCGTACTGGCGTGGACGAAGATAAGATTTCACAAAGTATGGCGGCAAGTGGTCACCATGTGAGCATAGATGCTCCATTTGGCGATGACGATGACAACTCCATGGTCGATGTGATGTCGAGTGGCGACGACAGCAGAGCCGACAAGAAAGTAGACCACGAGAGCATGGCAAAGGAGCTGAAACAAGTGCTCGACAAAGTGCTCAAGGACCGTGAGAAGCAAATCGTTTGCGCCTGCTATGGCATCGGAGAACAGGAAAAAGGCTTGGAGGAGATTGGTGATAAGATGGGGCTTACAAGAGAACGTGTACGCCAGATACGAGAGAAAAGCATCAACAAGCTCCGTGAGTCTGGCAATGTGAAAATACTGATGAAATATCTGGGATAATGTTTCGCCATTTCCCTACTATAATATGGTTATCGTGTCTCTTATGCCTTGCCAGCCAAGGCTATGCAAGAAAGACAGCACCGAAGAACGCTTTCCGTGATTCGGTGCTCAATCTTATTTATGGCTATGCTTCACACGTTGATACCGTGGGGCAAAGCTCGAAGCCTACTTATTCTTATACCAAATTTAAGTTGCGTACCAACAAGCGCAATGCTACATTGATGCTGGTGCCTACGATGTATGTGGTGGCACATGGCGTGGGCAGGGAGTTCGTGGGCGAATATTATAACAAGGTAACCCTTGATGAGCAAGGTTTGCCTTATTTCCACCGCATCTTGAACATCAGCACCATTCCACATCGTGAGAACCCGATGTCCTCGGTATTCAGCTATATGACGCCTACTATCTATGACGAAAACTTGTACCAGAACAACATCCTCTCTCCTTTCCATCCCACCAATCGAAGATTTTATAGCTTTCGTGTTACGCCATTGCCGTATGGCTTGGCGCAAGTATATGCCTATCCTAAGCTGAAGAATACGCAAGTGGTAGAGACAAAGGCTATTGTCAATGCCAAGACTGGAAAAATTGTACTTGTTGACTTTGAAGGTGAATATGACATGACACGCTTTTATATCTCTATGGTCATGGGCAGGGGAAATAGTTATAACTCATTGACACCGCAGAAATGTGACCTCAAGGTAAACTTTAGGTTCTTGGGAAACAGGATAACTGGCACATATACAACGGTTTATAATCTCCCCAAGATATTAAGTGACACATTGGATAATGTCGCTGATACGGCACTTATGTCGAAAGTACGCCCCATCAAATTGACAAAGGACGAACTGAGCATGTACGAGAAGTTCTACGCACAAAGTAACCGCAAGGACTCTACCAATGCTAACAAGCCTAAGAAGAAAGATTTTGTCAATGATTTCCTTTGGAATGTCATTGGCGACAATGTGCTCAATTATATCGGACAAGACTTCGGGAAACAGAAGCAAGGCAATGTTCGCCTAAGCCCTATCCTCAACCCCTTGTATATGAGCTATTCAGGAAGAAAAGGTTTGGTTTACAAACTCGACATAAGGGGAAACTATGCCTTTAACGACGACATCCTCCTATCGTTAGGTATTCGTGGTGCATATAGCTTCAAGCAACGTTTGTTCTATTACACCATTCCTGCTATCTTCAGATACAACAAGAAGCACGATGGATACTTGCAAATGGAATTTGGTACGGGCAACCGTATCAGCACAAACATGGTGGCAAGGAGAATACTCGGCATCAGCGAGAAGAAAGATAGCTTGCACTGGGCACCAGAAGACGACTATACCGAGTTCAAGGACAATTACTTTAGATTGACCAATCATTGGAGCTTCAACTCTCATTATGCCTTGGAATTGGGCATGGTGGTGCACCATCGTCAAGCCGTGTTCCCTAAGTTCTATGAAGATAATGGTTATCCGTCTTCTTATCGCTCTGTTGCCCCGAACATTGCCATAGAATGGCAACCTAAGGGAAAGAAAGGTCCTTTCTTCAAGATAGATTATGAACGGAGCTTCAAGGGCTTCTTGAAATCAAACATCGACTATGAGCGTGTGGAGATGGATATGCAAAACATTTTCCATGCCTCCAGAAGACGCTTGATTTCCTTGCGAATAGGTTCTGGGTTCTATACGATGAAAGGCGATCACTGGGACTTCGTGGATTATTCCAATTTCCGTGATAACAACTTACCCGGTGGATGGAATGATGATTGGAGCGGTGACTTTGAGTTGCTCAACTCGGAGTGGTACAATGCTTCCGATTATTATTTCCGCACAAATGTATCCTACGAAGCTCCTATGCTGTTCATGGCATGGACGCCTTTATTAGGCAGATTTGTTGAGAAAGAGCGTCTTTATGTCAATGCCCTTGTGGTAAGGCGTCTGCATCCTTATACCGAGTGGGGATACAGCCTTTCCACTCGCCTACTCTCGCTTGGTTTCTTCGCTGCATTCCAGAACTCCAAGTATTATGGCGTAGGTTGCAGGTTCAGCTTCGAGTTGTTCAGGCATTGGTAAAGATGCTATCTGACAGGAATATATAACAACAATATATAAGATATTAATGAAATCACAGTTAACCGTTTACAAGGCAAGTGCTGGCTCGGGCAAAACCTTCACCCTTGCCAAAGAATACATGACACTGGTGGTAGAGACCCCAATGGCTTATCGCACCATTCTCGCCGTTACCTTTACCAACAAGGCAACGGAGGAAATGAAACTTCGTATCCTTAGCCAGCTCTATGGCATAGCCTATCATCTGCCTACCTCCAACGATTATCTTATGCAAATCAAGGATGCCTTGCCTCACCTCTCGGAACAACAAATTGCCGAGAACGCGAAGACTGCCTTGAGCTTGCTTATACATAATTATAATTATTTTAGGGTAGAAACCATTGATACTTTCTTCCAGAGCGTGTTGCGCAATTTGGCAAGGGAACTTGACCTTACCGCCAACTTGCGCATAGGATTGAATGATTACCAAGTGGAGCAACAAGCTGTAGATGAACTCATTGAGTCGCTGAAAGACACTGATAAGTTGCTCTTTTGGATTATGGAATACATACAGGAGAATATCGCCGATGACAAGAGTTGGAATGTGATAGGGCAAATCAAGAGATTTGGCGAGAACATCTTCAAGGACTTTTACAAGGATCATGCCGACAAATTGGAGGAATGTATCAGCCAAGATGGTTTCTTCAAGGCATATTCCGACAAGATGAAGAAAATCCGCAACAAGGCAAAGGAGCAATTCCAGGAAGTTGCCGCAACTTTCTTCGATGCACTTGAAGAAAATGGCTATTCTGCCGATGACCTCGCTGGGAAGAAACGAGGAATATGGAGCTATTTCAACAAGTTAAAACAAGGTAAGATTGATGACGATGACCTCTACAACGCTACGTTCGAGAAATGCTACAAGGGTCCAGAGGGATGGGTGAAGAAGAACGAGGCTGTGCTTAGCAATCCTCTCTTTGAATGTGTATCGTCCGTTCTCTATCCTATCCTGCTTTTCTCTGAAGAAAATCGCCCGAAGTTGGTCAAGCTTTTCAAGAGTGCCGAACTTACGCTAAGGCATTTGAACCAACTGCGATTATTGGGCAGTATTGACAAAAAGGTAAGGGAGATGAACCAAGAAGCCAACCGTTTCTTGCTCAGTGATACCCAGACTCTGCTCCACTCACTTATCCAAGACAGCGACTCGCCTTTCATCTTTGAGAAGATAGGTACCCAACTGGAACACGTCATGATAGATGAGTTCCAAGATACCAGTACCATTCAATGGAAAAACTTCAAGGTACTATTGGAGGAAACGATGAGCCATGAGAATAGTGGCAACCTTATCGTGGGTGATGTGAAGCAAAGCATCTACCGCTGGCGTTCTGGTGATTGGCGTTTGCTCAACAATATAGAGAAACAATTTAATGGAGGCGAAAAAGTTCTTGATATACAGAACCTTGACACAAACTATCGCTCCGATAGAAACATCGTAGACTTCAACAATGCTTTCTTTACTGTGGCTTCGGCACAGGAATGTGCCACCATCACAGAGACCAATCCACAAGAGGCAGAGCAACTTAAGAATGCCTATGCCGATGTGGTTCAGATGGTACCTCAGAAAAAGCCTGCGCAAGGATATGTACAAGTGAAGCTGTTCTCTCATGAGGCGGAACCCGAAGACATTATGGAAGAAACCCTTTCCACCGTAGGACACTTGTTGGAAAAGGGAGCTGAATATAGCCAGATTGCCATCCTTGTAAGAAGCAACAAGACGATACAGGACATCGCTGAATACTTCATGAATTATTCCGATTATCCCCTTGTTTCCGACGAGGCTTTCCGTCTGGATGCTTCGCAAGCCGTCAATACACTCATAACTGCACTTCATGTCCTCGCCCATCCACAAGATGAGATAGGCAAGGCTACACTCCGTAAGTTCGCACGGCAATTCTTAGGTACGGATACCGTTGTTACCATGCTTGAGGAACAACGGGAACGTTTGCTCCAAATGCCGCTCTTTGACTTGACGGAACGTTTGTTCACGGATTTCAAGCTCGGCGAAATCGAGGAAATGAAGCAACAGAGTGCTTATATCTGTGCCTTTTATGACCAAATGAACGGTTATTTGAGTGACAATAGTGGTGATATAGATAGTTTCTTAAACGAATGGGAAAACAGCATCCATGAGAAAAGCATCCATAGCGATGCCATCAATGGTATTCGACTGATTACTATCCATAAGAGTAAGGGACTGGAATTTGACCATGTGATCATGCCTTTCTGCGACTGGACTTTGGAAAAGAGCAATACGATATGGTGTACTCCGCAAGCAGAACCGTTCAATGAGTTGCCCCTTGTCCCTGTCGATTTCAGTGCCAAGCAGATGAAAGGCAGTATCTATGAGCCAGACTATCACCATGAGCATTTGCAGAACATGGTGGATAACCTTAACTTGCTTTACGTTGCCTTTACCCGTGCCAGCCATAGCCTCTTTGTCCTTGCCAAGAGAGGATATGCCACCTCACGTAGCTTCATCATAGAATCGAGCCTGCCAGATGTCGAGAATAAGTTGGCTTCATTGTCACAACCCTTGTCATTGGATGGCTGCGGTTCAGATGCCAAGACGGAAGACATAGTGTTTGAATATGGCGAGCTATCCGTCTCTACTCCCAAGAAGAAAGAGGAGAACACCAACGAAAACATCTTCATGACTCCCTCGGAGAGCATATCCATCGACATTCATATCACTCCCCAGCTCCCAGAGTTCAGGCAAAGTAACAAGAGCCGCGATTTCATCGAGGGTGACGAGGAAGAAGAACAGCAGAAATATTACATCAAGATGGGTACGGTGCTGCATAGCCTTTTCTCCACCATCCATACCACGGAGGATGTGGAGGGAGCATTGAAAGAATTAGAGTTGGACGGTGTGCTGTACGATGAGAACATCTCACGAGAACGAATAGAGAAGATGATACGCAAACGTTTGGAGACACCTGTCGTCAAGGAATGGTTCTCCAAGCATTGGTCCATCTTCAACGAGTGCTCTATCTTGAGTGTCGAGGACGGCAAGGTCAAGGAACATCGTCCAGACCGTGTGATGAAAGACGACAAGGAAATGGTTGTCGTCGATTTCAAGTTTGGCAATACATGGACTTACTGGAGAGCATGGGTTATGAGAATGTGAAAGGATACCTATGGTATGTGTATCCAAATAAAATCGAGGAAGTAAAATAAGGAGAAACAAATGAAATCATTTCTAACATACGTTGCGGAGGACTTAATCAACAAGTACGGCAACAACTTGAGCAACATCGCCATCGTCTTTCCTAACAAACGAGCTTCGCTTTTCTTGAACGAGAGCTTGGCACGTTTGGTCGACAAGCCTATATGGAGCCCGAAATATATCACCATCAGCGACCTCTTTCGCCAACATTGCGACTTGAAGGTGGGCGACCCTATCAAACTGGTATGTGACTTGCACAAGACCTTCGTGGCTTGCACTGGCATAGACGAGACACTCGACCATTTCTATGGGTGGGGACAGCTGTTAATCTCTGATTTCGATGACATGGACAAGAACATGGCGGATGCCGACAAGCTCTTTGCCAACCTGAAAGATATTCACGAGTTGGATGATATATCTTACTTGACGGAGGAACAAAAGAACATGATACGGAAGTTCTTTAGCAATTTCTCCGAAGACCATAATTCAGAACTAAAGAAACGCTTCTTACAACTATGGAGTCACTTTTGTGACATCTATCATGCTTTCAACGAACAGTTGGCAACACAAGGACTGACATACGAGGGTGCTCTTTATCGCAAGGTTGTCAATGACAAGACCATTGAGTTCAACCACAAGAAGTATGTCTTCGTGGGCTTCAACATGATGCAAAAGGTAGAGCAACTGTTGTGCGATAGACTGATGAAAGAGGGCAAGGCTGTGTTCTATTGGGACTATGACAAGTATTACATGGACGGCAAGAACGAGGCTGGGCATTACATTCGACAGTACTTGAAGTATTATCCAAACGAATTGGCGGATGTTCCTCAAAATGAGATATATGACAATATGCGAAGCAAGAAAGACATCACGTATGTCAGTGCTCCTACCGAGAACATACAAGCTCGTTATATCCATGCTTGGCTCTTGGAAAAAGAGCGTTATCTGGCTGGTAGAAAGACAGCTATCGTCTTGGCGGACGAAAGTCTCTTGCAAACGGTCATCCACTCCTTGCCAAAGGAGGTGAAAAGTGTCAATATCACCGTGGGCTACCCCTTGCAACAAACGCCGTTCTATAGTTTGATACAACAGCTTATCAAGCTACAAACCCTTGGGCATCCCAAGGGAAGCGACACTTATCGATTGCATTATGTCAATATGGTGTTGCGCCATCCTTATGCTCGTTTCATTTCCTCCCGATACGTTGAGCTGCTCAACGACTTAGAGAACCATAAGCGTTTCTATCCGTCAAGGGAGTCACTTTGCATAGGAAAGGACGAGGGATTATCTTTGCTTTTTAAGGACTTGGAAGCTGACGAAAATTATAATCTTGGGCTTATCTCTTACCTCTTGGATATACTTAAGATGATAGGAACCCATGCCAAATCTCTGGAAGACCCTCTTTTTCAAGAAGCTCTTTTCAGAAGCTATACACTTTTGAACCGTCTGCATCAGTTGATTAAGTCGGGCGATTTGGAGGTGGATGTCATCACTTTGGAGCGACTGATACAGCAACTTATCCAAACAACCAGCATTCCTTTCCATGGCGAACCTGCCGAAGGTATCCAGATTATGGGTGTGCTGGAAACTCGAAACCTCGACTTCGAGCATATCCTTGTTTTGTCGTGCAACGAGGGCAACTTGCCCAAGGGTGTTACCGATTCTTCTTTTATCCCCTATTCCATCCGCAAGGCATACGGATTGACCACGGTAGACAACAAGGTGGCTATCTATGCTTACTATTTCCATAGTTTGCTGCAAAGGGCTGGCGATATAACGCTTTGTTATAATAATGCCACTGAAGACGGGCATACAGGGGAAATGAGTCGATTTATGTTGCAGTTGATGGTGGAGAGCGAGCACCACATCCGCCGACAGTCATTGGTGGCAGGGCAAGTTCCCTTGCGCCCTGATTATCATGATGTGGAGAAGACCGAGGATGTCTTGGAGATATTGGGCAAAGACCGCTTGATTACCCCTACTTTCTTGAACAGTTACCTAAGGTGTCCGAAACGCTTTTTCTTCAAATATATCAAGGGATTGGAAGAACCTGATGAAATCGATGAAGACGAGGTGGACAACCGTGTGTTTGGTAACATCTTCCACCGTGCGGCACAGTTGTTCTATCTCCGCTTCGCCAGTCCGTCCGACATCCAGACCAATGCCAAGGGCGAGCAACAACTTATCCATCCCATCGTCATCAGCAAGGGAGAGATAGAACACGCCTTAAAGCATGACGAGCTGCTATACCGCTTGGTGGATGAGGCTTTCCGTGAACAGTTGTTCAGGGTGAAGCCAGAGGGCTATCACCCTCATTACAACGGTATGCAACTTATCAACCGTGAGGTCATTGCCAACTATCTCAAGCAGTTGCTCTTGATAGACAGTCGCATAGCTCCTTTCACCATCTTAGGTTTGGAGCTGATGGTCACCAAAGACTTTGAGTTTGACACGCCTATGGGTACGAAGAAGTTCCAAATAGGCGGTTTCATCGACCGTTTGGATGCTGTGAGCCAAGGAATAGGACAAAGCAATGTCAAGGAACGTATTCGTGTGATTGACTACAAGACAGGTAGAGCACCTATGTATTTCCCCAAGAGCATTGAGGACATTTTCAAGTCAGAAGAACTATCCCGACATACGGATTATTATCTCCAAGCCCTGTTGTATTCCTTGATTGTGAAGTACGACAGCAAATTAAACCCTGCCAAGGATGCGGTAAGTCCTGCCTTGCTCTTTATCCAGCACGCAAGAGCTGAGGAATATGACCCGACATTAAAACTTGGCAAGGACTTAATCTTAGATGCTGCGGAGCATGAGGATATATTTATGCAGGGTCTTAAGCAACTCATCGCCGAGATCTACAACCCTGCCATCCCGTTCTCTCCTACCGACGACAAGCAGCGTTGCAATACTTGTCCGTATGCTGCTCTTTGCAAATAAAGCACAACAAGCATTGCATACATAGCGGTATCATGACATGCTTTCTTATGCCCTCATGATATACATTGTCTAAGTCCCATGAAGTACTTCCTTTAGGTCTAACGCAGTACTTTATAAGGGTGTCATAAAGCACTGTGTTACACCTTCATAAAGCACTGTGTTAAACCCCAAGAAAGTACTTTCACTAAGTGCCATAAAGTATGATACTTATTACTTTGAATTAAAAGGCAAGGAAAGGACGGACATAATGTTCCCTCGTCTTTTGGGTACTGTTAGAATTACCAAAGAAACGAACTGATCCCCATCCCATTTTATCGTCTATGCCTCCATCTAAGTCTACGGCAGATGTTGCTGTATGTTCCGAAGAAGTCCATTCATATGCATTAACTCCTTGGAAAAATTCTGTATATTTGTTAGCACCAACCTTGCTCAATGCTGTATTTATCTTACTGGTTACAGTTACCATATTCCCCAACCAATCACTTATATTCCAAGTGTCAGGACTGATACCGCCACCTAATTGAGACATTATGGCATAATATTGACCAGCAGAAGGCAAAAACCAACCTGTACACTTATCTGAGTTGGCAGGAAGCGTAGAATAATTTTTGGCTTGGTAGGCTGCATTGTATGCTGTACTCTTGGATACCAAGGTGTTAGTCTCAGTATAACCAGAGCCATAGGTTTGTGTGGACGAAGCCCTAATCAATGCTCCTGTATTTATCTTAGTACGACCTGCATCTGTATCTGAAGAATACCATTGAATTCCTGTTCCATAGTTTGTCGTTCCTGTTGACCCAATAGTTTTCAATCCCATTACCAAGGCATGACCTCCAATGCCTTTTGCCTTGGTGTCTTTCTCAGTCTAATAATTACTGCCTATATATCCAACAACACCAATGGGCGTCTTGCCAGAAGCAATGGCGGTACTTTTGGTTATGCTACCATCAGAGTAATAAATATCACCAAGTTCTAACACATAAGGATAAGCATCTGTGTATGCTGTGCCATCTGCTATATTTGTTGTATTATTCAAGGATAACGACAAGTCCCAACCACAATTACCGCTACATTTAAAAGTCAAGTCATTCGGTTTTACAACCATTGCATAATGGGTGGATGAAATCTCATATAAGGTTCGCCCGTCAACTACATTGCTGGCTGTAACATCAATAGGTGCTCCTGTCCATGCATAACTCTTGTCGGTAGAAAGATGGTAAGCTGTTACAGAC
>CAKQXI010000062.1 GCA_934281565.1 uncultured Prevotella sp.
GACCACTGATGGTATTTCCCATACCTATCTTCTTACTCATGATGAGGTAATCGGCTTTCATGAAACTGTCTTGCTGAGTAAAGCCAGGCAGTACATCCTTATAAAATTGGAAGCCAAAAAGAACAATGAGCATACCAAAGAGGTTGGCAAAGGCGAAACCTGCAAACTGTGGTACGCTGATATGCTGTCGAAGTAATTTCCAAACTAAATTCATAATTGTCTATATAGTCCATTAACAATAAACTATCACAGTCTAAATGTGTGTTCGTATGGCAAATCCATGTGCTTGCCAATGCTGGTTACAATGACACCAGCTCCTTGAGACTTTGCCTCAGTCATCATGATCTCACCCATGATACAAGAATTGTTATCATCAAGGTGACTGATTGGCTCATCTGCCAAGATGAAATCGAATGGTTGGCACAGGGAACGCATCATAGCCACACGCTGTTGCTGTCCGAAAGACATACGCCCTATCTTGGCATCCACTTTATCGGCTATACCTAACATATCAAACCATTCCAATATCTGGTTTTTGCTCTTGAAGCCAGTGATTTTATTCTTTATCTCCACATTTTCCATAGCCGTAAGCTCTGGAAAAAGGCGAAGCTCCTGAAAGAGATGACTGATATGGCTCTTACGCATTTCCACCCAGTCGCTCACCTTATAGTTGGCGGTAACATCGTCGTCGAACATCACACTTCCGCTGTAGTCATGACGGTAGCCGAGGATATAGCTGCAAAAGGTACTCTTACCTTTGCCACTCTCGGCTTCGACGAGATAAAGATGCCCTTTCTTGAAAGTAACATCCTGCTTCCATATTTCCGAATTCAAGTCTGTACGCTGCGCAAAGACTTGGGGAAGTACGGAATGAAGCTTGATTGTTTCCATCTTATATTAACTATAAACTTTTAACTACTTACTTTAGTGTATAAACTATTGAGTTCAGGTTGCCGAAGACAGGTGCCAGCAAACCAGTAAGAGCCGACATCGTCTCATTGTCATTGCCCGACTTAGCAAGGTTGATGACCATTGCCAACTTCTGTCCAACGACCATTTTTTGAATATCCTTGCTTATTGGATGATTAGATGGCTTGATAGAATATTCCGCACTCAACTCATCGCTTCCACTCAAGAATTGCATATCGGAAGACACTCCGAAATAGAAAGCGGTCTTACCGTCAGAATAAACATAACGATCCTTTCCCCAGTCGCCGATGGAAGCTCCTTTCGGACATGAATTTTTCCAATAGCCTACATCTGCCAGCCACTTGGCATCAGACAATTTGGCTGCCATCATCATCTTCATACCATCATCTGACAACGCTGGCAAAACAATCGCCATATCACCATCCACACTACGGATAATATTATCCATGTCTATGGCTGTGTTAATCCCCATCAATAGTTGTTGAATACCTTGGTTGCTCTGCATCATAGGCAAGAACTGGGTGCCATTTACATTCATGAAAATGCCAGCCAAGGCATCATCAGGCATTGATTTCACATAATTTCCCTTGATAGGTCGATAATTCTTTGCTGCTTTTCTCAAAGCCTCATCTATACCTTTATTAAAAGAAAAGGTTTCTCCACTGATATGAAGCATACCTTTTTGGATGTTCATTTCGGCAGCTATCACTATCTGGGAAGCATCGGCTCCCTTTGGAGCACCCAAAGTGAAAGGTGCGACAAACTTCTCTGGCAGTGCTTGGGCTTGAGCCACCATTGCCATTGCCGTAGGAATGGTATCCAGACGGTCGAACATAGGAGAACTCTTGATGCCAGCTTCTTCATCCGCAGCAAGGTATTTTATCATTTGGCGTTGAAGGTCTGCCTGGGCATCTGCCACTACGGGACCCATAATCAAAAGAGCTTCATCAGAGAACCCTACTAACCAAGAGACTTTCAGTACAGTAAAATGAAAGCCCTTGCGCTCAGTTACCTTTGTACAGGTATTCTGTCGGGAGAGCTTGTCCAACCACTTTTCCAAGTCACCAGCATCAGAAACCTTGGCACAAAGTCCAAGGTTACCATCCACCGACTCAAAGAGATAGACCTTGCTTTTTATGTCAATGCCACAATCCGATACATCATCTACGTGCAATATGTTTTTCAAGACTCCTGCTTTGTCCGCCAGCTTGTTGTTCTCTGCCATCTTCTGCATATCTATCGAGATAAGGGCAGAACTTCTTGCTGGAATGGCATTGAGATAGTCCGTGCCTGAGCAAGAGGAAGCCAACAGCACCATGAATGCAGCCAAGGCTACCATGAATATACGATTACTCAATCTTCTCATAACTATCTATTTAGCATTTATGCTACTATCATTTACGACGTGCGAGGTTTGCCATGGCTACCGCCATCAAGCCTGCCGTCTCGGTACGCAATCGGCTCGTCCCAAGGCTAACCGACTCATAACCATGTTCCAAAGCATACTTAACCTCATCAATAGAGAAGTCTCCTTCTGGTCCTACCAGCACTGTCACATCAGCATCATCACCCTCAAAAGGCCTGCTTAGTTCCGTGAAATAATCTTTCTTCTCTATTTCTTCATAACAATGGCAGATAAACTTCCTGCCCTTGCGAGGCATATCAATGAATTCCTTAAAAGGAACCATTTGGTTGGCAATAGGCTTCCATGCCTTATGGCTCTGTTTTACCGCCGAAACAATGATTTTGTCAAGACGGACTGTGCGCATCACCTTACGTTCCGAGAACTTACAGTTCAAGAACGACAATTCGTCAAAACCTACCTCGGTAGCTTTCTCAGCCATCCATTCTATGCGATCAACCATTTTGGTAGGCGCAATAACAAGGTGTATATGACCATTCCAAGCCCTTTCCTGTGGCATACATTCCTTGACCTCATACAAGCAACGCTTGGTAGCGGCAAGAGTAACCTCGGCACGATAGAAACATCCCTCACCATCCATGAGATAGATTTCATCTCCACTCTTTATTCTCAACACTCGCAAGGCGTGCATTGCTTCTTCCAATGGCATTTCTGTCTCATTGGCAGCGTTAGGTACATAAAAGTATCTTATCTCTTTCATTTTTGACATTATTATTTATCTGAGTTAACACTAATTTTTCTTCTCATGTCGTCGTTTCAACTCATCACGAAGTTTAGAGGCTGCCTCGTAGTCTTCCACGTCAATAGCTTTCTTGAGTCCATACTCCAGCATATCATCCGTGATGACATTGACAGGAAGCGCAATCTGATTGGCCTCTGGTGAGAATGGGACACCAAGATTGGCGAACAATTCTTCTTTCACAAGAATAGGACAATGGGACACAAAAGCCCATAGGATAGCATCGCTGCACCTGATGTCGAACATCATGCCATTCGTATTGTTAAACAACTTCGTTATAAATCTTCCCTCTTGCATATTCTCTATATGAACTTCCCATGACAAACATTCATCGAAGCCCAGAACCAAGCTCAAAACCTCTGGCAACAATTGTTCGCCTGCTTTCCTGTCCTCCATGCGCAGCTTCAACTGATTGCGCATATTTTGGTCACAAGTAACCACCAGTTGACGCTTTTCCTCCTCGTCAACCAACACGATTAAAGAGAGTTGGCTATCCATTCCCAATATATCGGAAAGCCCCTTAAACTTGAGACGAATATATCCCATCACTCATGCCTCCTTTTTATTTTTAGCATTAAACATCACAGCAAACGCTATGGCTACCACCAAAGCATAACCTGCAAATATCAGCCAACAAGTCTGCCAATCACCCATCAAATAGCCATCGGCATTAAATTGGCAATAATGATTAATTATCTTACCTGCCAACAAGGTTCCAACCGTAGCTCCCAAGCCATTTGTCATCAACATGAACAAGCCTTGTGCCGAAGCTCTCACCTTGGCATCGCATTTCTGGTCGACGAACAATCCTCCAGAAACATTGAAGAAGTCGAACGCCACACCATATACTATACAAGAAAGTATAAACAAGATTACACCTGGGAACGCTGGGTTGCCCAATCCAAAGAAACCAAACCTCAATACCCATGCGAACATGGCTATCAACATCACTATCTTCATGCCATAGCGTTTCAGGAAGAATGGTATAAGCAGGATACAAAGTGCCTCGGCTACCTGTGAGATTGAAACCAACAAGGTTGCATTGTTGGCTGCAAACGTATCAACCATCAAGGGGTCGCCTTTGAAACTTGTAATAAAAGGTGTGGCATAACCATTGGTCACTTGGAGGGACATACCCAACAAGCCTGAAAAGATGAAGAACATCGCCATCTGCTTGCTCTTAAAGAGCTTGAACGCATCCAATCCCCATAGTTCTGCCACCGTCTGGTTTTCTTTCTTGATAACCTTGCACTGAGGCAAAGAGAAACAATAGAGAAAGAGCACAAAGCTCATCAAGCCTGACACCAAGAACTGGAAATGAGTATACTGGAACTTATGGGCATCCTCCGTGACAAGGAACGAGAAAGAACCATTGTCCCATGTGGCACAGTTGACAATCCACATCATGATGATGAAGCCGACTGTTCCAAACACACGGATTGGCGGGAAGTCCTTGACCGTATCCAAGCCATGGTTCTTCAATATGGTGAAAGCCGTGGTGTTGGACAATGCCAAGGTCGGCATATAGAAAGCCACGCTTATCGTATAAATCGTCATGAAAATAGTCTCGTCAGGCATAGCGGAGTTCTCTCCCATCCAGAACAGACCACACATGGTGACACCAGCCAAGAGATGGCAATAGCCCAACAATCGTTGCGGTTGCACATACTTGTCGGCAACGATGCCCACCAACGTAGGCATGAAGATAGACACTATACCTTGGATAGCATAAAACCATGATATCTCCGCACCCATCCCAGCCTTACCAAGATAGTTGCCCATAGAAGTAAGATAAGCTCCCCATACTGCAAATTCAAGGAAGTTCATCAACGCCAAGCGTATTTTTAAATTCATTTCACTACTAAGTTTATTTGCAAATGTAATGCAAAGATACGTATTATTCTCGAAATATGGTAACAAAAGTGAAGATTAAAACCACGAAGAGTGGGATATTTAACAAATTATGTGTATTTTTGCAGCCAAATTTAATTAATTAAAGAGAGATGTTACTAAAATTTTTCTTCACTTGCAACAAAATTGGTGCCTTCACCTTGGGTGGAGGCTATGCGATGATTCCCATCATGGAAATGGAATTCGTCGACAAGAACAAATGGATGGAAAAACAAGAGTTCTTGGACATCATGGTAGTGGCACAGACTACTCCCGGTATCTTTTCCATTGACATGGCGAGTCATATCGGTTATAAGCTGAAAGGCATCTGGGGTGGCATCGTCGGTGCCATAGGCATTGCATTGCCATCCATCATTGCCATTCTGGTTATCGCCATGTTCTTCCAACACTTCAAGGACAACTATTGGGTGGCTAAGTTCTTTGCTGGTGTTCGTCCTGCTGTCGTTGCCTTGATTGCCGCTCCTTGCTTCAAGATGGCAAAGACAGCGAACATCAACCGTTACAACATCTGGATACCTTTCGTTTGTTGTGCCTTGATTGCATTGTTGGGGGTATCCCCTATTTGGATTATCATCCTTGCTGGCACACTTGGCTGGCTGTATGGGAAAGTCAAGAGAGTTAAGAGTTAACCATCATATTATTAATTATAAGCTAAAATCAAATGTTGTTCTTAAAACTATTCATCATATTCACAAAGATTGGAACATTCAACTTTGGCGGAGGATATGCCATGCTTTCGCTTATCCATAACGAGACTGTGGTCAAGAACCATTGGCTCACGAATGCCGAGTTTACTGATATTGTCGCCATCAGCCAGTCTACCCCTGGTCCTATTGGCATCAACTGTGCCACGTACGTAGGTTATACTTCCGTGCTTCATGCTGGTTATCCACAGTGGGCTGCTTGTCTGGGTTCTCTTTTGGCATCATTATCCATCATGTGGCTACCTTTCATTATTATGCTTCTCATCAGCCATTACTTGATTACCCACAAGAACTCCAAGATAGTACAAGACATCTTTTCTGGTCTTCGCCCTGCCATCATCGGACTGATAGCCGCTGCTGCCGTTCTGTTGATGAACAAAGAGAACTTTGGCTCACCAACTGAAGACCCTACCTTGTTTGGTATCAGTGTGGCACTTTTCGCTTTTGCTTTCTATTTTACGAAATCCAAGAAAACAAACCCAATACTGATTATGTTGATCTGTGGTATCATTGGATTAATCATCTTCTAATAAACAAAAAAAAATTGATTGTCTCACGACAACCAATCTTTTATTAACCTTAATAATCTAATACCATGAAAAACACGGTGCAAAGGTACAACAAAATCTGTAATCTGCAAATATTTCTACATAGAAAACTGCTATATTTAACCCTCATTAAAACTTTTTCCGTTCCAGTTAAACTTTCTTTGCATTCTTATTACACTTACTTGCTTCTTGTCATCTTTTGAGAGCAGAGGCAAGGAAAGGCGAAATACGATGGAATTATCATGCTCAAGGAGGATGGCACTCATCATACGGGGTTCTATCATTGCTTTCAATTCCTGAAACCTACGCTCCTCCATCGTATCTGGCTTTTGTATCAGACTCTCCATGACGGCAGACAAATCTTTTCCATCAAACAGACTGCTTGTATCCAACGGATGCCACTGTTGGTCATAAAGCATCACCTCACTCTCTTTCTCTGGAGCGGCCAATGTCTTGACTACGCAAAGCAATGAGTCACCATCTGTATAAGGAAGCATCTTGACTTGCAAAGTGGCTGCAGCATTCAAACGTACCTGTATGAAGTTCTGGGTCAATGTATCCATCACAGAAGTTTCTTCCAGCAGATTGTTCACCTCTGCTTTCACTTTCATGTCATGCAACTCCACGAACTCTGTTCTCATGTTCTTGTCCAAGAGTGGCACAATGCTATCAGGCATCGAAACCCAAAGCTCTCGGATAGACTTTGCCCCCATGGTAAGCGACATTGTCATCGCCATCATTATTATAAATAACTTCTTCATATCCATTATTCTCTTTAATTTCGGGCAAAGGTACGGCAAAAAAATGAGAATACAAAAAGGCTTGGTTTCTTTTTTCAAAGAAATATAGACTTTCTCATTTTATTGGAAATAACCGTATAAGACAACAGGGACATGGACTAAAAGGCAAGGAATGGACGGACTACTGATGGATACATTCCATAAGCACCTGAGTCGTGAAGCCAAAAACTACACTCTCCTCCACCCCAACTAATTCCAGAACCAGCATATACAATACCTCTCGAACTAAATTCCGAGGAAGTCCATTCCGCATTCATTACCTTATCGAAAAATACCGTATAAATATGACCACCCTCCGCAACCTTTTTCAATGCTTTATTAATAGGACCTGTAACATTATAACTACCATTTCTTCTAAATGCTGTACCTACTGTTTCCGTACCACCATTAGCAATTTCCCATGTACAATCACCAGCCCCACCTAATCCTAACATAATGGCAGCATACTGCCCTGCTGTTGCAACAAACCATCCTGTAGATTTATCTGGTGCTTTAGTTGCACTATTAGAATTATATCTATTCATTTCTTGGAATACAGGATAAGTAGCACTATTTAAGCGACTTGTTATATAATAGCCAGAACCTGCAATACTTCCTTTTGAGTTTATAGCAGCAGCTCTAGAACTTATATAGGCTATTCCAACTGAACTTGTTGTGTTTTTCCATTTCAATGATGTACCCTTATACGTTTCTGGATTAGCTGGTTCAGATGATGGGTAACTGTAGTTCTTAAGAAATTCATCTGTCGTACTAACCGTTACGCCAAGGTTCTTTATTCCCATTACCAAGGCATGACCACCAATTCCTGTGGCTTTCGTATTTTTCTCTACCCAATAGTCATCGCCACCTTGAGCAATATAACCAACGACACCAATAGGTGTATTGACAGCAGCTGGCTCCAAATCATCTTCATTATGAGTTATAGCTCCATTCTTATAATAAATGTCACCCAATGCCAATGTATAAGAATGTTTCTCATCATCTTCTCTCATTGCCATATGTGTTTCTATCTCTGCTATGCTTGGGCTATATGACAGTTTTTCTTTCCAAGCACCTTTCCATCCTTTGGCTGTGGCATTAAATGTTGTAGAGGTTTTAGGTTTCACGATAGCAACATAGCGATTATAAGACAATTCATAAGGGATATTGTCTACAAACTGGTCACTGACAATGGCGGAGGTCCAATCGTATGTCTTGTCACTAAGCTCATAGTTAAGACCTGTGCCTAAGGTAATATCGGCAAGTCCCATGGCATGAGTCATATTGAAGTCGATACTACTTGCCGTATTGCTGATATTAGCCATACCGATTTGCAAGTCACAGGCATTTAACTTAGATAAGCTGCTTTGGTCAGAAGATGGTGTCCAAGCACTTATTACATCACTAAAGAAACTGGCCGCATTAGTGATATTTGTAGCTTTTGTGCCTGCTTGTGGCAAGTTGTTACTAAGGTCTGTACTGGTAGGATTGCAATAAGCAAAATATTTGAACCTCGGAGAGAACAACATATTTACATCATTGGGCAAGTTCCATGACTTGGTACTGCTGTTATAGGTCAATTGAACATTGGCGTTTCGTATATTACCTTGGTCGTCTACAACGAACAAACCTATTTTCTCCGTGCCATCATAGGCTGACTTCAATTTATTTGCCGTAGTTGTATATTGACTGCTCCAGTTGGTAGGAAACTCGATGTTACCCAAACTAAGAGTTGTGACTTCGGAAGCGGACAGTTTATAAATAATACTATGTCCTGCTTCCCAACTTGTACCGCTTAAACTGGCGGTAAGGGTCTTTGCACCATTGTCATTGTCAAAGACTATTTCCACTTCGGCATCTGAACCTAACGTTTGTGGTATCATTAAAAGCGTTTGGTCATTATTGGTAAGGGCTACATCTTTTTCACCAGTTATCGTACCATCGCCATTAGGACCTAAATTATCTATCGTGTATTCTGCATCAGCAGTAACATTATCAGTATTCCAAGTATTAGTAGCGATATTATAATCACCCTTACCTTTTACTCCACGAACAGTAATTTTACTTATCTTACCGGGTACCATATCTTTGCCAACGGCAAAAGTTACAGCAGTCAAAGCATGAGAGAAATGCAAGTCCACTGCACTTGCAGCATCAGTGGCAGAACGACTATTGTCCTCACTCTTTGCCACGATGAAGTCGGGTTGTGACTTAATATCATCCCCTGTTCCTGCTACATAGTGAACTGTCCTGTCTTTCGACAGTCCACTGCCGCTTTCAGACAGCATACTGGCATTAGTTGGGGCATAAGCATAGAATGATAAGGTAGCATCGGTAGTCCAATACTTGTCACTGGAAATATGCCAAATATTACCACTCTTTGTTGCCTTTTCAAAAGAGAAGTATCCTGCTTCAACGTTGTCTTTTTTGGATACTGCACTAACAAGGATTTCATCTCCAATCTCCGTTACTTTAGTTCCTCTGGTGGATACACTATTCTGATTATTAATTTCTGACAAGGGAACACCAGAACGAGTAACCAACTCATCCTTATCATTATAGAAGTAAGTACCTACTTGTTCCACAGGATGAAGATACAATGGTTTCCCTAAGTCACTCTTTACAATCAATGGACGATAATCTCCAATGGTACTGATTGCACGAGTGCTTTCGTCATTACTACTACCAGAATTCGGTGTCCAACCATTTACTTCTGTTACAGTAAAAGAAATCTTCTTGTCGGAGAGCGTGACACCAGACATTCCTACACTTTCAGAACATGACACTAAGGATGATGATACTACTGATAAAGATGCCAATGCCAACAATAAACTAATGCTTCGTCTTTTAATGTATATCATTGCTTTAAGCTATTATGTCCGCCGACTCCCTAAAGCAGATATTAATTAAATTAGGCTCACTCTATTCAAAAAATATTGGCGTAGGAGTCCTTACTCTTTTGTTGTCCTTGCACGTTGAGGTCTTAGGAAACCTTAGAAATTAAGGACAAGAAGCAAAAAGGACACACCTACGCCAACGAGGGTATATATGTATATAAACACAAGGCACACCCTTTCCATACGAAAGGGCGTACTTGTGCCGTGCTAATATATACACGCTATTGTAGACATCCACTGCCATTTTGCTCTGAATTTCTGCTTGAAAGTTCCTAAGTTTCAACATGCCAGAAGCAAACGTAGTACACGTCAAACCTTTAAAATAGAGCCAAATCACGAACTAACGCCAGCAACTCATTGCCAGCTACCATGAAATGACGCTGCAAAAGTAATCAAAATATCTGAAACCAACAAAGAATTCGTATGTTTTTATACTATCTATATCTTATGTTTTTAGTTATCCATATCTTATGCTTTCATATTATCTATATCTAAGGAAGTGTACCCTTGCTCTCTCATTATATATATCATGGCACTGCCATAATATACTTTCTTTAGGTCTAATACAGAGTATATTATTATGGTCATTAACATCAGTAAGTTGATAAAAGGCTCTATACCTTTCCGATAAATCAATCCTCATTAAGGGACAGATTGTAGTTTTTAATTTCCTCCTTAAGATTCTTCACATGTTCCTCCATCATAAACTCCCGAAAAGGTTCCATGGATTTATTTTCCCTTGAGTCAACAAGGGCTTGGATATAATCACTCTTATCTTCTTTTTTCACGATAGTAGGAATCAACCCAAACTCAAACTGTATATGATTCATCAACAACCTTGACATTCTTCCGTTTCCATCCACCCAAGGATGAATCTGCACCAACCTATTGTGGGCATCAAAACTCATCATGTATTGTTCATATATATCAGGATGCCGAAGAAGGTTTTTTCTCAAGGTTTCCATATCTACACAAAAAGCTTTTGTTCGTTCTTCCACTTTTTCCCAATTCATATAGAACTTGCCGCCTACTCCTGCAGTAACATTTACCATCCGCAAATCTCCTCTGGACGAATCAAAACTACCAGCCATAACACTATACAACCTACCTGTTCTCCTCATTACAAGGGAAGACAAATGTTTCAACACCCCTAAAGACATTGGAGTATGCGCCCTTGCCAACTCCATGCTTCGCTCATAAGCAGCCTTTAGGTCGAGGTTCATATTGAGTTCATCCATGTTCTTTCCTTTGGCTGCCACTCCCTCATCAAAGAGGATTTGATTTTCTATTGCTGTCATTGTAGAACCCTCAATGGCTGTAGAGTGCGTTATGATAGAATACAAATAGAATTTGTCATAATCTATCAGATTAGACATCCCCAATTTCTTGTATTCATTTATCGTTTGTAAAAACTCATCCTTATTCATATTCTTTCTAATTATTATCCTTGCAAAGATACTATTTATTTTTCAAACGAAGAAAGCCAAATTGCATTTATTGCTATATTTTTCTAAACTTGCTCCAAACATTAAAATAATTTATTCTAAACATTTCGCATCATTTCATTGATACTATCGCAATTATCTAAATTAGAAAGAGCGTAAGTTCATAACTCCCTGATTTAGTACTAAAGTTCCTGTAACCATTTCTTTCCAGACTTAGTATTAAGCCATAATGCAATACCAATAGCAACTATGCTAATTGTTGCATAAACATAAATCAATCCTTCCATATTCTATTTTTTTAATATTCTAAAACCTATATAAGCTAATCCGCTCGTAGATATTAACCCAAAAATTAACAACCCCCAAACA
>CAKQXI010000063.1 GCA_934281565.1 uncultured Prevotella sp.
GTGATAACAGCATCTTCGTTGGGCGAGAGATTGTCAAGAAAATATAGTTCGTTTCTGCCCAACGGAAACATGAGGCGCGCCTTTCCATCAGGATTGTCCTCATAATGTAAGTATCCGCAACGTTCCAGTATCCTCAGGGCGGAATCAACCTTGGTAGGGAAGAATTTGTAGGTATAGCAAAACTTCTCAATGTTGAATTCAAATGTCTTGCCACACCCACTGGCTATGCCTATCTGAAAGAAATAGGCAAGGTGTTCATAGATTTTCCTGATAAGTTCCTTTGCAGGAAAAGTATCGTCAATGCGCTTCTTGAGCTTTCGCTCATCACTCATGTCATATAGCAGGACAGCATACGATTTGTTTCCATCCCTACCAGCACGACCAGCCTCTTGGAAATAGGCTTCGAGCGAGTCGGGGCAATCTATATGAATGACCATGCGCACATCAGGCTTGTCAATTCCCATTCCGAAAGCGTTGGTGGCAACCATCACCCTTACTTCATCGTTCTGCCATGCTTTCTGTCGCTCATCCTTGATGATAGGATCAAGTCCAGCATGATAGAAAGTAGCAGTGATGTCATTCTTGTTGAGTATTTCTGATATTTCCTTGGTACGTTTCCTGCTTCTGGCATATATGATGGCAGAGCCATCCACGCATTGCAGGATATGGATCATTTCGTTCAACTTGTCAGCGACGGTACGAACAATGTATGCAAGGTTCTTGCGCTCGAAGCTCATCTTGAACACATTCTTCTGCCCGAAGCATAGTTGTTCTTGGATGTCGTCCACCACTTCTGGTGTCGCTGTGGCGGTAAGGGCAAGGATAGGCGTGTTTGGTTTCAGTTCACGAATATCGGCAATCTTGAGGTAAGAAGGTCGGAAGTCGTATCCCCATTGGCTGATGCAATGAGCTTCGTCTACGGTGATGAAACTTACCTTGATATGGCGCAGTTTGGTTTGGAAGATTTCTGTACTTAGGCGTTCTGGAGAAACATAGAGAATTTTGATGCCACCAAAGATGCAGTTCTCTAAAGTCTGGACGATTTCGTTTCTCGATTTGCCAGAATAGATGGCATCGGCAAGGATGCCACGCTCCTTGAGGTGGTGTACTTGGTCTTTCATCAAGGCTATCAAGGGGGTGATGACAAGACATACGCCATCCTGTGCAAGTGCGGGAACTTGGAAAGTAATGGATTTACCGCCACCTGTAGGCATGAGTCCGAGGGTATCCTTTCCATTAGCAATGCTTTCTATGATGTCTCTCTGTATGCCACGGAAGTCGGGATACCCCCAGTATTGGCGTAAAATATCTTGAAATCTATCAGCCATTTAAACCTTGTGTTAGAAAGGGATTATCCCTCGTTGGGACGAATATCCTCTATCTGTAATTGTACTTGGTTTTTCTTGAAAACATTCTCCTCGATGGTGTAGGCTATGTCAAAACTTCTCTTGCTCTTGATATACCGGGCGGAACCACTTTGCCCGAAAGCAATGCCGTTGACCACGTTGCTCGACTTCGAGTCAACCAATTCGAGCTTGATATGCTCTTGTTCCCTTCCTACCACCTTGCTCGTACCATAGT
This sequence comes from uncultured Prevotella sp., assembly GCA_934281565.1. GTDB lineage: Bacteria > Bacteroidota > Bacteroidia > Bacteroidales > Bacteroidaceae > Prevotella. The sequence continues at coordinate 1,582 of CAKQXI010000063.1, forward strand.
CATATACCTTGTTTGTGCAGAATACAGGCTTCTGGTTGCTTGGTCCGAATGGTGAGAAGCGTTTGAGGTCATTATGCAGATGCTTGGTGATGTCCTTGAAGTCGATGACAGCATCGATATTGAGGATAGCCTCGGTCTGTTCTGGTGATATATGTTCCTCCACATACTTCTGAAAACGGTCACGGAAGTCTTTGATACGGTCCCATCTCATGGTGAGCCCCACGGCATAAGTGTGCCCACCGAAGTTGGTAAGCAAGTCGCGGCAACTCTTGATAGCCGAATAGACATCAAAACCAGTTACGCTGCGGGCAGACCCCGTAGCCATATCTCCGTCCTTGGTCAAGACAACGGTAGGGCGGAAGTATATCTCCGTCAATCGAGAGGCAACGATGCCGATGACGCCCTTTTTCCATCCCTCATCATAGAGTACGATGCTGGAGTTATGCTTCTGGCTCTCAAGGCGAGAGACTATGACATTGGCTTCTTCGGTCATCTGTTTGTCTATGTCCTTGCGTTGCTCGTTATATTCGTTGATGTGCTTTGCCATGCGGAGGGCGGTGGCGAAGTCACGTTCCACAAGCAGGTCAACGCTCAGCTTGCCGTTCTCCATGCGACCAGAGGCATTGATGCGAGGCCCAATCTTGAACACGATGTCGCTCATCGAAATCTCTCGTCCATTCAGACCACAGATGTCAATGATTGACTTCAAGCCGATGCTTGGGTTCGTATTGAGTTGTTTCAAGCCATGAAAGGCGAGGATGCGATTTTCGTCCACCACAGGCACAATGTCGGCTGCGATGCTCACGGCACAGAAGTCGAGCAAAGGGATAAGTCGGGAGAATGGGATACCATTGTCCTTGGCGAAGGCTTGCATGAACTTGAAGCCTACACCGCATCCACACAAGTGCTTGAATGGGAACGGATCATCAGGACGTTTGGGGTTCAAGATAGCCACGGCAGGTGGCATCACCTCGTCTGGCACGTGGTGGTCACAAATGATAAAGTCTATGCCAAGGCTCTTGGCATACTCAATCTCCTGAATGGCTTTGATGCCACAATCGAGGATAATGATTAGTTTAACACCTGTCTCATGGGCAAAGTCTATTCCTTTCTTGCTTACTCCATAGCCCTCGTCATAACGGTCGGGGATATAGTAGTCGATATTGGAATAGAATTGTTGTAGAAACCGATATACCAATGCAACGGCGGTGCATCCATCCACGTCATAATCGCCATATACAAGGATGCGTTCCTTGCGCCCCATGGCATCGTTCAGACGGTCTACGGCAACATCCATGTCTTTCATCAAGAAAGGGTTTATCAAGTCGGCAAGTTGAGGTCGGAAGAACCTTTTTGCCGCTGACTCGGTAGTGATGCCTCGCTGAATGAGAAGCTGTCCAAGGATAGGACTGATGTTGAGTTTATCGCCCAGTTCCTTGGCTGATTTCTGCTGTTCTTGTGTAGGTGTTTCGTAATTCCATTTAAAATGCATTTTATATTTTTTTTATTCTGGGGGTAAAATTACAAAAATAAAATGAGATACGGGCAAGTTTTAAATGAAAAAAACAAAATAAGCTATTAGGTTGGTGATAAAATACCAATAAAGGGTGACAAAACACGAAGTTTTGTCACCCCTCTTGAATATGGAGAATGATTTGTACCTATTATTAGATACCTAATTTCTTACGAATGTCCAGTGGAATGGCGTTCTTGTTAACCATGAAGTCCATAGTCTTGTAAGCAACGAAAGCCTTGGTCATATACCATGTACCCTTGTAGTCGCCGTATGTTCCCCAAGAGTTCTTTACCATGTAATACTCTTTGCCGTTCTGGTCTTTGGCGATACCGTAGATATGCATACCGTGGTCATCGGTAGTCTCCCAGTTGTCGAATGCTTCTTGGCGCATCTGCTGTGTAGGAACTACTTCTGGTGCATTGACACCGAGTGAGTCAAACTTCTCTTTCTTCTCGTCTTTGGATAGTTTGAACCAGCGGTCGGCATCCGTGCCAGCCATAGAGCGAACTTTCTTTACATCATAAGCAATGCCAAGACCCTTGCGAGTAAAGCCGTCCTCTGTTACGTCACCACCCCAAGCAACAGTATAACCGTTGTTGATGGCATTGTCTATGATCTTGCAGAGGTCTTCCATAGGAACGTTATAGCTCAAAGGCCAACGCCAGTTGTCTTGTACCTCAACGGCAAACTTGCTCCACATTGGATGATGGGTGTAGCTTGTGATGGTTACGTAGTCATCCAAGTTCAAGCCGAGGCTTTCGCAGAAAGACTGTGGAGTGTATGTCTTGCCCTGATAGGTGAAAGACTCAGGAGCCTTGCCGAGATAAGAGTCGATGATACCTTGAAGACCGTTCTTCCAAGCAGGAGAAAGTTTCTTGGAGTTGCTCTTGGCAATAGCTTCCACGTATGGAGTCATCACGTTGAAGAACTCACCAAAGTTAGCCAAAGAATCGCCAGACAATGTACCAGGCAATGGCATTGCATTCTCTGGAGTGATGCCATAGTGCTGCAAGCAGTAGAGTACATCGTATGCGCTACCACCCTGTGAGAAACTTACGTCACCGTGCATTCTCACTGCCATTGTCGCGCGGTCCATATAAGTCTTGTTGGCTACGAACATTTCGCTCAAGTCATAGCTTTTGCCAGTCTTCTTTAGGATTTCGCTCTCGAAGAAACTCAGTGTAGAGTAAGCCCAGCACGTACCACTACGGTTCTGGTCCTTGATACTTGTAATACGGTTTTGCTTTACAACTGTGAAAACTGGTTTGTTTTTTGCAATCGCTGCTGAATCTTTAGCTGTTTTTGCATTTACGCCTGTGGCAATCAATGCCATCAATGCGATGATGAATGTCTTCTTCATGAAAATCTTCTCTTTTTTATTAATAATGTTGTAGTATTTTTATTATGATTATTTATTAGCTGCCATATAGTCCTCTACATCCTTTGGATGATAAGGGATGCGGTCTTTGCCGATGAAGCGACAGCCCTCTTTGGTGATAAGCACATCGTCCTCGATGCGGATGCCACCGAAGTCCTTGTAAGTCTCTAATTTGTCGAAGTTTAAGAACTCGGCGCAATGTCCCTTTTCTTTCCATTCGTCGATGAGGACAGGGATAAAGTAGATGCCTGGCTCGTCGGTTACGACGAACCCTTCTTCCAAGCGGCGACCCATGCGCAAGCAGTTGGTGCCGAATTGTTCAAGGTTAGGTCTTACTTCTTCGTCAAATCCTACGTTTATCTGGTCGAGACTCTCCATGTCGTGTACATCCATACCCATCATGTGACCAAGTCCATGGGGCAGGAACATGGCGTGTGCACCAGCCTTGACTGCTTCTTCGGTGTCACCCTTGGCAAGTCCTAATTCTTTCAAGCGGTCGAACATCAAGCGACATACCGCAAAGTGGACATCGGCATATTTCACACCGGGTTTAGCCACTTCGAGCGTATAGTCATGGCAAGCCTCCACGATGGAGTAAATCTCCAACTGTCGTTGGGTGAATTTGCCGTCTACCGGCATGGTACGGGTATTGTCTGAGCAATAATTGTTGATAGTTTCTGCACCAGCGTCACAGAGCACCAATCTTCCAGCTTCAAGTTTGTTGAGCGATGGCGCACCGTGCATGATTTCACCGTGTTGGCTGAAGATGGTAGGGAAGCTCTCCATAGCTCCGTATGACTGGGCGATGCCACACAGTTGTCCTGCGATATACTTCTCAGTAATTCCCGGCTTAACCAGTTTCATAGCCGTAGTGTGCATCTTGTATCCGATGACAGCGGCACGTTCCAGTTCCTCAATTTCCTCTGGTGTCTTGGTCGAGCGCATTTTAACGACCGCCTTGATGAGTTCCAACGAAGCCTCTTCCTTTTGTTGGTTGGGATGGATGCCTAACAAGTCGAATATCTGGAGCTTGATGTCATAGCGATAAGGTGGCAAGAAGTGTATCTTGCGCTTCTTCGACATGGCATCGTTGCAAATGGTCTTGAGCGACTTCATGGGAGCAGTGTTGCGAACGCCAACTTGTTCTGCCAAGTCGTGTACGCTGTCCACGCTGCCATACCATACTATATCTTCTATGTCTATGTCGTCGCCAACAAGTGTTTCTATGTCGTTGTCAATGTCAATGACACCCACTAATCCGTCACGCTTCTGTCCGAAATAATAAAGGAAAGAAGAATCTTGGCGAAACGGTGCATACCCATTGTTAGGGAAGTTGCACGGCGACTCATTGTTACCGAAAATCAAGATGATGCCGCTCTTGACGAGTTTCTTCAACTCTTGGCGGCGCTTGATGTAAGTGTCCTTGCTAAACATGTTTTTATAAATTTACTTTAATTTGGTGCAAAGTTAGTTATTTTTTCGCAAAAAATGATTATCTTTGCAATCAAAATCGCATACTTAGTGCTAATTTATAAATAATTAATAGTCTGGGGCTACAATTTGTGGCTTTTGACGGTCAAAAAGCAGATAAATTGATATGAAGTTGAATAGAAATACAGGTTTGGTCTTGGAAGGTGGTGGAATGCGAGGCGTGTTCACAAGTGGCGTGTTGGATGCTTTTATGAAGTATGACTTATACTTTTCTTATGTGGTGGCAGTGTCGGCTGGTGCCTGCAATGGAATGTCATATATGAGTCGCCAACCTCGCCGTGCTCGTATTTCCAATATCGATTATCTGGCTCGCTATCAATATATCGGCTTGCGCCATTTGGTTACGCAAGGTTGCATTTTTGACAGAAAACTTCTTTATGATAAGTTCCCCAACCAGTTGCTCCCTTTCGATTTCGATACCTATTTCAAGTATGCCGACGGCTTTGAGATGGTTACGACGAATTGCTTGACGGGGCAGGCTATGTATCTCTCCGAGAGTCACGACCGCCAGCGTGCCCTTGATATAGTGCGAGCTTCCAGCAGTTTGCCATACGTTAGCAAGATTGTGATGGTGGATGGTATTCCTATGCTTGACGGAGGCATAGCGGACAGCATCCCTGTGAAACATTCGATGGACATGGGGCATGAGCATAATGTGGTCATCTTGACTCGCAACAAGGGATGGCGTGATACTGGTAAGGACCATAAGATACCTTATTTATACAAGAACTATCCTCGTTTACGTGTTGCATTAAGTCATCGTCATCGCTCTTATAATGAACAAATCCAGTTGGTTGATGATTTAGAGGTAGCAGGTAAGATTACTTGCATCCGTCCGCTTCGTCCGCTGGAGGTTGGGCGCATCGAGAAAGATACCGACAAGCTGGAACGCTTATACGAAGAAGGCTTCTCGTTAGGAGAAGCCTTTTGTAAGGAACATTTATCCCTCTAAGAGATCAGGGCGCAATCGCTTGGTGCGCTCCATCGCTTGGTCAAATTCCCATTGTCTTATCTTAGCCTCGTTTCCGCTCAACAATATGTCAGGTACTTTCCAACCTTTATAATCGGCTGGGCGAGTATAGATGGGAGCGGCGAGGATGTCGTCTTGGAAACAGTCGGAGAGTGCGCTTTGTTCGTCACTGATAACGCCGGGAACTAAGCGGATGACTGCATCCGAGATGATGGCTGCGGCAAGTTCTCCACCAGTCAGCACATAGTCGCCAACGGAAATCTCACGAGTGATGAGATGGTCACGCACACGCTGGTCGATGCCTTTGTAATGACCGCAAAGGATGATCAGGTTACCTTGCATGGACATCTCATTGGCTATCTTCTGGTTGAAAGTTTCCCCATCTGGTGAAACATAAATGACATCATCATATTCTCGTTCAGCTTTGAGGGCGGATATGCAACGGTCGATAGGTTCGCATTGCATCACCATTCCTGCGCTTCCACCATAGGGATAATCGTCTACACGCTTCCATTTGTCCAAAGTATAATCACGCAAGTTATGAAGATGGATCTCGGCGAGACCCTTCTTTTGTGCACGTGCCAAGATAGATTCGTTGATGAATCCCTCTAACATTTCTGGCAATACGGTAATGATGTCTATTCTCATAATGTCTGCAAAGGTAATCATTTATTAGGAAAGTGCCAAATATTTTAGAGTTTTATTTTCTATAAATATACAACAAATTTATCAATAATATGGAAATATGATGTCAAATTGATAAAAATATAGAGAATATTGCAACGATTTGCAGAATATTTCGTATATTTGCAAACAAAATAATTCTAAAAAGTGAATAAGATGATACTGGACATTGAAATGCTGAGAAGCTTTTATGCTTCGTATTCTGAAAGTGTAAAACAGGCTAAAGTTACCGTGAAACGACCCCTTACTTATGCCGAGAAGGTTCTTTTTGCACATCTTTTTGATCCATCTGAGCTACGCTCTTATAAAAGAGGTGTGGAGTATGTCGATTTTCGCCCTAATCGTGTAGCGATGCAGGATGCTACGGCGCAAATGGCACTCTTGCAGTTCATGAATGCTGGTAAGGAGAAAGTAGCTGTGCCTGCTTCAGTACATTGCGATCACTTGATTCGTGCCGATGTGGGAGCTGAGAAAGATCTTCCAGAGGCTCGTAAGACGAACAAGGAGGTGTACAACTTCCTTAAGTCGGTGTCCCAGAAGTATCATATAGGATTTTGGGGACCCGGTGCAGGCATCATCCATCAGGTTGTATTAGAGAATTATGCTTTCCCCGGTGGCATGATGGTTGGTACTGATTCTCATACACCAAATGCTGGTGGACTCGGAATGGTTGCTGTTGGTGTCGGTGGTGCTGATGCTGTCGATGTATTGACTGGGCAACCTTGGGAGTTGAAGATGCCTCGCCTCATTGGTGTCCATTTGAAAGGCAAGCTCTCTGGTTGGGCTACACCTAAGGATGTCATCCTTGAGATACTTGGCATACTCACTGTCAAAGGTGGTACGAATGCCATCCTTGAATATTTTGGTGAGGGCCTTGATAGTATCTCTACCACAGGCAAGGCTACTATTTGTAATATGGGTGCGGAGCTGGGGGCCACTTGCTCCATTTTCCCATTCGACAAGAATGCCGATGAGTATCTTCGCAAGACGGGTCGTGAGGAAATTGCCGTGCTTGCCCAGCAAAATGCTGCTGAACTGCGTGCTGATGATGAGGTCTTAGCTAATCCGTCCGACTTCTATGACCAGATAGTGGAGATAGACCTCTCTAAGGTGGAACCTCACTTGAATGGTCCGTTTACCCCTGATGCTGCGACACCTATCTCTCAGATGAGAGAGAAAGGACCTGCCAATGACTATCCTATGACGGTGGAAGTGGGATTGGTAGGTAGTTGTACCAATTCCTCTTACCAAGATTTAGCTCGTGCGGCAAGTGTCGCCCGACAGGCTTATGAGAAAGGCATCGAGGTCAAGGGACAATTGATTATCAATCCCGGTTCCGAACAAATTCGCTATACGGCGGAGCGTGATGGTATCCTCGATGATTTTAAGAAGATAGGTGCTTTGATCATGACAAATGCGTGTGGTCCATGTATAGGACAATGGAAGCGCCATACCGATGACAACACTCGCAAGAATGCTATCGTCACCTCGTTCAATCGCAATTTCCGTCGTCGTGCCGATGGCAACCCTAATACATTCGCTTTCATAGGTAGTCCTGAACTTACTGTTGCGCTTACCATTGCTGGGCGTTTGGATTTTAATCCTGCCACCGATACTTTGCAGGATAAGGACGGCAATGCTGTGATGCTTGATGCTCCCGTTGGTTCTACGTTCCCTCCCAAAGGCTTTGCCGTGGAGGACAAAGGCTTTATTGCTCCTTGTGATGACAATGCGGATGTGGAGGTGCAGATAGCTCCTGATAGCAATCGCCTCCAGAAACTCTTGCCTTTTGCCCCTTGGGATGGAAAGGATTTTGTGGATATGCCTTTGTTGATCAAGACACAGGGCAAATGTACCACAGACCATATTTCTATGGCTGGTCCTTGGTTGAGGTTCCGTGGGCATCTGCAGAACATCTCTGACAATCTATTGATGGGTGCCGTGAATGCTTTCAATGGCGAGAGCAACAAGGTGAAGAACCAGTTGGATGGTTCTTATTGCGAGGTTTCCACCGCTGCCAAGGCATACAAGGCACAGGGCATCGGCAGTATTGTGGTGGCAGAGGACAACTATGGTGAGGGTTCTTCCCGTGAGCACGCTGCCATGGAGCCTCGTTTCTTGAATGTAAAGGTTATCCTTGCCAAGAGCTTTGCTCGCATCCACGAGACTAACTTAAAGAAACAAGGTATGCTTGCCCTTACTTTCTGTAATAAGGATGATTATGACAAGGTGCAGGAAGACGACCGCATTTCCGTCACAGGCTTGAAGTCTTTCGCCCCCGGCAGTCATCTTACCGTTACTCTCAAGCACAAGGATGGTTCTACAGATAGCTTCGAGGTAGAACATACCTATAATGATACGCAGATAGCATGGTTTAAGGCAGGGTCGGCTCTTAATTTTGCTGCGACTCTGAAATCTTAATGGTAAGGTGGTTGTAATGTTGAATGTTGAGTGTTGAATGTTGAATTAGGCTTTCGCCCTTGTTGAAGAAATAGGTTTAGTATTAACATTAAATAAATTTAACACCCAACATTCAACACTAAATAAATTCAACATTCAACACTCAACATTCAACATTCAACATTAAAAAAGGATGAATAAGGAATATTTGATATACAAGCTAAGCGATGAGGTAAAGAACTCATGCAAGATAGACAAGGAGGCATTCAAGAAGTTCAACGTAAAACGTGGACTTCGTAATGAAGATGGCTCTGGTGTGTTGGTCGGACTGACCAATATCGGAAACGTAGTAGGCTATGAGCGTGACAATGATGGAAAGCTCGTTCCTACCCAAGGCAAGCTCTATTACCGTGGTTATGAGCTTGACGACCTTGTATCGCCACTTTTGAAAGAAAAACGCTTCGGATTTGAGGAAGTGGCTTTCCTCTTGCTTTCTGGGCAACTTCCAGACAAGGAAGAACTGCAGTCGTTCAAGGAACTCTTGAACGACAATATGCCTCTTGACCATCGTACGATTACACATATCATTGAGCTGGAAGGCTCGAACATCATGAATATCTTGGCTCGTTGTGTGCTCGAGATGTACACTTTCGACCCTAATCCTGATGACATCAGTCGTGACAACTTGATGCGCCAGAGCATAGAGCTGATTGCTAAGTTCCCTACGATTATAGCATACGCTTACAACATCTATCGCCACTCCGTGCAAGGCAGGAGTCTCCATATTCGTCATCCACGTGAGAACCTATCTATCGCGGAGAACTTCCTTTATATGATGAAGCATGAGACCTATTCCGAATTGGATGCTCGTATGCTCGACTTGCTCTTGATTATCCAGGCAGAGCATGGTGGTGGTAACAACTCTACCTTTACGGTGCGTGTCACATCTTCCACTCGAACAGATACTTACAGTTCCATTGCCGCTGGTATCGGTAGCTTGAAAGGTCCGTTGCATGGTGGTGCCAATATCAAGGTCATCAATATGTTCCATCACCTGAAAGAACAAATCAAGGATTGGAAGAACGTAAAGGAGCTTGATCTTTATCTCACTCGTATGCTCAATAAGGAGGCTTACGACAAGACAGGACTTATCTATGGTATCGGTCATGCCGTATATACGTTGAGCGACCCACGTGCCGTAGAGTTGAAACGCCTTGCTGGGGAACTTGCCAAGGAGAAAGGGCGTGAGGATGAATATGAGTTCCTGAAGCTCATAGAGCAAGAGGGTATCAAGATGTTGATGGAACATCGGGGAGGTAGCAAGCCAGCCTGTGCAAACCTTGATTTCTATAGTGGCTTCATTTATGAGATGATAGGTCTGCCACAAGAGATTTATACCCCAATCTTCGCCATGGCTCGTATCGTGGGTTGGACTGCTCACCGCATCGAGGAACTTAATTTTGAGGGTCGCCGCATCATCCGTCCTGCTTATAGGAACATCTTAGGTGAATTGGATTATACGCCATTGGACGAAAGATAAATGATGACTTGGAATTTGTCACTCTTGCCACTCTGCCACCTGTTTTTATAAAACCCTATACGCGGGCAGGAACTTTTATTTTTATAGTAA
>CAKQXI010000064.1 GCA_934281565.1 uncultured Prevotella sp.
GACAACGAGATTGGTTACTCACACAAGGTTGTTGAGTTGATCAAGATCATGAAGAAGCACAACGGTTAATTCGTTGACTCTTTAACGATTTGAGATATAGAGCCGTCCGACATTGTGTTGGACGGCTTTTTTTGCTCTTTTATTTTGTGGTTTCCTAATTTTGCTGTATCTTTGTACCCATGAAACATTCGATGATAACTATATTGGGTCCTACGGCAAGTGGAAAGACAAGCCTCGCTACTGCTCTTGCCTCTCGCATCAATGCGGAGATCATCAGTGCCGATAGTCGTCAGGTCTATCGTGGCATGGACATCGGAACAGGCAAGGACTTGGAGGATTATACAGTAGGAGGTAAGTTGATACCTTATCATCTTATAGACATTTGTGATGCTGGCACCAAGTATAATTTGTTTCAATACCAGCAAGATTTTTACAATGCCTATCTTGACATAACCAGTCGGGGCGTGCTTCCAATTCTTTGTGGAGGGACAGGGCTTTATATAGAGTCGGTGTTGAAAGGTTATCATCTTTCCCCAGTACCTCAGAACCCTGAGCTTCGGGCACGGCTTGCGGACAAGTCACTGGATGAACTAACGATGATGCTCAAGGAGTTGAAAGAAAAGACAGGCTCAAAGATGCACAATCGCACGGATGTGGATACGGCACAGCGAGCTATCAGAGCCATTGAGATAGAGTCTTATAACTTGGAGCATCCGATGCCAGAGAGAGAATTGCCTGCTGTTGATTCGCTTATCATTGGTGTGAACATCGACCGAGATGCTCGGAGGGAGAAGATTACCCGTCGTTTAAGGCAACGCCTTGAAGAAGGGATGATTGATGAAATCAAAGGACTCCTGGATAGGGGAATACCTGCCGAGGACTTGATCTATTATGGTCTGGAATATAAGTATATTACGGAATATGTGATAGGAAAGACAACATACGATGAGATGTTCAAGGGCTTGGAGATAGCCATTCATCAGTTTGCCAAGCGCCAGATGACATGGTTTAGAGGAATGGAACGCAGAGGCTTTACCATCCACTGGATAGATGCCTTGCAACCGATGGAAGAAAAAGTTAATTTGATAGTTAATAGTTTATAGTTAATAGTTAATAGCGGCTACGCCGTTTGCAAGAATGCTATAAACTATAAACTGTAAACTATAACCTAAAAAAGTATCGCCGTGGCAGTAAATGAGAACAAGTGGGGATTGCTTTATTGTCCCCGTGGAGGCTGGCGCAGTAACAAGCGCTGGGAAAAGATAGAAAAGGTGCTTCGCCAACAACATATCGACTACGACTTTGTGCAAAGTGAAAATCAAAAAAGCGTGGAACGATTGGTGAAGATGTTTATCAACAATGGCTATAAGACGATAGTGATTGTTGGTGGAGATTCTGCGCTTAATGATGCAGTCAACTGCTTGATGCAAGTTGACAAGGAAACTCGTGAACAGATTTCGTTGGGTGTTATCCCTAATGGCTTGATGAATGATTTCGCTCATTTCTGGGGCTTCAGCGACAGTGATTATGAACAAACTGTTCGCTCGTTGAAGTTGCGCCGTGTTAGGAAGATAGACCTTGGCTGCATCCGTTACCATAATAAGAAAGGCGAGAAATGTATCCGCTATTTCCTTAATTGTATCAATATCGGCTTGATAGCGGCAATCATGAACTTGCGCCGTCAAACTCGCCATTTCTTGGGCTCTCGTACACTGTCTTTCGTTTCTTCCTTTATCTTGATGATATTCCAGCGTCTGGATTACAAGATGGATATTAAGATTAATGAAGATACCATCAAGCGCAAGGTGATGACCGTATGCGTAGGAAATGCCTCAGGATATGGACAGACACCGAATGCCGTGCCTTATAATGGATTGCTGGATGTATCGGTGGTTTACCATCCACAGATAACACAGTTGTTCGAGGGCATCTACCTATTTGTGAAAGGTAAGTTTCTCAATCATCGCAGCGTGCATCCTTATCGAACACGAGAGATAGAGGTAAACGAGACTTCACGTGCCTTGATAGGAATTGATGGCAGGTTGATGCATACACCAGTAGGGGCTTATAAGATAACGGTGGTGCAAGAGGTGGTAAACTTCTTGATACCAGAATGATATAGGACTATCCCTGTTGGGAAATCCTAAGAAGTTCCTCGCCTTTGATAATCTTGATCTTTCTTCCATCAATGGCAATCAGTTTTTCATTGGCGAAGGCCGAGAGCGTACGAATGGCATTACTGGTCGTCATGTTGGATAAGTTGGCGAGGTCTTCCCTACAAAGATAGATGCTGAGTGTATAGCCATCTTCCTCCAATCCATAGGAGTTCTTGAGATAGATGAGTGCTTCGGCAAGTCGAGCTCGGATATGCTTTTGTGTGAGATTGATGGTTCTCTCGTCCGACTCACCCATGGCGACACTGAGATATTTGATGAAGAAGATGCCGATGTTGTAATTGGTCTTTAGCAGTTGCATGAATGTCTCCATCGGGATATAGGCAACGGTGCAAGCATCGATTGCCATGGCGGAAGTCTTGTAGTCCTCCTCGGCAAAGTATGCCCGAAATCCAAAGAACTCCATGGGCTTGATGGCACGGATAATCTGGTTTCTACCGCTGATGCCATCCTTATATATTTTCACCTTGCCATGGACGAGAAACCACATATAGGCGGTCTTCTCGTCGTTCTTGTAGATAATCTCGCTTTTCTTGTATTTGCGAACATTTAGGTGTTTGAGCAATACTTTGAACTGTTCCTCATTCAAAGTGTTCCACAACTCCGAGATTTGCAGTGCAATCTTTTCCTTGTTGATATTGTTCTTGCCAGCCATTTATCCTTGAATTCAATTATTACCTTTGTTTGCAAAAATACGACTTTTTCTTGGAATAATTAAATATTTTGACGAAAAATGTATTATAAAACATAAAATATATCTTTTTTATGAAATTGTAACGTTAAAAACTTTGGTATGTCATAAATAATTCTTACCTTTGAAAGCAATAATATAGTCAACAAAAATTAAAAACCTTAATATAGATCTATGAGTTATCTAAAATTCGAAAAGGCCCTGATGACTAACCTACAAGAGTCATTGCCGAAGGAGTTGCTACGTACCAACCGTTCGGGTGCTTATTCGTGCTCTACAATTGTGGATTGCAATACCCGCAAGTATCACGGTTTGCTGGTTGTCCCAGTCCCAGAGATGGATGACGACAACCATGTGCTGTTGAGCTCGTTGGATGTTACGGTCGTTCAGCACGGTGCAGAGTTTAACCTTGGACTCCATAAGTACCAAGGCAATAACTATAGTCCGATGGGTCATAAGTACATTCGTGAGTTTGATTGTGATACAGTTCCTACTACCTTGTATCGTGTGGGAGGTGTCATCTTGAAAAAAGAAGTTGTGTTCCAACACTATGAGGATCGCATATTGATTCGTTATACGTTGGTAGATAGTCATTCAGCCACTACGCTTCGTTTCCGTCCTTTCTTGGCTTTTCGCAGTGTTCGCCAGTTTACGCATGAGAACTCAACCGCCTCACGTGAGTATTTTGGCGTTGATAATGGCATCAAGACTTGTATGTATGCTGGCTATCCAGATCTCTATATGCAATTCTCCAAGAAGAATGAGTTTGTTTTCAATCCTGACTGGTATCGTGGGGTAGAATATCCCAAGGAGCAGGAGAGAGGTTATGCTTCCAACGAGGACCTTTATGTTCCGGGCTATTTTGAGATGACCATCAAGAATGGCGAGAGCATAGTCTTTGCAGCCTCTACTTCAGAAATCAAGACAAGTGGATTGAAGACTTTGTTTGAGAAAGAGGTGAAAGAACGTTCACCACGTGACAATTTCTTCCATTGCTTGATAAATGCAGCCCATCAGTTCCATCGCCGTGAAAAGAATGATGATCGTTATATCATCGCAGGTTATCCTTGGTTCAAGTGCCGTGCCCGTGACACATTCATTTCTCTCCCTGGTCTTACCTTATCCATAGAAGAAGACGATTATTTCGAGTTGGTGATGAAGACAGCCATGAAAGGCTATTATGAATTTATGGAGGGAAAGCCTATTACTGTACATATTGCGGAGATAGAGCAGCCAGATGTCCCTCTTTGGGCGATATGGGCTTTGCAACAGTATGCCAAGGAAACAAGCAAGGAAGTCTGCTTGAAGAAATATGGCAAGTTTATCAAGGATGTCATTCACTTTATCCAAAGCAACAAGCATCCTAACTTGGAATTGAAGGAAAATGGACTTCTCTATACCAATGGTCGTGAAAAGGCTGTTACATGGATGAACTCTACGGCAAATGGCAGACCTGTGGTACCTCGTACGGGTTATATCGTTGAGTTCAATGCCTTGTGGTATAACGCCTTGTGCTTCTGTGCTTCTTTGGCGGAGCTTGAGGGAAAGGCAGAACGACAACAAGAGTTGTTGGCTTCGGCAGAGGTTACCAAGAAGTCGTTCATTGATACATTCCTCAATGAGTATGGTTATCTGTATGATTACGTGGATGGCAATATGATAGACTGGAGTGTTCGCCCCAATATGATATTCCCAGTGGCATTCGACTATTCGCCATTGTCACAAGACCAGAAGAAGAAAGTGCTCGACATCTGTACTCGTGAACTGCTTACGCCTAAGGGCTTGCGCTCACTTTCTCCAAAGAGTGGCGGCTACAATCCTATATATGTCGGTCCACAGTCCCAGCGTGATTATGCTTATCATCAAGGAACCGCTTGGCCTTGGTTGGGAGGCTTCTATATGGAGGCGAGCTTGAAGCTCTACAAACGTACTCGCTTGAGTTTCATCGAGCGTCAGATGGTAGGCTATGAGGACGAGATGGGTTCTCATTGCTTGGGAACCATCAGTGAGCTCTTTGATGGAAACCCACCGTTTGCAGGTCGTGGAGCCATCTCCTTTGCCATGAACGTGGCAGAGATACTTCGTGCCCTTGAGCTATTAGAAAAATATCAATATTAATTAAGGAGGGACTGCTTTATGAAAGTTTTAATGTTTGGTTGGGAGTATCCTCCTCACGTATTCGGTGGATTGGCCACTGCTAACTTTGGTATTTCCCAAGGACTCCATGCCCAGGGAGATGTAGATATAACATTATGCTTGCCTAAACCTTTTGGCGATGAAGACCGTAGTGCTGCGCATATCTTGGCGATGAACTGCGTGCCTATCGCATGGCGAGATGTCAATTATGACTATGTTCAGCAACGTGTAGGCAACATTATGGACCCTAATGAGTATTTCCGTCTTCGAGACCATATCTATGCCGACTTCAATTATATGAATGTCAATGATTTGGGATGTATGGACTTCGCTGGTGGTTATCCTTCCAATCTCCATGATGAGATTAACAACTATTCCGTCATAGCTGGTGTCGTGGCTCGTACGGAAGAATTTGACATCATTCATGCTCATGACTGGCTTACGTTCCCTGCTGGTATCCATGCCAAGAAAGTGAGTGGGAAGCCATTGTGCATCCATGTTCATGCAACCGACTTTGACCGTAGCCGTGGTCATGTCAATCCTACGGTTTATTCAATAGAAAAGGATGGCATGGACAATGCCGACTGTATCATGTGTGTATCGGAATTGACCCGTCAGACGGTAATCAACCAGTATCACCAAGACCCTCGCAAGTGCTTTGCCATGCATAATGCCGTGTATCCATTGCGCCAAGAGTTGCAAGATATTCCACGCCCAGACCATAAGGGCAAGGAAAAGGTGGTTACATTCTTGGGTCGTCTGACGATGCAGAAAGGTCCTGAGTACTTTGTGGAGGCAGCCAACATGGTGCTTCACCGTACTCGCAATGTCCGTTTCTGTATGGCTGGTTCTGGTGATATGATGGATCAGATGATTTATCTTGCAGCAGAGCGAGGCATAGCCGACCGTTTCCACTTCCCCGGTTTCATGAGAGGCAAGCAGGTATATGAGTGCTTGAAGGATTCGGATGTCTATGTGATGCCGTCAGTGAGTGAACCGTTTGGTATCTCTCCTTTGGAAGCCATGCAATGTGGTACACCTACTATTATTTCCAAGCAAAGTGGTTGCGGTGAGATCTTGACCAATTGTATCAAGGTAGATTATTGGGACATCCATGCTTTGGCAGATGCCATCTATAGTATTTGCCACAATGAGAGCCTCTTTGATTACTTGTCTGTGGAAGGTAAGAAGGAGGTAGACCAGATTACATGGGAAAAGGTAGGTGCTCGCATCAAGGACCTATACCTCAGGACCTTAGGGTGGAAGTGAATTTAAGTGAAGAGTGAAGAACGAAGAGTGAAGAATTCGATAGATTTACTATTCATAAATTTCAAATATCAACGTTCAAATTTCAAATAAAAAATTATGAAGACAATTTGTTTATATTTCGAGATACATCAGATTACCCATCTGAAACGCTACCGTTTCTTTGACATCGGTACCGACCATTATTACTATGATGATTATGAGAATGAGCGTACCATCAATTATATAGCCGAGCATTCTTATATGCCAGCGTTGAATGCCTTGCTGGAAATGATTAACAACAGCAACAAGTATTTCAAGGTAGCTTTTTCTCTTTCAGGCGTAGGCATTGAGCAACTGGAGCTCCATGCTCCGCAGGTATTGGAGAAGTTGCAGGAATTGAATAATACAGGGTGCGTAGAGTTCTTGGCTGAACCTTATTCCCATGGCTTGTCTTCTCTTGTCAATGAAGATACTTTTGCCTCGGAGGTAAAACGTCAGTGCAAGAAGATAGAGGAATATTTCGGACAGAAGCCAAAGGTATTGCGTAATTCTTCTCTGATTTATAGTGATGATATTGGTTTGCAAGTATCACAGATGGGCTTTGAGGGAATGCTTACCGAGGGAGCCAAGCACGTGTTGGGCTGGAAGTCTCCACATTATGTATATCACTGTGCGTTAGCTCCAAACCTGAAACTTCTGTTGCGTGATATTCGTCTCAGCGATGATATATCTCTGCGTTTCAACAACAGCAGTTGGGATGGTTATCCATTGTTTGCCGATAATTATATCAACAACATAGCTTCGTTCCCAGAGGAAGAACAAGTCATCAATATTTTCATGGAGCTGTCGGCATTGGGTATCGCCCAGCCATTGTCCAGCAATATCTTGGAATTTATCAAGGCTTTGCCTGCTTGTGCCCAGGCGAAAGGCATCACTTTCTCTACACCAATAGAAATCTGTAAGAAAATTCGCTCGGTAGGCGAGTTGAATGTGCCAGATACCTTGAGCTGGGTAGACGAGGAACGTGATGTCAGCTCATGGTTGGGTAATCCGATGCAGCGTGAGGCTTTCAATAAGTTGTATAGCGTAGCCGACCGTGTACGTATCGCCAACGACCCACGCATTAACCAAGATTGGGATTACTTGCAAGCAAGCAACAACTTCCGCTTTATGACCACTAAGCCGAGCAATGTGACGATTGACCGTGGTATCTACGCAAGTCCCTTTGATGCTTTTACCAACTACATGAATATCTTGGGCGACTTCCTTAACAGGGTGAATGACCTTTATCCAGAGGATGTGGACAATGAGCAATTGGAGAGTCTCTTGACAACCATCAAGAACCAAGATGAGGAAATCGAGATGAAAGACAAGGAGATAGTTCGTCTTCAGGCAAAAATAGAAAAGATAGAGAAGACTGCTGCCGATAAGTTGGCAAAGACGGAGAAGCCGACAGCCAAGCCAAAGGCACCAAGAAAGTCTACACCTAAGAAGAAAATATAAATTGTCAGCGCACACAATGTTAAAAACGAAAAATAATGGCGAAAATATTTGGAGGTTATCAGAATAAATCCTATATTTGCCATAGATTTTTGATTTCGGCATTTTCCGAAATAAATTATACCGAGGTTGGTCGCTTCCCTTGCACCAACCTCTTTTTTTATGTTAAATATTTGGTTGTTAAGAATAAATGCCGTACCTTTGTCGATATATTTACAGTATAGGATGAAAAATCTAAAAGACATGACCGATGAGGAGCTTGCCTTGTCTTACGTGGAAGGAAATAACCAAGCTTTCGATTTGTTGCTTGCTCGCAATGAAGTGAAGCTCTTTTCTTACATTATGCTTGTGGTACACAATGAGGACTTGGCAAATGACATCTTCCAGGAGACTTTCGTCAAGGTTATCACCAGGCTTCAAAAGCGACAGTATGTTGCCAATGGTAAGTTTGGTGCATGGTGTATGCGCATTGCCCACAATGTGATGATGGATAGGTATCGCAGTATCCGCCTCATGAATATCGTGGAACTTACGGCGAACAATGACCTTGCCAATCTTGGCTCAGGTTCTGTACTGTTGGGCAACACGGAAGACCATTTTGTAAAAAAGCAAGTACTCAAGGACGTGAGAAAAATGGTAGATATGTTGCCTTCTACCCAGCGAGAAGTTGTATATATGCGTTATTTCCAGCAACTCTCTTTCAAGGAAATAGCAGAACTAACCCATGTGAGCATCAATACGAGCTTGGGGCGTATGAGATACGCACTCCTTAACCTTAGAAGAATGGTTAGGAAGTACGATCTCTGTATGGAAATAGACTAATTAGCCACCTGTTTGTCCCAGTTCTTTCAGCTCATGGATTGTTGTATATGGGTCGGCGCTCTTGAATACATAACTGCCACTGACCAATACATCAGCTCCAGCCTTTACCAAGCGTGGTGCAGTCTCAGCTTGTACGCCGCCATCTACCTCTATGAGGGCATTCGAGCCACTATCCTTGATAAGTTTGCGGAGTTGCCCAACTTTCTTGATGGTATTCTCTATAAATTTCTGACCAGCGAAACCGGGGTTTACGCTCATCAGTAGAACCATGTCAACATCATTGATAATATCTTCCAATACACAAACAGGAGTAGCAGGATTAAGAGTGATGCCCGCTTTCATGCCAGCAGTGTGTATCTGTTGGATTGTACGATGCAAGTGAAGGCAAGCCTCGTAGTGTACGTTCATCATCATAACGCCTATCTTGGCGGTTTGCTCAATATAACGCTCAGGGCGTTCAATCATGAAATGCACATCCAGGGGCTTGGTGCAAGCCTTGCTTACAGCCTCGAGAACAGGGAAGCCAAAAGAAATGTTAGGGACGAATACACCGTCCATCACATCCATGTGCAGCCAATCGGCTTCGCTTTTGTTAATCATCTCAATATCGCTCTTTAAGTCGATAAAATTGGCAGATAGTAATGATGGTGATATTAAAGTTTTCATGTTTGTAATGTTAGTTAAGACAGAATACCTCATTTGTTCCATTAATTTTGATGACACGATAGGTATGGGCTATCTGCTTGATCAAGTTGATAGTCTGCTTTGATGGTCTCATCACCTCCTCGGATATGAACAAATGTTTCATAGGTAAGCCTGTTTTATATGTTTAATATATTCTATTATTGTTATAACGGAGGGGTGGCGGCTTTATTATATTTTCCTGTTTCTTTTTTTCGCAAGTGATTTTATAAGTAAAGAGTGTTTTGGGGAAAGTTAGAGGGAAAGTTAGAGGGAATTTAAGAGAAGTTTAAGGAAGTTTAGAGGGAATTTAAGAGAAGTTAAGGGAAGTTATCACTCCCTTTCGGTCGTTCGGGAAGTTAAGGGACAACGGCTTTAGGAGTGAAGAACGAAGAGTGAAGAATGAGAGAGGACAGTCCTTAAAGACTGTTGTCCCTTAACTTCTCTTAAATTCCCTCTAAACTTCCTTAAACTTCTCTTAAATTCTCAAAATTAACTTCCCTCTAACTCCTCTTAAATTCTCAAAATTAACTTCTATCACTATATATAATAAGGTGTAAGTCTGTCAGAACAGTGAAAGTAGTTAGCGAAACAGACAATTTTCCATTAAATTATTAAAAATGTAGGCAAAAAGTTTGCAGTTTAGAAGAAAAAGTGTACTTTTGCAAGTGAATAATAAAATAACAATTAAAACAATAATAAGATGACAACATTTGTATCTACAGCATGGTGGTGGCGTATCTCAAGATCTAAAAAGTCGTGAGTCGATGAGCCGTGTGGATATGAATCCAGAGATATGTAAAAGGCCTGCCGTTCTTACGACAGGCCTTTTTCTTTATCATCAAATTAAGGGATTTAAATTTAAGTGAAGTTGTTTTGAGAATTTAAGAGAAGTTAGAGGGAATTTAAGAGAAGTTAAGGGACAACAGTCTTTAAGGACTGTCCTCTCTCATTCTTCACTCTTCATTCTTCACTCTTCGTTCTTCACTCCTAAAGCCGTTGTCCCTTAACTTCCCGAACGACTGAAAGGAGTGATAACTTCTCTTAACTTCTAACGACCGTAGGGAGTGATAACTTCCGTAAATACGAAACTAAAAAATATAGGAGACATTTATGATGGAAATGAAAGACATCTTGAACAGAATGTTGAACCACGAGGAACTATCTCGTGAGGAAACCAAGGAGATAATAGTGGGTATCACTAAGAGTGAGTTTCCTGAGGAGCAGATTACGGCATTGCTCACAGGCTTGCAGATGAGGGGAGTGACAGTAGACGAACTGTTGGGCTTCCGTGATGGAATTCTTGCCACAGGCGTTCCTGCCATTCTTGATTGTGACCGTTATATTGATGTCGTGGGAACAGGTGGAGACCGTAAGAATACATTCAATATCTCCACTACCTCTTGTTTTGTTATTGCTGGTGCTGGTTATAAAGTTGCCAAGCATGGCAACTTTGCTGCGACTTCAGTCAGTGGTGCTTCTAATGTCATCAAGAATCATGGAGTGCAGTTTACCGACGATATAGATAAGTTGAACCGCTCGCTTGATGAGGCTGGCATCGTTTATCTCCATGCCCAGTTGTTTGCCAAGGCGATGAAGTTTGTCGGCCCTATCCGCAAGGCATTGCAGTTCCCGACGGTATTCAATCTCTTGGGGCCATTGGTTAATCCAAGCCAACCTAAATGTCAGTTGCTCGGTGTAGCCAACCTTGACCAAATGCGCCTTTACAATCAGGTATATCAGAAGATAGGGATTGACTATGGTATTGTGAACAGCATCGATGGTTATGATGAGATTTCCTTGACTGGTGATTTCAAGGTGACTACCAATGATTATGAGAAAATATTCAAGCCCCAAGACTTAGGCTTTGATATTGCCAAGCCTGAGGAAATAAAGGGTGGTGCCACGGAGGAAGAAGCTAAGGAGATATTCGATGCTGTGCTTGAGAACCGTGCATTGCCTGCCCAAAAGAACATAGTTCTTGCCAATGCTGCCTTTGGAATTCAGGTGATGGAAAAGGGAAAGAAGAACATTGAGGAATGTGTGGAGATTGCCAGGGAGAGCATTGATAGTGGCAAGGCTCTCGCTACATTCAAGAAATTCGCAGAATTAAACAGTTAAGAGTTAATAGTAGTTGATAGTTAATAGTTTATAGTTAACAGTTAATAGTTTATAGTTAATAGCGGCTTCGCCGTTTAGCAAGACTGTAATAGTTGATAGTTAACAGTTTATAGTTAATAGGGCGCAAGCCTAATTTAACATTTAACACTTAACATTTAACATTAAAAACAATTCAACATTC
>CAKQXI010000065.1 GCA_934281565.1 uncultured Prevotella sp.
TAATGTTAATATTCAATAAGTTATAATAATACAACACATATGTTAATAAGTGAAATATTTAATGCGTCTGCCCTGAAAAATTGTATAACTACATGATTGCTTGCCATGAAATACTTATTTCATGGCACGAAATAAGTATTTGCTGACTATAAAATAGCTATTTCCAAACACGCAACAATACTATAAATAAGATTCAGATGCGTTATATCTTATATATATAAACATTAAAACATAAGTAACTGTTCAAAAATAATTTAGATCACTTACTTATACCAGGACTTTCATCCATTAAACTACGCTCATGCCGAGCATACAAGAAAAAGCCCCGATAACACTTGATGCTATCAGGGCTAATATTTATACTATAATATAATCTCAGATTATTTCATTTTATTCTTTCTGACGGAACATATAGAACCATCCTGTACCATTACCTGGGATTTCTTCAGCAGCCAATACCAAGCGCTTGCTGTCACCTCTCACTACATAGTACTTCTGGAAAGGCACATTGCCATTATTAACATCAACACCCATTGGAATTACAAAGTTCTCCCCAGATGCTTGTGCAAATGTAATAGTACCAAGATCCCATCCTGAAGCTGCCTTTGGATTATGCTCTAGAGGATTAACCTTGAATGACAGTTTAACCTTTCCATCGCTGCTTGAAGCAGTCTTGGTAGCCCAGTCTAATGTAAAGTAAGCATTCTTACCATTACGTTCTTTCTTACATGGCTTACCATCACCTTGTGAGTCGATGTCATCGTAAGATACACCCCACCAACTAGGTTTAGTATCTGAAGCTATGCTACCATTACCCCAAACATTGCCAGCAGTTGGATTCCACTCCCAAGAAGTGCCCTTGCCATCTTCGCCAGCAAGATAAGTGAACAAGTAAGGAACAGTAGTCAACTTATCAACGGTATATTTACCCATAGAAACTGTTTCCTGTGTTCCATCAGACTTGGTGTATTTGAGAGTAAGTTCATACTCTCCAGGATCACCAACAAGCAATGTATCAAGATTTAAATTAGAATTAGCATCACCAATCTGAGGATTAGATATAGTCCAATCAGAAAGAACACTATTCTCATTTCTAACGGTAAACTTATTACCACGCTCGCCATTAGGACCCTTTTCCTGGATTACTTTAACCTTTGACTTATCAAAGTCAGTGCCCAATTGTACTTTTTGACCTTTGATTTCCTTGATAGCAGATACATAGTTACCCATCTTGCTCTTATCTGTATCAATGCACAAACGCTTCTGCAATGTGGATGTGAGATAATAAAGCTCATCCACATTTACGGAAAAATCTTTGGTGAAGTCTACTGCATTATTCTTGCAATGCATCTGAACGACATTCTGACCGGTCTTAGTCACATAAATCGTATCATAAGCCTTGGCAGACAAAGTATTATCCTCAGCCAACTGAGAAGCAATCCATTGCTGCGTTATAGGAGAATTGTTTTCTACAACAACCAAATTGGTATTTTTACCATCAACCTGTACATTTTTTACAGTTGCTTGTACGCTTTCTGCTGTTACATTCTCCACGAATCCTGTACCTCCATCATCAGAAGAAGGGTCACAAGAAGTATAAAGCAATGTCAGCATAGACAAAGCAAAAAATATCTTTTTCATATTCTATTCATTTAAAGTTTAAAAGAACTTGTTACTTCCAGCCCTGATACTCAGAATCAGAACCAGTCCAACCTTCATTCTGCTTTACTGTACCCAATCCAACCTGAGTTTCAGGCATCTTTTGGAAACCAGCAGTTGCATTGTAACGAGCAGTGTAGCCACCATTATGAGGAGTATTGGTATCTGCAGCACCACAATAGTAAGTTGCTACGCCATTCTGCTTCTCAAGAGCTGCAACAGCGATATGCCAACGACGAATATCATTCCAACGGATACCCTCGCAAGCCAACTCCCAACGACGCTCATTCTGCAAAGCCTGCAAAGAATAAGCAGCAATAGGATTCAAGCCAGCACGCTTACGTACCTCATTGATGCCAGTAACATCTTTCTTCAACTCACTCTGCATCAACAATACATCAGCGAAACGAATCAATACCAAGTCATGGATATTGTTCAACTGCATATTTTCTTTTCCCGGAGTATCCCAATTTCCTTCGTACATTACATTCTCGAAAGTACAAGAATATCCATCCTCCAACTTAGCATTCTTACAAGAGATAGGAGCCCACTTCTTAGCATAGAAATCTGTTTCCTGAACAAAGTCACTCCAACCACCTTTCTTGTATGTAGGAACAGTAGTCCAATCTTCTACGGTTGCATCACGACGAGTGTCATTTGGCTCAGCAGTTTTCCAATCTGTTACCAAGTTTGGAGCTACAGGACCAGCACCCCAACCTTGACCAAATGGGAAAGTATTGGCGTATGACTGACCACCACGAACACCGAAGTGAAGTGCATAACCATTGGCATAACCGATTGTTGTATTCCAAGAAGCAAACTTATTGAACTTGATAGAGAACAAAGTCTCTGGATTCTGACCACCATCATCTTCAACCCATTTGAAGCCTTGTCCTTTGGTGTAGGTGTAATCATCAACAGTACATCTGTTGGTGTATGCCCAAAGATTTTGGTACTTATCAACTAATTTATGACCTGAGTTCTTTACACAATCATCAATAGCCTTGATGACATCATCCTTTGTGAGAGTAGATTTATCAGGCAAATCTACTGAAGTAATTGCATCTTCATTATAAGATGTACTTGTCAAGTCAGCTAAAGTAGAACCATTGCAGAAGAAACCTGTATAGAACAACCAAGCACGACCAAGCATTGCCTCAGCAGCATACTTATCTACGTGACCATCTGTACTTGCCTTTGCTGGCAAGAGGTTGATTGCATCACGAAGATCCTGCAAAATCTGCTTCCAAGGGTCTGTAATATCACCCTGAGTGATAGGCTCACTACCAGGATGCAAACGCATAGGCACATTACCATACATTGATGCCAACTCATAATAATAGAATGCACGGAGGAACTTAGCCTGACCCATCAATGAGTTCTTGGTAGTTTCATCCATAGATGTATTTGGGAGTGCATCTATCAAGGTGTTGGCACGGTTAACGCCTTTATAACGATCCTCGTAGAATACATTGGTCATGTCGGCATTGTAGTTGCAAAGCAAATCCTCAGCCTGCATCAACTTATCATTGACGCCACCACCACCAAGCATATCATCACTTGCCAACTGAGAGTAGTACAAGAAACTCATTTGTGGATTAGCACAAATCTGGTTCAAATTCTGGTAAACACCAGCCAATGTAGCCTCACCATCTTCCTTTGAAATAGGAAAGTCTGTAGAAGACAGCTCACCTACATTCTGAACATCATCAATGCCACAGGATGCAAAGGTCAGAGCCATCATGGCTGAAGCCATTAATATATTTAATTTTTTCATTGTGTATTCAATTTTAGATTAGAACTTAATATTTACACCGACCATATAGGTACGAGGTTGTGGATAGTTACCAACATCAACGCCTGTTACCCAAGAGTCGCTACCAATTGCTGTACCATTCTCTGGATCCATACCCTTGTAACCTGTAATGGTAAAGAGGTTCTGAGCTGCGAAGTAAAGACGGAGCTGCTGGAATGGACTTGCTTTCCAAATCTTGGTAAAGTCATAACCTACGGTCAAGTTCTGAAGACGGAAGTAGCTTGCATTCTCAATATAAATATCAGAGATAGTCTGCCAGTTTGGACCAGCGTTCATGTGGGCAAGCAATGGATACTTGTTAGATGTACCCTCACCATGCCAATAGTCGAATACCTCTGTAGTAAAGTTCTCAAATTCACCATCGGTAAACTTACGGTAAGAGCGAGCAACCTGCTGACCAAATGCGCCGAAACCTGTTACTGAGAGGTCGAAGCCTTTATAAGAAGCACCGAGGGAGATACCCATGGTTACATCTGGCTGAGGTGAACCAATCTCGGTCTTATCATCGTCATTGATAACACCATCGCCATTGACATCAACAAACTTCAAGTCACCTGGCTTGATGCTACTACCCTGCTTAGAGTTCTCTGCCTTACCACCACAGTTCTTGTCAAGATAAGCCTGAACATCAGCCTCGTTCTGCATCACACCTTCTGTCTTATAGCCCCAGAAGTATCCGATAGGATGTCCTTCCTCGAAACGAGCCATATAACCAGTGTTCTGTGCCAACTCGTCCTGACCACCATTGTTGTACTTCTGGTTAGAGTTAACCTTGGTTACCTCATTCTTGTTGTAAGCCATATTCCAACCTACGTTGTACTGGAAGTCCTTACCAATCTTGTCATTCCAAGAAAGAGAAAGCTCAACACCCTTGTTCTCTACAGTACCAGCATTCTTAATCTGAGTAGAGAAACCTGTTGTTGGGTCAACAGGAACAGCTACCAACAAGTCCTTGGTCTTTTTGTTATACCAATCAATTGTCATGCCCAAGCGACCGTTCAAGAAACGAGCATCGAGACCAATGTTCAACTGTTCAGAAGTCTCCCATGTCAAGTCATCGTTTGGCAAACGAGAAGGAGCTGCACCTGATGTATATTGATCCTTGTTGTTGGTGAAAGAATAATAGCTGTTTGCATCGAAAGCAAATGCACCTTGCCACTGGAAGTTATTAATGGTCTGTGCATTACCGTTCTGACCCCAACCAGCACGAAGTTTCAAGAAGTCGAGCCAAGAAGTAGTGCTTGCCATGAATTTCTCATTAGAGATAACCCAACCTGCAGATACTGATGGGAAGTACCCCCAACGTTTGCCAGGAGCGAACTTAGAGTTACCATCGGCACGGATGATGGCAGAAAGCATATACTTCTCATCATAGTTGTAGTTCAAACGACCGAAGTATGACATACTGCGAGTATCATCGTTAGGAGTACCTGTAACGGCTGCTGCATTGTTATTCTTCATATAGCTCATGTAAGCATGGGTCATATCACCAAAGATAGAATTTGATGATGTAGCTTGCAATGAGAAACCAAAGTTAGGACGGCTCTCGCTATATTCTGTACCGACCAAGACATCAAAGTTATGCTTCTTGTTCAAGTCGAACTTATAGTTCAAGGTATTGGTTGTACTCCAACCCCAACTTGTACCAATCTGGTTGGTTGCCTTATCTTCTGTACGGAAGTTGTCAGCATTGGTAGTATTAGCAGAGAATACAGGGAGATAAGTTCTCCAAGTATATGTATTCTGGTTGTAGTTCAACTGACCACGGTAAATCAAGTTCTTGATTGGCTGAATCTCCAAGTAACCTGTTGCATGGAGGTTCTGGTTTACACTCTTATTATGACCAGACTGGCTGTTAAGCATCTTATAGATAGGGTTAACGGAATAAGAGTTATAGTTCTTAATCCAGCTATCCAAGTCTGAAGCATTTGTATAGCCACCATCCGCATTGTACATTGGGATACAAGGATTGGCACGGAGCATATTGGAAAGCTCATTGCTATACTGGTTACCAATCTGGATACCTTGGTTCTGTTTGTGCTGATAGTAAACATTCTCACCAATCTTCACAACATCCATACCCTTGTCATTGCGATAGATGACATGCTCGGAGTTGATACGGAATGTGAAACGGCGATAGTCTGACTTAACGACATTACCAAATACACCATCTTGATACTGATAACCTGCACCAAGAGAGAATGTAGAGCGATCAGAACCACCAGTAATATTCAAGGCATGACTTGTGGTAACGGCATTCTTGTTACGGATAGCCTCAACCCAGTTGGTTCCCTCGTTAGAACCATCCATATAAGAGTTATAGAGATCCTTGCCCATGATTTTCTCCCAATCGTAGCCACTCTCGCCACTATTGAAACGAACCTGGTCCATTACCTGCATATACTGCTTAGCGGTCAACATCTTAGGCATACGATATACGTTAGCCCAGCCTACGTTTCCATCATAAGAAATCTGTACCTTACCTTGCTTACCTTGTTTGGTAGTAACCAAGATAACACCATTGGCAGCAGCAGAACCATAAATAGCACAAGAAGCTGCATCTTTCAAGACATCGATACGCTCAATGTCGGCAGGGTTCAAGTTATTGATGTCACCAGCGACACCATCAATAATATAAAGAGGAGCTGTGTTACCATTGGTACCAGCACCACGGATAGAAATCTTGAAGCCATCACCAGGCTGACCAGAAGCCGCCTGAATGTTAACACCAGGAGTTTGGCTCTGCAAAGCACCAAGAACCTGAGTTGTATTCATTTTCTGAATATCATCACCTTTTACCTCAATGGTAGAACCAGTTACGAGTTTCTTTTTCTGAACACCGTAACCTACAACTACAACTTCATCAAGGGTTTTGTCATCAGTGGCTAACTTAATGTTAATATTAGATTGGTTACCAACGGCAATCTCCTGTGTCTTGTAGCCAATATAAGTAACAACGATTGTTGCTCCTGGCTTCACATTCAAGGTAAAGTTACCGTCAAGGTCAGTAACAGCACCATTGCTGGGATTTCCCTTTTCTACAACACTTGCACCGATAACAGGACCTTCAGCGTCGGTTACGTTACCAGATACTTTCTTTGCCTGCTGAACCGAATTAACAGTCTGATATGGGGGGGTTGCGAGTACATTGGTTGAATAACTCAATCCCAGAGTAGCGCATGCGCCCATCAGCAGCATTGTTTTTCTAAAATTTTGATTCATACTTAAGTATTTTTTCTTAGGTTAAATAGTTATAACGCTTTTTTAGTGCAACTTGCATATAAGCTTGTTGTTCGTTCCGCCTGCCCAACCTCTAAGATTGAGCAGACACATCCATTAAGTTGAATTTTTGCTCATAGGTTTTTAATTTAAAAGTTTACTTATTATTATTGTTGTTTATTATTATTGTCGTTTTAAGGATTCACGGTTGCAAAGATACAATTTATCTTTAAAATAGCATAATACTTTTTTGCTTATTTTTTGTGTTTTCTTGCTATTTTATCGATTTTTTCACAAAAACACCGTTTTTTCTTAATATATATTAGCTTTTTTTGTTTATAGATACCTATTGTTTAAGGATAACTTTGCATATATTGCTCAAAAAAGTATTATCTTGCCACTAAAGGGTGGCAAGATAATTACGTACTGGGTTGGCATACATCGTCAACAACCGTTCTTTTAAATAAGTTTCGTCTTTGTCAGGCAAATCTATCTTTGCCAATTGCCCTGCTAAATATTGCATAAACTGTTCCTTTTGTTCTGCACTATACTGATTGGCATGGGCATCTGTTCCCTCCAAGGCATCAAGGGCCACATAGTTGCCCGGATAAAGGCGATAGTTGCCATGTATCTGTCGGTCGATATATGCCGCCACCTTATTATATATGTCTTGCTTTGGCATATCAGGGTCCAAGCTGTCAAGATATTCATCAAGACATGGAGCTGCATGGTAATGTATATGTCCCTTGTAGCCATAGATACCAGTCTGCATACTTACCAAGTCATCAGAAGGTCCTTTCTTCCACTGGGCATCATCACGTTTTTGTTGAAACTCCTTTGCCTTGAGATAATCGCATGGGTCGTATTCATAGCTAATGGACAACGGAACCAGATGCAACTGCCTCAATCGCTCGACAACAGAGCCATCACCACCCATGGACATCATCTGCAGGATAGACTTCTGCGTACGGTCATTGCTATCCTTTGCCCTACCCTCACGCTGAGCTATCCATATATTCTCATGCTTCTCTTTGATGGCAAAGTGCATATAATCAGAAAGGCGCTTGCTCGACATGAGCATCTGGCGCATAGACAAAGCACGCTCTACAATGAATGCCTTGTTCACCCTTACCAAGTCCTTCACCCAAGGCAAAGACAACAAGTTGTCGCCTATGGCAATCTCACAAGTGGTGGTGAACTTGGCATCTACCAAGAGAACATCGAGGATAGCAGAATCGAGCACGATGTCACGATGGTTGCTGATGAACGTATAACGCTTGGTATTGTCTATCGCCGAACAATCCATCTCACAGCCTGTCGATGCTTTCTTTAAGATACCATTCACAAAGTCGTATGCAAATGCCAACTGGAAATCCAGATTGGTCTTACAAGCCTTGAGCTTTTGGGCTATCACATCAAGAGGGACTTGTGGATAGAGATAAGCCAGCACTTGCTTGAACTGCTCGTTGGCCAACAAGCGGTCATACACCTCTGGCAAGTCTTCTGGCTCCCAAGGGCGAATCGTATCAAATTCTTGTGGAATCTTCATTGTTGTATGGGGGTATTATGGGAAGTTAAAGAAGTTAAGAGAAGTTATCACTCCCTACGGTCGTTCGGGAAGTTAAGGGACAACAGTCATACTTACCTCTAACATACAAGTCCTTTTGCTTCAAGCAAATAGACTAATGTCCCTTAACTTCTCTCACTTCCCTTAAATTCTCTCAATTTCCCCAGTTAATTAAAATTGATTCTCAACAATATCACTAAGTACTTCCTTGATGTCAAGGCCAGCGGCACGTACCTGTTGGGGAATGAAACTGGTGGCGGTCATACCCGGGGTAGTATTGATTTCCAACATATTGATCTTGTCGTTTCCATTCTCATCTTTCGTGATGATATAGTCGATACGAATGATGCCATTGGCATGAAGAAGATCATAGATGCGAGAGGTCTCAGCGGCAACTTTCTCTGCTGTCTCTGGAGCAAGGCGAGCTGGTGTGATCTCCTGAACCTGTCCGTTATACTTGGCATCATAGTCAAAGAACTCATTGCTTGTCACTACCTCGGTAGCAGGAAGCACCACGCTCTTTTCGTCTGTCTTGTAAACTCCTTGTGAAATCTCGACACCTTGCATATAGCTCTCTATCATCACCTCGTTACTTTCCATGAAAGCCACACGAAGGGCTGGTGCCAGTTGGTCGGCATTCTTCACCTTGGATACACCAAAGCTGCTACCGTCTGCCGCAGGCTTTACAAAGCAAGGCATACCAATGCGCTTGGCAATAGCTTCCTCATCGTATGGCTCGCCACGGCGGAGCAAGATGCTGTCGGCTACGTTGACACCAAAGCCACGCAGATAGTTATTGAGCACATACTTATCAAAAGTCATTGCCTCCACAAGTACGCCACTGGTAGAGTAAGGTAAGTGAATGAGGTCGAAATAACCTTGCATCACACCATTCTCACCAGGCTGTCCGTGGATGGTGATATAAGCATAGTCGAAGTACACCTGCTTGCCATCTTGGGTAAAAGAAAAGTCGTTCTTGTCGATTTCGGCTGTATCGCCATTATCAAACGCAACGTGCCAATCGGTGCCTTTCACATCGACAAGGTAGATATTGTAACGCTCTTTATCAAAGAAAGAGTATAACCCTTGACCTGAGCGCAATGAAACATCGTGCTCTGAAGAATCGCCACCACATACAATGGCTATCGTTCTCTTGTTACTTTCCATAATTTCTTATCTGTTTTGAAATGTATCTTGCGTGGTTCCGGCTATAAAGCCTTGCCACTTCTCTATCAATTTACGAAAGTCATCCGGCCACTCACTGTCAAAGTCCATCTGCTTGCCTGTCTTAGGATGCACGAAGCCCAAGGTCTTGGCATGGAGAGCCTGACGAGGACAGAGCTTGAAACAATTTTGTATAAATGCCTTATAGCTGGAACTTCGCTGACCTCTCAGTATCTCAAGACCTCCATATCGCTCATCACCAAAGAGTGGATGCCCTATTTGCTTCATGTGGGCACGAATCTGATGAGTTCGTCCTGTCTCCAGAATACATTGAATCAATGTGGTATATCCAAAACGTTCCAATACTCGATAATGAGTGACGGCAGGTTTACCTATTTCACTATCTGGAGCAAAAACTTTCATACGAAGACGGTCTTTTGGGTCACGGGCAATATTGCCCTCGATACGTCCTTCATCCTCAACGATATTGCCCCATACCAAAGCATTGTAGCTACGATGGGTTGTCTTATCGAAGAATTGCTTGCCCAAGGCAGTCTTTGCCTCAGGAGTCTTTGCCACTACCAGCAAACCCGAGGTATCCTTGTCTATACGATGCACCAAGCCTACCTCTGGATCATTAGGGTCGAAGTCCTTGACATCCTTCATGTGCCAAGCCACGGCATTGATAAGCGTACCAGTAAAATTACCTGCACCAGGATGCACCACCATTCCCGCTTCCTTGTTGACGACCATCAATTGGTCATCCTCATACACAATATCAAGCGGAATATCCTCCGCCACAATGCTTGTATCATGCTTCGGGCGATCGAGCATCAAGGCTATCACATCATTGGGACGCACCTTATAATTACTCTTTACTGGAGAACCATTGACATAGATGAACCCTGCATCTGCCGCATTTTGGATGCGATTACGGCTTTGGTATGGATTCTTTTCCGCCAAATACTTATCTATGCGGACAGGAGTCTGCCCCGGGTCCACCTCTATTTTCCAATGTTCATAGTATGTACTATTACTATCTGTCATGTTTTATTCTACTACTTCGTTTTGATTATGAGAATGATTCTGCGGAGAGACATCGGAAGCCTCCGAGCCTGGAATGACCTCAAAGTTATCATCTTCGCTTTCATTGCCTTCTCCCTCTATCAAGTCCAAGCCATCCACATTAACAGGATCTACGACATCGACAGAATCGGCAATGTCACGTTGCCCATTCCCCACTTGGATGATCAGCACATCATCGATGGATACCTTGTCACCAGCTACGACATGACGACCTTTCACCAAGATGCCATATACCCAATCAGCCTCACCTGGCACATACTCTGGAGGGCCTAACTTGAAGCCCATCGCCGTCAATTTAGCCATTGCCTCACGCAAAGAGCTATTATCAATGACATCAGGGATGGTGATACGTGGAGTTTGGTCTGAGTTGATGGTAACATAGATAACATGGCCCGATTTCACCGTCTCACCTGGTCCTGGCGACTGTTCCAAGATACAATCAGGAGGAAGTGTCTTCACAAATCCCGTATCCGTAACTTCAATCTGCAACCCAGCATCTTTCAAGATACGCTCGGCATCACGAAAGCTCTTATGGCGAATATCAGGGATAGGAATAGCCTCACCATGATGAGTGTATATCTCGATGCCAAACTTGACACCGACACAAAGGAGAACTACGACAAGAAACATGGCTGCCAAGTTGCCCCAAAGATACCTACTCTTAAACTTATTTACGAACTCTGATAAAGTCATTCATTAAATTTTTACGGCAAAGATAGTGCAAATCGAAGACAATACAAAATTTTTTATTCCAAAAAACACAAAAAGCAGCAAAGTTTCATACTTTGCTGCTTTTAATGTCATCGTTATTCTGCGACTAAAACGGAGATTATTTTCCGTGGTGCTCGTCAGAAACAGTTAACTTCTTACGGCCATGAGCACGGCGAGAAGCCAATACGCGACGACCAT
>CAKQXI010000066.1 GCA_934281565.1 uncultured Prevotella sp.
ATACAATGCAGTTCATCACAAGTGATGTCGCTACTATTTGTACAGGTATGGCAGCTTCTATGGCAGCGGTTTTACTTGTTGCAGGTCAAGAGGGCAAGCGTTCTGCATTACCTCATAGTCGTGTAATGATTCACCAACCATTGGGCGGTGTACAAGGACAGGCATCTGATATAGAGATTGAGGCAAGGGAGATTCAGAAGATGAAGAAAGAATTGTATACTATCATTTCTGAACATTCTCATACTCCATATGATAAGGTATGGGCAGATAGTGACCGTAACTACTGGATGACAGCCGATGAGGCGAAAGAGTATGGTATGATAGATTCAGTGTTGACACGTAAGAAGTAAGGAGAATATAAAATTATGCCAAGAAAAGTTTGTAGCTTTTGTGGACGAGATGATACGGAAGTGAAGTTGCTGATCACTGGTATCACAGGATTTATCTGTGAAGATTGCGCTAAACAAGCTTATGATATCGTACAGTCTACAGGGGTCTTAAATAAAAAAAGAGGTGGAGAAGGAAAAAATGCTTTGAAGGAAATTCCCAAGCCAGTTGAAATAAAGAAGTATCTTGATGAATATATTATCGGACAGGATGAGGCAAAGAAATTCCTTTCCGTATCAGTATATAATCATTACAAACGTTTGCAGCAGCCTGTTGATAATGATGGTGTGGAAATAGAAAAAAGCAATATCATTATGGTAGGAAGTACTGGTACGGGAAAAACCTTGTTGGCTCGTACAATAGCAAAACTGTTGGATGTTCCTTTTACCATCGTTGATGCCACGGTCTTCACGGAGGCTGGATATGTAGGCGAGGATGTGGAGAGCATATTGAGTCGCTTATTGCAAGTTGCCGATTTTGATGTGGCTGCAGCAGAAAGAGGCATCGTATTTATTGACGAGATAGATAAGATAGCCCGTAAAAGCGACAATCCATCAATCACTCGTGATGTGAGTGGTGAGGGAGTGCAACAAGGAATGCTAAAACTCTTGGAAGGTACTATAGTCAATGTTCCGCCAAAGGGAGGGCGCAAGCATCCTGATCAGGATTATATCCATGTAAATACAAAGAATATCTTGTTTATTTGCGGTGGTGCTTTCGATGGAATAGAAAGAAAGATTGCGCAACGATTGAATACGCATGTTGTTGGTTATAATTCTGTACAGAATGTAAGTAAGATAGATAAGACCGACTTGATGAAATATATCTTGCCACAAGACTTGAAGTCATTTGGCTTGATACCTGAGATCATTGGTCGTTTGCCTGTTTTGACTTATTTGAATCCACTTGATGGGGCTGCTTTGCGTAAGATATTGGTAGAACCCAAGAATTCCATCATTAAGCAGTATGTAAAGTTGTTTGAGATGGATGGAATCAAGTTGAATTTTGATCCAGCGACACTCGATTATATAGTA
The DNA here is from genome assembly GCA_934281565.1 of uncultured Prevotella sp. Classification (GTDB taxonomy): domain Bacteria; phylum Bacteroidota; class Bacteroidia; order Bacteroidales; family Bacteroidaceae; genus Prevotella. The sequence goes on from CAKQXI010000066.1 coordinate 1,422, forward strand.
GATAAGGCAGTAGAATATAAGTTAGGTGCCCGTGGACTCCGCTCAATAGTGGAGGCAATCATGATGGATACGATGTTCGAGATACCATCAAAGGAAGTGAAAGAATATACCGTGACATTGGACTACGCTAAAAAGCAATTGGATAAGGCTCATTTGAGGCAATTAGAAAGTGCATAAGTGAGTTAGTTGAGTACTATAAACGTACTCAACTAACATTGCTAATTACCATAAGACATATAAAGAATAAATATAATAAGGTGGATATGACGGAACAGGTTAATCTTACAAATCAGTTGAAACATTATTTCGGCTTTGACTCATTCAAGGGTGATCAAGAGGCTATTATCAGAAATCTGATGAGTGGCAATGATACTTTTGTGTTGATGCCTACTGGTGGTGGAAAAAGCTTGTGCTATCAATTGCCATCCTTAATCATGGATGGCACAGCGATAGTTATTTCACCATTGATTGCATTGATGAAAAATCAGGTGGATGTTATCAATGGGCTTAGTGAGGATGATGGTGTTGCTCATTACCTTAATTCTTCATTGAATAAGTCAGCTATCGAAAGAGTGAAAAATGATATATTGTCAGGCAAGACTAAGTTGTTGTATGTAGCTCCTGAGTCGTTGACCAAAGAAGATAACGTGGATTTCCTGAAAACAGTGAAGATTTCTTTCTATGCAGTGGATGAAGCTCATTGTATTTCTGAATGGGGACATGATTTCCGTCCTGAATACCGTCGTATACGCCCTATTATTAATGAGATTGGTCATGCGCCTGTAATAGCCTTGACCGCTACGGCAACTGACAAGGTCCGTACTGATATCAAGAAAAATTTAGGAATCTTGGATGCACACGAGTTCAAAAGCTCTTTCAATAGGGCTAACTTGTATTATGAGGTGCGTCCAAAGAACAAGGATATTGACCGCCAGATTATCATGTTTATTCGTCAGCATCCTGGTAAGAGTGGAATTATCTATTGCTTGTCGAGAAAAAAGGTGGAGGAACTTGCGGAGATATTGAAGGCAAATGAGATAAAGGCAGCTCCTTATCATGCAGGCTTGGATTCTTCTACTCGTTCCCAGACACAAGACGACTTCTTGATGGAACGTATAGATGTCATAGTTGCCACCATCGCTTTTGGTATGGGTATTGACAAGCCAGATGTGCGTTTTGTCATTCATTATGATATTCCAAAGAGCTTGGAGGGATATTATCAAGAAACAGGACGAGCAGGTCGTGATGGAGGCGAAGGTATCTGTATAGCTTTCTATGCCCGTAAGGACTTGAAGAAGCTGGAGAAGTTTATGGAAAACAAGCCTGTGGCAGAACAGGATATAGGGCGGCAGCTTTTGCAAGAAACAGCTGCATACGCGGAATCTTCTGTTTGCCGTAGGAAGATGTTACTTCATTATTTCGGTGAAGAATATGAGGAAGACAATTGCCATAATTGTGATAATTGTCTCCATCCTACTAATAAGATAGAGGCTAAGGATGCTTTATTGGTCGTTTTGCAAGCTGTGGCTGCCGTCAAGGAGAATTTCCGTCAAGAATATATCATAGATTTTGTGAAGGGTAGGGCGACAGACGACATCGTATCTCACAAGCATAATGTCTTGGAAGAGTTTGGCACGGGTGAAGATATGGATGCTAAACTATGGAATCCTGTCATTCGCCAAGCATTGATAGCTGGTTATTTGAAGAAAGATGTTGAGAATTATGGACTTCTCAAACTTACTGCAGCAGGTAAGCGCTTTATCAAGAAACCAGAACCTTTTATGATTGTGGAAGATAAAGAGTTTAAGGAAGATTATGAGGAAGAACCCCATGATGTTGGTACCGATGCTTTGGATCCAGAGCTTTATTCTATGTTGAAAGAGCTTCGTAAGAGCATTGCCCAAAAGCATAAGTTGCCTCCGTATGTCATTTTCCAAGATGTTTCCATGGAGCAGATGGCAACGATGTATCCTGTCAATTTGCAAGAATTGCAGAATATTCAAGGTGTGGGTGTTGGCAAGGCAAAGCGTTATGGAAATGAATTTTGCGAGCTTATCAAGAAATATTGTGAGGAAAATTCTATTGAACGCCCAGAGGAATTACGTGTAAGGACTGTTGCAAAGAAGTCTATGTTGAAAGTTAGCATTATTCAAAGTATAGACCGCCAGATAGCCTTGGATGATTTAGCTGAAGCAAAGGGCTTGGATTTTGATGCATTGCTGGATGAGATAGAGGCGATAGTGTATAGTGGTACGAAACTCAATATCGATTACTTCATAGAAGAAGTCATTGATGACGATCATGTAGATGACATCTATGACTACTTTATGGAAAGTGAGACTGATGATTTGAACGCTGCATTGGAAGATATGGGCGAGGATTATTCCGAGGATGAAATAAGATTGGTAAGAATCAAGTTTTTGTCGGAACAAGCCAATTAATCACGTTAAATAGCATTAATAAGGAAAGAAAATCGTAAAAAGCGATTTATATCTGAAATATTATTGCTAAATTTGCACGCAATAAATTTTTAAAGGTTACAATATGTCATCATTTGTTGCAGATAAAATTGTAATGGACGGCCTCACTTACGATGACGTCCTTCTTATCCCTGCTTATTCAGAGGTGCTCCCTAAGGGAGTGGAGTTGAAAACCAAATTCTCTCGTAACATCGAGCTGAATGTACCATTCGTTACAGCGGCGATGGATACGGTTACCGAGGCTTCTATGGCAATTGCCATAGCTCGTGAGGGCGGTATTGGCGTTATTCATAAAAATATGTCCATAGAGGATCAGGCTCGTCAAGTTGCTATTGTGAAACGTGCAGAGAATGGTATGATCTATGATCCTGTTACCATCCGTCGTGGTAGCACGGTGCAGGATGCTCTTGATATCATGCATGATTATCATATAGGTGGTATTCCTGTTGTCGATGAGGAGAATCATTTGGTAGGTATTGTTACAAATCGTGACCTTCGTTTTGAACGCCATTTAGATAAGAAGATTGATGAAGTTATGACGAGTGAGAATCTCGTTACTACCCATCAGCAGACAGACCTTTCTGCCGCTGCACAGATCTTGCAAGAGAACAAAATAGAGAAACTTCCTGTTGTGGATGCTGACAATCATCTCGTAGGTTTGATAACCTATAAGGATATTACCAAGGCAAAGGATAAGCCAATGGCTTGCAAAGATGAGAAAGGACGCTTGCGTGTAGCAGCTGGCGTAGGTGTTACCGTTGATACCTTGGATCGTGCTCGCGCATTGGTTGAGGCTGGTGCCGATGCTATTGTCATCGATACGGCTCATGGTCATTCAAAGGGTGTTGTTGATAAATTGCATGAGGTAAAGGCTGCATTCCCAAATGTTGATGTTATTGTTGGTAATGTTGCTACGGGAGAAGCTGCCAAGTACTTGGTTGACAATGGTGCCGATGGTATAAAGGTTGGTATTGGTCCTGGTTCTATCTGTACAACTCGTGTTGTCGCTGGTGTTGGTGTTCCTCAGTTGAGTGCTGTTTATGATGTTTATTCTGCATTGAAGGGAACTGGTGTTCCATTGATAGCCGATGGTGGTCTTCGTTACTCTGGTGATGTCGTTAAGGCTTTGGCAGCTGGTGGTAGCTGTGTTATGATTGGTTCTTTGGTCGCTGGTACCGAAGAAAGTCCTGGTGATACTATCATTTTCAATGGCCGTAAGTTTAAAAGTTACCGTGGTATGGGTTCTCTTGAGGCTATGGAGCAGAAAAATGGCTCCAAGGACCGTTATTTCCAGAGTGATACCAAGGATGTTAAGAAATTAGTACCAGAGGGAATTGCTGGTCGTGTTCCTTACAAGGGAACAGTTCAGGAAGTTATCTATCAGTTGATAGGCGGTCTGCGTTCTGGTATGGGTTACTGTGGTGCTGCAACCATAGAGAAATTGCATGATGCTAAGTTTACTCGTATCACTAACGCTGGAGTCTTGGAGAGCCATCCTCATGACATTACGATTACAAGTGAGGCTCCTAACTATAGCCGTCCTGAATAATTCAAGACAAAGAAATGAAATTATACGCTTCGATAGCGGCAATGCTCCTTTTGGGGAGCATTGCTTTTGCTGATAATCAGAAGATTGCTTCTCAGAGCCCAACGTTGATGACTATTGCGGGGCATCCTGTGAGCTTGGCTGAGTTTAATTATTTTTATAGCAAAAATAATTCTGTGAAAGGCAATGAGCAGACGGATGTTGATGAATATTTGAGACATTTTATTGATTATCGTTTAAAATTGCAAGCGGCATTGGATGCTCATGTGAATGTTCCTAATTCTTTCATGGAGGATATAGAGAGGGGCAATGATGAGAAAGCGTATCATATATATAGGGTAAGGCAACAGAATGTTGCTGGTATGGGTGGCGCAATTAAGGTAGCTCAAATCTTGATTAAAATAGACCAAATGGCTACGAATGCGGAACAAAGTTGTGCCAAGGATAAAGCTGATGCGATTTATCAAGCCTTAAGGAATGGTGCGGATTTCTCTATGATGGCTCGCAGTAACTCTGATGATTTGGCTACTGCCCAGAGTGGAGGAGAACTTCCTTGGATAGTGAGAGGACAAACAGTAAAGGCTTTTGAGGATGTTGCGTTTTCTATGCAAGTTGGTACAATCTCGGAACCTGTTCTTTCTGAGTATGGTTATCATATCATCAAATTGGATGACAAGCAGAATTTTATCCCCTATGATGCTTTACGGTCAGATATTCATCGCATGATGGATGCAAGAGACATAAGGGACAGAATTGAAGACGAAAGATTTGATGGTCCTGTTTCAGTATCCCAGTCAAAAAGGGATGTAGAAGAATGGCAAGGTCTTGAGAGTGAATACCGTGATGGGTTGTTGGTATACGAAATCTGCAATAAGGAAGTATGGGAAAAAGCTTCTTCAGATAAGCAAGGCTTGATTTCTTTCTTTGAACAGAACAAGAGGAAAAAGAAATATAAAGGGAAAAGACCTGACAATCTGGTGATGGCTGATTATCAAGATCAGTTAGAGAAGCAATGGGTTGCTTCTTTGAGAAGAAAATACCCGGTAAAGGTAAACCCAGATGTACTCGCGACAGTCAATAAACATTAAATATAGATATATACATGAAGATTGAGAATAAAGTATGTTTGGCTTTTATCGCCCTGTTGTTTATTATGGGGCTTAGTGCCAATGCTAATAGAACATACGGTTGGTCTGCAAAATATGCTGCCAGTTCCGATACGAGCAAGGATACTGCATTGTCCGATTCTTTCAAGGTTAACGAAGGAAGTGTGGTTGATGAGGTGATTTGGGTCGTAGGCGATGAGCCTATCTTGAAGTCTGATGTTGAGGTCACTCGTTTGCAAAGCGAGGCTGAAGGCATCAAATACTCTGGCGATCCTGATTGTGCTATTCCCGAGCAGATAGCCGTACAGAAATTGTTCTTGCATCAAGCTGCAATTGATAGTATAGAGGTTTCTGAGTCAGAGGTAATGTCTGGCATTGATGAGCAAATTAACTATTGGGTGTCAATGATAGGTTCTCGTGAGAAATTGGAAGAATATCGCAAGCAGAGCATTACACAGATGCGTCAGCAGATGCACGATGATTTCAGAAACCGTCAGTTGATTCAAAAAATGAAGGAAGAACTTGTGAAAGACATTAAGGTTTCTCCTGCTCAGGTTCGCAAGTATTTCAAGGACTTGCCTGTTGATAGCATTCCTTTTGTCCCTACGGAAGTGGAGGTGGAGATCTTGACGATGCAACCAAAGATTGCCATGGAAGAAATCAATCGTGTCAAGGACGAGTTGCGTAGTTATACAGATCGTGTGAACAAGGGCGAAACTTCTTTTGCAACCTTGGCTCGTCTTTATTCCGAAGACCCTGGTTCTGCCCGTATGGGTGGTGAGATGGATTATGTGGGTCGTGGTATGTTGGATCCTGCTTTCGCTAATGTTGCATTCAACTTGACCGATCCTAAGAAAATCTCGAAGATTGTAGAGTCTGAGTTTGGCTACCATATCATCCAGTTGATTGATAAGCGTGGTGATAAGATCAAGTGTCGTCATATCTTGTTGAAGCCTCGTGTGTCTCAGAGCGCCATAGACAAGTCTATCGCTCGCTTGGACTCTATCGGTACAGATATCAGGACAAATAAATTCTCCTTTGAGGAAGCTGCGACAATGTTGTCGGATGACAAGGATACAAGGAATAATCATGGTTTGATGGCAAATACATCACAGAGTGGTACCCGAACTTCTAAGTTCCAGATGAAAGACTTGCCTACGGAGGTCGCTCGTATGGTGGATACCATGAAAGTCGGTGGGGTGTCTCGTGCGTTTACTATGGTGAATAGTCGTGGTAAGACTACTTGTGCTATCGTCAAACTTGTTAGTAGGGTGGACGGTCATCGTGCTACGATTACGGAAGACTTCCAAGTTATGAAGGATGTCGTTCTGGCCAAGGAGCGTGAGAAAACCTTGCATGACTGGGTTGTCAATAAGATTAAGCAGACATATGTCCGTATGAACGACCGATACAAGAATTGTAAATTTGAATATCAAGGTTGGGTTAAATGATAAGAAAGACTGATATAAAACAGTATATAAATGGGCATAGAATCTTTTTCATATTGGTTCTATGCCTCTTTGGGCTTTGTTTGGTTCAGGCGATGCAAGCACCTAAAGGGCGTGAGAAAAAACGCCCAAAGGGTGAACGTGTCTATTTGCTTCATGCCGATGAATTGTATTATGATTTGTATGGCAAGAATCCCGATGCGCAGATAGTGAAAGGGAAAGTGTCTTTTCTCCATCAAGGTGCTCATCTTACTTGTGACAGTGCTTATTTCTATCAGAACTCTAATTCTGTCAAAGCTTTTGGACACGTGCATTTCCGCCAAGGTGATACTCTTTCCTTGGTTTGTGAGAGAGCGGAATATGATGGACTGATGCAGATGATGCATGCTCGTAAGAATGTTGTGCTCCATCACCGTCATCAAGTGTTACGTACTGATAGTTTGGATTATGACCGCCTTTATAATATGGCTAATTTCTTTGAGGGCGGTACATTGATAGATGGCAAGGACCGACTTGTGTCAGATTGGGGAGAGTATCATACAGAGACGAGAGAGGCTAAGTTCGTCTATAATGTGAAGCTACGTAGTGGAAAAGATTTGGTAACGACTGACACTTTATATTATGATGTCAATAAGTCGAAGGCTCACATGGTAGGACCATCCAAGATTATTTCGGGTGCCAGTGTTGTGCATACCCAGGACGGTTATTATAACACCAAGAACGACCAAGCGCAATTGTTTGGACGCTCTATGCTGGAAGACAAGGGAAAGACCATTACGGGCGATAGTTTGTATTATGTCAAGGACGGAATGAGTACAGGTCGTGGCAATGTTGTCTATGTTGATAAGAACAACCGAAACTCGCTCACTTGTAATTACTTGAAGTACAATGAAAAAACGGGTTATGGCTTTGCGACACAAAATCCTGTAGCCATTGACTATTCTCTGAAAGATACCCTGTGGGTTCATTCTGATACCATGAAAATCTATACGTTTAATATCAATACGGACTCGGTATACCGCAAGGTTCATGCTTATAGCAAGGTACGTGCTTTCCGAAATGATGTGCAAGCTGTATGCGACTCCTTGGTTTTCAATTCTCAAGATTCTTGTATGACGATGTATCGAGATCCTATTGTTTGGAATGGCAATCGCCAGTTGTTGGGCGAGCGTATCAAGGTGTTCATGAATGACTCGACCATTCGTTTTGCCCATGTGATAGGACAGGCTCTTTCCATAGAGCAGATGCCAGACAAAGAGCATTACAATCAGGTGACATCCAAGGAGATGATGGCATATTTCCAGAACGGGGAAATGAATAAGGCTGAGTCCGTGGGCAACGTGCAGACAGTTTACTATCTGACCAACGACAAGGATAGTTCTCTGGTGGGATTGAATTATATGGAGACAGACACCCTACGTATGTTTATGGCTCCACAGAGGATGTTGGAAAAAATATGGGCGAGCAAGTCTACGGGTACGTTCTATCCTATGACCCAAATACCGCCTGCAAAATACAAGCTCCCTAACTTTGCTTGGTTCGATTATATTCGTCCACTTGACAAAGACGATATATTCGAGTGGCGTGGAAAGGCTAAGGGAACCGAACTGAAAGCTATTAAGCGGCATGCCGCTCCTTTACAAGTGTTGAAAGACAATGGCACTATTTCCAACTAAGAAACCACGTGGTTTCAGATACCAGTATCGCTATACCAAGAAGCATGATATGAATTTCCATGGTTCGTTTCGTAAAAAGCGTTGTACCAATGCTGGGGTGCTCGTCATCTTGCTGGTGTTGCTCTTGGTATTGTGGTTTTATTTAAATTAAGAGTATCGTATATGAGTGATATTATCCAACTTTTACCCGATTCAGTTGCCAATCAGATTGCGGCTGGTGAAGTGATACAGCGTCCTGCTTCTGTCATCAAGGAATTAGTGGAAAATGCCATTGATGCAGGGGCAAAGAGTATTCATGTGTCTGTGGTGGATGCTGGAAGAACCAGCATCCAAGTAATAGATGATGGAAAAGGAATGTCAGAGACGGATGCTCGTCTGGCTTTTGAACGCCATGCTACATCGAAGATACGTCAAGCTGATGATCTTTTTGCGCTTCATACCATGGGTTTTCGTGGTGAGGCATTGGCTTCTATCGCAGCTGTGGCGCAAGTGGTGCTGAAGTCACGCCAAGCTGACGATGAAGTAGGTACACAGTTGACAATCTCTGGCTCGAAATACGAAGGCCAGGAACCATGTTCTTGTCCTGTGGGCAGTAATTTTATGGTTAGCAACCTCTTTTATAATGTTCCTGCTCGCCGAAAGTTCTTGAAGTCCAATTCTACGGAATTGAATAACATTCTCACCGCTTTCGAGCGTATAGCCTTGGTTTATCCTCAAGTGGCGTTTACACTTCATAGCAATGATTCCGAGTTGTTCAATTTGAGGGTTGCCAACTTGCGCCAACGCATCGTTGAGGTCTTTGGCAAGCGTTTCAACCAAGAGCTTTTGCCTATCAACGTAGAGACGACGATGTGCAAGATCTCTGGCTTTATTGGCAAGCCTGAGGCTTCAAGGAAGAAGAATGCCCACCAATATTTCTTTGTGAATGGTCGTTATATGAAACATCCGTATTTCAACAAGGCTGTCCTTGCTGCATACGACCGATTGATACCACAAGGTGAACAAGTTCCTTATTTCGTCTACTTTGAAGTCGACCCTAAGGATATAGATGTAAATATCCATCCGACAAAGACAGAGATAAAGTTTGAGAATGAACAGGCTATCTGGCAAATCCTCTCGGCTGCGGTCAAGGAGTCTATCGGTATGTTCAATGAGGTGCCGACAATCGACTTTAATACAGAGGACAAGCCTGATATTCCAGTCTATAATCCTGAGATCTTGCCAAAGGCTTCTGCTCCTAAGGTCAGTGTCGATCCTACCTATAACCCTTTCAAGGCAACAAGTTCGTCCTCGACAGTCAAACAACAATATGCGAATCAAGTGGACGAACATTGGGAGCAGTTGTATGAAGGCTTGAAAGATCAGGAAACTGCACCTAAAGAAACTGACATCTTTGAATCTGCAAGTCAGGAAGAAACTTCCACCAGTATCATTGCGGAAAAGTCTCCTGCACATTATCAATATAAAGGAAAATATATTATGACGGCGGTAAAGTCTGGACTGATGATCATAGACCAGCATCGGGCGCATATCCGTATATTGTATGAGCAGTATTTGCAACAAGTGAAGGACCATGTATGTCATTCCCAGAAAGTATTGTTCCCAGAAGTCGTCCAGTTCCCAGTTTCCGAGAAAGTCGTAGTCAAG